>NZ_CP147251.1:2592500-2697500 GCF_017426705.2 Enterococcus sp. DIV2402 | reverse complement strand
ATTTGGGTAGAGGTGTCCGTAAATATCATAGGTCGTATTGATTGAGGCGTGTCCTATGCGTTCTTTAATGATGAATGGATCTTCCTCATTATCAATTAAAAATGCTACGTGGGAATGTCTGAGGTCGTGAATTCGGATTCTTTTGAGAGTAGAACTACGTTCTACTACGTCATCATATTTCTTTGATACTTTGAAACGTGTCATGATTTCGGGGACGAATTGAAAGACTTGGAGTTTCTCTGTTTCTGGTACGAAAGGTGAGAGAAGCTCATGCTGTTTATCTTTCCAATCCCATAATTCATCTGATAAGTTGCTGTGAAGAGCAATTTGACGACTTCCAGCGCTCGTTTTGGGTTCATTGAGGATGTTTTTGCCTGTCAAATGAATCAAAGTTTTATTAACGTCTATAATGTTTCTGCGTAAGTTGATGTCTTCCCACGTCAGTCCTAAAAGTTCTCCCATACGCATACCAGTTGAGAAGGCAACTTTGAAAAAGAGCTTGTATGGATACTCATCAGGTTTAAAAAGTGACATAAAATGATTGAAGTCCTCCGTTGTCCAATAGTCCATCTTTTTCTTTTTGACAGGTAATTTCTTTAATTGTGTGCATGGATTTACTTTTAGAAATCCTTGTTTGACGGCTACATCTAAGAGTTTCTTTAGTTGTATCATGAGTTTATTAACCGTGTTATTGGATAAACCTTTATTCGTGAGTGAAGTACGAAAGACTTCTAGCTCTTTATAAGTTAAAAGCTCAATTTTAGCTTTCTCAAAGTACCCCTTAATATGCCTGTTGTAATTATACTCTTGTGTCTGTAAGTAGCTTTCCTTACGATTACTTCTTTTATCTTCTTCAACAGCAATCTGATACAGCATTTCAATAGTAGCACCTGCAAGAGAGGTATCTCCAAACTTAGTAAATCTAAGTTCCTGTTCTAGTTTAATAGCTTCTTTACGGGTCTTAATTTGACGTTTGATAAATCGGTTACGCTTACCAGTAACAGGGTTAAAACCATCTGAAATATCTACAATCCATGTCCCTGTTGCTTTGTCTTTTCTGATTGTCATTTTAGTCTACCTCCTCAATTGGTTTTACTGCTAACTGAATGCCTAGTATTTCCTCTATGGCTTTAACAGGCACACGTCCAAGTCGTGCATTCTCATAGTAAGAGAATCCTTTGTGTACCATCAAAGCTTTAGCTCTCTTAATTAGGTCTTCTGCCGTACAGTGTCCATAGCCCAATTCGATTAAGTCGTGTTTAGTGATTGTTGGATTTGTCATAGTTTCTTGTCTCCTTTTATTATGTGACTAGATATAATCATCTGAAATAATTATTTTCAGGAAGTAAGAGAATGTAAATCATTTTCCATGGAATTGTTCTTCATTGCTTGTCTCTTTCTTCTATATACTAATTATAAGGGATAAGAAATTCCTTTGAAATCCCTTCAAATAAGGGTTTGTAGCGATTGCAAATGAAGCTGACTTGTGAAGTAGGTAGTTAATATTGATAGTTAGGTACATTAAAAGATGAGCAGTACCCCTAGAAGAAGGGAGTAGGTCGGACAATTTTGACAATAAAAATAAATTGAAATTTAAGCAATTTTTTATTCATTTTGATGGATTTTAAATGATTTAACCGAAGTTAATCGTGTCAAGAAGCTCTTCTTTCTGTACCTCGTCTAGTCCTAAATAACTTAGGGTGGACTTTTGGTCAGAGTGATTCAGTAGTTTCATGACAAAGCCGATATTGTAGTTGGTCTGCTCGTAGACTCTGTACGCACCTGTCTTTCTCATGGTATGAGTCCCCAAGTAATTAATGCCTAAGAGATTGCCAGTCTTCTGCATGATTTTGTAGTATTGCTTTCTAGTGATACATTTGTCTGTATTGGAGAGAGAAGGGAAGAGCCATTGGCTTTGAATCTCACTTTCTTGTAGCCATTCTTGATAAAGAAGGAGTTCTTTTTCTATTGGTTTCAGATAAAGAGAGTTTGGCTTGCCCGTTTTTTGGTCAGTGATGTTGGCACGCTCTTTTAGTACCCCAGTATCTGTGAATACATCTGAATATTCAAGCGCCAATACATCACTGACTCTTAGAAGAGTTGCTTTGCCAAGTTGAAAGATGGTGTAATTTCTGCGTCCAGCTTTGAAACTATCTAAGAGAGTATCCTGTACCTGTTTAAGTACATTTGAATCCTTGATTGGTTGTACGTTGTGCATTTGTCTTTTAGCCATATTGATGACCTCCTGTTATTCGTCTTATTTAGGAAGTGATAAAAAATCGCTCCTACTTTTAGAGAGGAAAGAAGGTAGCCTTAGAAAATCTTACATTCACGAGGTGTCATAATATTAAAAGGACTCCTCTTTACTTTCTTTTCAAGTGATTAACTTGTTATTTGACAGTAGACAGTCCTTTGTCTGAATAAGAAAGTACAAGTAATTAAAAACGGAAATTAATAAGATAAAGGTAAGAACAAGGCAGACTAAAAAACACAAGAGACGTTGATAAACCAACATTTCTAGTGCTATCATTATAGTTATTTGCTCTTTGACTTCTTTGTAATGCGCTGTATATCATTCAAATAAAGGGCAGTACAAAAAGGTCAAAAAATTCGTTTTAAGCGATTTTTCTGTTGTGGGGTATGATAATGCTAGGAGAAGATTTCAAGGTAGCCAAGGGGATTTTTGGGATGTTTTTCGACGTATGGAAAGAGCGTAGTAGGCTTGATATGGCGAATTCTCGCTCACATGGGTCTTTTTAATAAAAGGACTCCTAGTGTGAGGAAAAAGGTATTTAGTTTAGTGTCAATCAAATGGATTAGTTGCATCTTCACCAGTATACCCCTGTAATGATTTTTCACCTTTAGGGTCTGTGTCGTTTTTATTCCCATCTGATTGATTTTGTTGCTTCTCTTCATAAGCTTTATCTGATTGTTTTTGTCGAGTATTTTTATTACTGGTTACAGCGATATAATCGCCAGTTAGATTTCCTACAGGCGTATCTGCTTGTAGTTTATACCCATCCCAATCACTATTTGGCGTTATATTCAGAAGAAACTCTTTACTTGATTCATTATCTTTCATTTTAAACTGTACTGTTCCATCTGCAAAACTGTTAGCAACTCCAAGAAATTCGGCAGTTATTAGTAGTTTGCTACTGTCTTCAAATCTCCAACCTTTAGGAGATTCATTGAAATAACTAGCTGTATGATTATCAAGGTTATTTGTTATAAATTTACCACTGAATAAATGACAATAGCTTTCTATAGTTGCATTATCCATCGTTTCTTTACTGACATTAGCTGATGACAGAACTTCTTCACTTGTCGAATTATCATCTTTCTTGGTACTTTTATTTGATAGTGGTGAATAATCATGATTGATTTCACCTACAGGAGTTTGTCCTGTTACATGATAAGAGCCATCATCATTGTTCTTAATGGTAATATCAAAGGTTTCTTTTGTATTCGTATCAGTTATGGAGTATGTTCCAGAGGCTGTCTCTACATCATTAGCAGTACTTAATTCATTGAATGAAGCTTTTAGTACTATTTTGCCGTTCTTTTGAAGTACCCATAAAGAGGGTGTAATGACACTAGTTGTAGTTTCATCATCATTTTGAGTCGCACGCTCATAGTATCCACTAGAAGCCAATGAATAGATTAAATTTCTGTTTAACTCTTCTTTAGACATATCATTCGGATCTTGCTTTTCCATTTCTTTTTTAGCATATTGACCATCAACAATGTCAGCGGTAAATCCATCTAAGTTTAAATTATCCTTGAGTGCAGAAGCTGCTTCGGGTCTTCCTTCTAAATCAAGATAATATCTGTATAGTGATTCTCCCCATGATAGAATACCATAAGCGCCGTTATCCCAATCAGTTTCTCGAATATCAGATGTAGTATTTTCTTCTGTATCTTCATTTGGATTATAGCCATCATAGCTGTAATCTAATTCGTCAGAGATTTTTTTATAGTATTGTTTTGCGACATCTGTGTTTAGTGGAAATTTATAGGCAGTAGGTATTAGGTCTGATTTTTCAATTGGGATATAGTAGGATTTGTTGTAGTCACTAATTATTTCCAATGATTTTTTAGCCCTATCTAAGCTATCTTTTACAGGCTTAAATTGATTTTTCCCCTCAGTAGTCAGACCATCAAAATAGGCGTACATTTTATCTAACCGCTTCTGTTCATCTTCAATCGAAAATTCTTTGGAAGTATCTGCAATATTACCCGCTTTACTGTATTCATTTCCTAAATCTGATAAGAGTTGTTCATCATGGCTGATTCTCTTAATTTGTTTTTGCTTTTCAAATTGAGAAGGGAGAAAATTTGTTTTATTCTCTTTATCCATCTTCTTACCGGTTGTTAATGAGATATACTTGTTATTTTTAGGATTCAATAAACTCAAATTTAGGTTTTCCTCTGATTCAATTTCTTTCCAGCGTTCATTGAAAGAGTTAAGAGAGCTTTTCACTCTGTTCTGGGAATGAAAACTCATGGCTAGTAAGATTCCTAAGACTGCTAAAGTAGCAATGATAAGCTGAATAGAGCGCTTTTTTGTAAAAGTAAGTTTTTTAATCGTTGTTCTCTCCTTGGTTCCTCCTTTCCTCACAAAAATAATTTTCCCATGGAAGATAGAGAAAAGCAAATGTTTTCTTGCGTAAAAGACTACTACATATTTATTAATCATGATAAGTAGCTAGTAAGTACCCCAAGTATGGCTAATAGCATGATAGAAGGATAGTAGGCAGATACTATGACCCCCAGTAACATATTGATCACTGTTCAGAATAGATGAAAGTCAAGTGTACCAAGGGATTTGGTCTCTTTTAAGGTGGAAAGTCGGTTGTACCAATGGATTGCGGTGGTAGTGATGGTCAGAAGCTGTTTCATTGCTGATACCCGAGATAAGCAACTTGCCTTTGGTCTGATACGATTGCTAGCTGTGATTTATACCTTTCAAATTTGGTAAATCTGTTACGCATGGTAAATTTAATATTCTTATTGATTGACTTACCTTTTTTAGTATCTAACCTTGAGCTATGAAAAAGTACCTTTGGTTTTCTAGTGTTTTGATTTATCTGATTTTATTAGCCATACTTGGAAAGTTTAATAGTCTTATTGATTGAATTCATTCTTTCAATATCTATAAAAATCCCCCACTATCTATGGCATGAAATAGTAGTATAGAAGTAGGACAGCTTATCAAAGTTGATTGAAAGCTAAAAGGAGGAAATACCTATTTTTCATACTAGGTAGATTTCCTCCTTACATTAAATTAGCCATAATCTACTGAAATCACATTTGTCTTACTGTCTGTAGATTTATCAGGAGTTAGATTTCTGATAAAAACTTAAAATGGACAACGTTACTGAAATATTAGAGACAAGACTCTTGATACTCCTTTATTGTTAATGCCCATAGCTCCAAATCAATTCCTTTTGGTACTAAAGGTATGATGTTCGTTTGTTTAGGAGTATCAAGAGAATTTAACTGCACTTTGTGCTTATTTCGGCGTATCGTACTTTCTAGGTAGTTCTTGATTTCAAGATACTTCGTCTCCATTAAGTACCCCCATTGAGGTGCAGTTTCATCTAAAAAGTCATACACGTTAGCTATCTCTGTGATACCATTCTCTTTAATAAAAGTCCGAATCAAGCGTAGCCCTTCGTATTCTTCATTTTGCTGGTGCTTAGAACTATATCTGCTACTGTTGATATAGTCTCTGATACCACAGTGGTATTTATTGATGACGTAGCCCCATTCGGGTTTTTCTTTATCTGCATAGTCCATAAAGTCTTTTAACTCTTTGATATTATTTTCTCTGATGAACGCTCTTGCTTCTCTCATCATGGCAGTTTGTTCTGTCTTACTTGGTCTTAGTATCTCTTTAATATCTAAGCCGTTAAAGGCTTTTATGTCTTCTTGCTCATATTGATACTTTTCAGGGTTATCCAGATGGAGCCAATACCTTACTTTTCCTACAATAGACTCACAAGGTTGCGGATTTGGTGCATGGAGTTTACCAGTTATGCTTAGCATTTGTCTGTGAGACTTTAGGCTATTAAATTTGATAAGGCAATGGTAGTGAGGCTTTTTAGCTCCGCCATATTCATTTTCATCTTTATCGTGCAAAGGGCTATGCCCCCATGATGCACCAATATCTGTTACAATATCTCTCCAATTCTCAGGTGCTGAATCTGGATAGACAATAAATATCCAGTTTCTGTGTCTAGGTGTTGCTTGTTTGCTTGTAGTTTTTGGCATAATATATTCCTCTTTTCTTAGTTTATGTTTCTAGCTTTATGGTACAAGCCAATCTCCATGCCTAAAGAGCCTGAATCCCTTGAGCCACTCGATTTCTTACTTAATAGTTGCCACAATCCTTTGCAGGAGTAAGGGCGACAAGAAAATGTTCAGCGTTCAGCCCAGTACTGGGGTCTTGGTTTTGGGTACTCCACAGGCAAAGCCTGAGACAGCCACCGCCAAAAGGAAAAATGCCTCTTGACGTCTTTAGGACGCTTCTTAGTGTCCACAATAAAGAGCGAATGTCTTTCTCTTTCCTCGGAGGAAAATCTGCCTTGCGCCCTGTTTTGGCTCTACAGTACCCCAGTGAGGGGAGATGTGCTGATGAAATGGCTAAAACGAATCTGCCAAGCCTCGTACTACGACCCCCAGTAAAACATACTGATCATTGTTCAAAATAGCTAGAAGTTAAGAGTATCAAGGGATTTGGTCTTTTAATAGGTGGAAAGTCGGTTGTACCAATGGCTAGAGTTGTTTTTGTTTCTTTTTTTCTCTGTTCTAGTGACTTTTTGCGCCAAAAGTGTGGGACAGTTTGATATTTGTTGAGTAGCTACTACATCTATATTATTGCCTGATAGTTACTCCTAGATAACCCAGTCTATACCACGAATTTGAAAAGTTTTTTGGGGTGAAATCCCTATCTAACTGGTGTTATTTAAGAAGTCATTTACGAGCCATTAAAGTCGCTTGACTCAATTTCATCTAGCTATAGGGATTTTGGGTCTTGCCTTATTTGCCAGTTGGACTCCTTTTGGTGTTCATTTTTTGGTCAACTCCTTTCGTTATACTGGTTAGATACCCTATGTCTCTGCTGTTAAAATCTAGAGATAAAATTTCATGTTGCTTATAGATTTACTGGAGGGTTGGGCTTTAGAGGGATAAAAGTACCAAGTTACTTATCTAATGCTTTTCTTCCTGTGATACTGTTGGCTTTAGTTGGCTAGAATAGTTATCTGTATGCAGGCTTGATAGTCAGATGGATAATAGAAAAGATATCAAGCATTTGAGCAAGAATTGCAGGAAGAGATTCCTCATCTTACTTGAAATCAGCTTGGCTTCGTGCTACTTTCAGCTTATCTTGAGTTAATCAGCTTAGCTGATGGGGAGCAGGCTGAATTTAGGTTACTTAGCTATCAGTGGGTGGAGAAAGGGTATTTACAATAGAAGAAACTTCTCTACATTTGATGGCTGAAAGAAGGGTGAGTTAAGGAAAGAAGAATGCTTGTGCAGAAAAATGGTCATGCCAATCCGTATCTGTAGTAAATGGCAAAATTCATCTTGAGGTTGCCTGATTGCCCTATTGTTGGTGGCTGTGGCAGATGGCACAAATGACCATAGCCACACAATTATTTCTTCCATTGCCTATTAAAGAAGCTGATTTGGAGAAAAAAGTTATGTGGGTGGGGGTGAAAAATCATGTTATTGGAGATGAAAAATGACAGGTGTCAGAAGTAATTTTCATCTTCATCTCAAAGAAGGTGAAAAAATAGGGTGGTGGATATAGAAAGAAAACTAGCTGATTTGGAAAGGAGTCCCTCAAAGAGACGAATGTACCCCAAGTGTGTATCTAAGGGTAAAAATCAGAGTTTCTAGTTTGTAGGACGGAAAGAACAAGGTGAGGTCATTCTCTAATGCAAAAAATAAAATGACTAGGAGAAAAGAAGTGATTCTTCAGGTTACACAATAAAGAATTGGTATCGCATAGATAACTATCAATACAACTATTTCAGAAGTTTTATTGAAAAGAAGAAAAGAATCAAATCAGAACAAATAGATATATTAGAACTATTCAGGTATTATATAAGTATCGAATATTTTTAAGGGGAGCAATATATAGATGTCTGAGAATGAGAAAAAACAAGATTATAGTGGCTATTCATTAGCTTTTGCTTTTATGGCATTAGCAGGTATTATTTATATTTTACCTGATGAATATCTTTTTAGTTGGTCAAGAGGGGTAACTACTGTGATATTAATGATAAGTTCAGTATTTTTCGCGTATTCAGTAGAAGAAATGTTAGGTAACAAAAAAATATTTGATAATTTTGCCGTTGCAATGGCAATTTTTTATATCATTTATGGAATTGTTTTGCTCTTAAAAAATTTTTCTTTACTCAATGAATGGAGCGTGTTAGTTTTATTAATCGTTTCGGTAATTCCTTTGTATGGGATTTTTGTGGGAATATTTAGCTTAGGAAATTTTATAAGAGGAAATATTAAAACAAAGAAAGGGAAAACTTTAGAACTTATTTTAAAGCTTATACCAGTTTTTTTACCAGTTGTAAATTTAATACTTAAGGTTTTAAAAATCATTTGAACAAAAATAGTTTTAAAAAAGTGCGGTTTAATTTGTAGAAAGCAGAAAATTCCAACAATCTAGGGTAGGGGTTCTACACCGATTCAAGCATTAGATATCCTATGATTTTCCAACCATCTATGTATAGTGAAAGTCGGTTTGAGACATTCATCTGTGTTTGAAATGATTCATCTAATCAAACTGAGCAAAGAAGATACGAGAGTGGCAATCATCTAACTTAAATCTAGCTAAAAAATAGTGGACAAGGATAGAAATAGGTGGTATCATTAACTTGTATAAGTGTACGGACAATTAGAGTTTCCAAAAAATATCTTAGATGGCTAACCCATAACTTGTTTAAATCGGTTATAAGTGGGTATAGTCTTATTTATTTTTGTCAGATTGACCTATAGTAATAAGAGCGGTAAAACTCAAAATCCAGTGCCCTCACGGGCGTGCCGGTTCGACCCCGGCCGCCGGTATAACTGATATAGCAACGTTTCTAGACGATTCGTAGCTATATCTTTTTTTGCTTTTTGGGACTATTGTATGTTATTTTAAATTTTTCAAGTTTAGCTAAATTTTCTTAATAAAGAGCATCTAATCGATTCGCTGTATCAATTTGTTTGAATAAAGATGTCCATATAAATCATAAATTGTTTGTATAGACGCATGTCCGAGTTGCTCTTTTATCATATGGTGTAGTGAGAAGGGAATCAACTCCTACCCCAGTCCGTGGGGTCTCAACTATCTCTTTCCGTTCTCTTTAAAAATTGAAAGAGAAAACTCATAACTACCCCTGCGACAACGCCCTTTCACCTAGTCTTGTAGTCAGGGACTGTCGACCGGTAAGAAATTTGAAAGGAGGACATAGATGAATCCATTACTCTATAATTATTTTGTTCTGGCGAATAAATCAAATGATCATCATATCCAAAAATTATTTAAACAAGAAATGATAGATAAATTATATAACGGAAAACAAGTTTGTTATTACTTAACGAAAAAAGGACACAGCGTCAATCTGCCTGTATCGAAGTAGATTATCATAGTGTATTTTGAGAGAGATTTGTAAATTAAAAAAGAGAAGTAGCAACCTAAACAGGCCGATTTTTACTTCTCTAAATTGAAATTTGATCCATTCCATGATATAATTCTTTATGTAAGGAAGAGTTGCGCGAACAACTCTTCCAGCAGCACCGTTTAAGACGGTGACCAGGTTTAATTATTTTATAGAAATAATCGTCGACTGGCTAAAGAGGACGGTTATTTCTTTTTTTTGTCGTCTTTTACTGCGGATAGGATACCAAAGATAATCGTTGCGGTAAAAGAACCGAACGCAATCATTAGCCCTAACGCTTCAGCGACTGACAAAAAGGCGTCTCCTCTCTAAAGATTTTAGCACTCATGTTCATAAGCACCACCACCTTTCGAATAAGATTAGCCACCGTCACAAACTCTACTGCCACTTAAATTATACCATGATTTTAAGAAGAATTCGATGATATATAAGGGTTCTTCTTTTCTTTTGTAGTGACAAAAAATCGATTCAATATTTGGTGACTCTTTTCATCCGCCAGTCACCTTGTCTTAATTTGCTCCCTGTGTCCGCAAAGTCGAACATGGACAGTTTGTCATTTTTGTGGTGAATCACAAAAAAGCAACAGGGATTGAATTTATTTGGCACAGCATAGCTCCGACTGCGCCAAACAAAGTTATATGGATAAATTCATTTCCCTGAATTTTTAATTCTTGTTCAGCCAATTTTTGATTTCGTGTACCATTTTTACCATCTCGAACGATACTAACTGCGAAAGCAAGTCGAAGCTGTTCCCCTTATTTCTCATAAGAATCTTAAAAAATAGCAAGGGCAAGGCAAGTCGCACGCGCCCCTTGCTATTTTTTTGTCGAATGGTAAACGCTTCTGCAACGAAACCCAAAAATTTCAGCCTTTCGACTAGTAGGTGGTGCACACAAAACGTGGCTGGAAAAATATGTTTAAAAAGGAGCGAGAATCATGAATAGATTAAGAGCGAAAATGAAACACGAAACCATTTAACGGATGAAAAATTTGAATATACACGCAGAAACTATCCGATAATTTGAAGAAAAACAATAATATCCAAGTATGAATTACTGGATGACAGAAGAAATGTTAGAAGTGGTACAACGCTTAGAAGAAAAAAGCCATTGTCTGGTGTATTTTGGTATTTTATCAACATTAGTTAATGGGCAAACTCATTTATCTTTGTTTTATGTACGAGAGAATAGGGTTTTATGTTGAAACACTCGGAATTAAGTTTTTCATAGCAATAAAAACACCAATACTCCCAAAATAAATAGGTTACTTTTTATGTTTTTAAGTCAAGTCCATAAAATTTAATCCATCATAGAATACTTTTAAAAGTGTATAGAAAATAGCAAGTTTTTTTGAAATCATTCTTTGTAGCGATTGATAATATGGTAGTTACTTATCATAGCTAAAAAGTGTAGCTTTTTTTTATGATGAAGAGAGCTTAATATTATTTAAAGCGGCATTTGCACTTTACCTATAATCAATAAATTTCAAAAATTCTTTTGTAGCTAAAGATAAGGTTTCTTTATTTCTATAAACCAGACCAATTTTTCGATATTGAGGAATGTCTAATGATTTGGTGACGATGTTATAAGCGATTCGCTTTAATATCAGTTCAGGTAAAATACTGATTCCTAAATTACTTTCGACCATTGACATGACTGCATAATCATCCCACGTACGAAATTGAATAGCAGGTATAAAATTTAATTGTTCAAATAATTCCAAAATATCTGAATTTTTTTCTTTTTCTAGTAAAACAAATGGAAAATGCGAAAGCTCATTTAAAGGTATCTTGTCGTACTTCGTTAAATAATGATTCTCTGGCAGAACAACAAGCAATTCATCTTGTTCTAAAAATTTTGTTTGAAAATGGCTGATGGTCGGTAGTCTAAGAAACCCAAAATCAACTCGTCCCTCATTGATCCACATTTCAATTTCTGTATAGTCCCCTAATAAAAGTTCAAATTCTATATTGGGATAACGCTTTTGAAATTGTTGAATCATTTTAGGAATCCAGTGTGTGGCAACACTGGAAAAAGTGCCAATTCGTATAATTCCTGTGTCTAAGTCTGTTAGTTCATCCATTCTACGTTGCAATAGCAAGTATTCATTGACCATGTTTTGAATAAATGGGAAGATATTCATGCCATCAGAAGTTAAGTTTAAGCCATTTCGATTGCGTTCTAATAAATTGACACCACTTTCTTTTTCCAAGTCATTAATCATACGACTAATTCCCGATTGTGAATAATTCAATGCGTTTGCGGCTTTAGTAAAACTTCCTAGCTCCACCGTTTTTACCAGAGCAAGATATTTTTGAATATTTGTTTCCATTAAATTTCTCCTTTTAGCATTACTATCTGTTTTTGTAATGTTCAGCATGATAAATATTCGTTTTTATCATCATTTGATTTATGATACGATATTTTTGTTTCAAATACAACGAAAATACAAAAGGAGAGTCAGTATGTTTTATGTGAGTGAAGTAATTACAGAAAAACCAAATGAATTTAAAACCAAATTACAAGAAGCAGTTTATAAAAAATTAGAAGAATTAGCAATTGAGCATCAACGTGTGGAGACTGATGAAGCAATTACGATGACTGATTGTATTTTGATTAATGATAAATTAACCATGCAAATGGTTAAGACGTTGTTCTTATGTAATCGTCAAAAAACTACCTTTTATTTGTTTATTACAACAGGTAGTAAAACGTTTAAATCCAAAGATTTTAGCAAAGTTCTTAAAATTTCACGCGTTTCGTTTGCACCTGAAGAGTTATTTGAAGAAATACTACAAACTAAAATTGGTACCGCAACTGTTTATAGTGCATTGATTGATGATAAAAAACAAATTCAAATTGTTATCGACAAAGAGGTGGTGTCAGAAGAATATTACGGGTGTAGTTATGGTACAACAAGCGGTTATATGAAAGTGAAAACAGCGGATATTCTTCAAAAATTTTTGCCAGCTACTAATCATCAACCGATTATTATTGAGGTGTAGATATGAGATTATATCAAAATAGAATCGTAGTCAAAGTAGGAACATCTACTTTGACCAATGATTTAGGACAAAATAATTTAAAAATTTTTGATCGTTTAGCTTATGTACTGTCGGATATTCAAAATTTAGGGTATGAAGTGATCTTAGTATCTTCTGGCGCAATTGCCGTAGGTTGTAATAAATTGAATTTAAAAACCAGACCTACAGAACTAAAGTTCAAACAAGCGGCAGCAGCAGTAGGGCAATGTAGGATTATGTTTTTCTATGATAAATTTTTTGCGGACTACGATAAAACTATCGCACAAATTTTGTTGAATGCAGAAGATATTGAAGTAGAAGAAAAGAAGCAAAATTTAATAAATACATTTGACACATTACTTGAAATGAACATTATTCCTGTAGTCAATGAAAATGATTCTGTAAGTTATACAGAAATTCAATCAGAAGCCCGATTGTTTGGCGATAATGATATGTTATCTGCAGTTGTAGCTACTTTATGTAAAGCAAATAAGTTAGTTATTCTTTCAGATATTGATGGACTTTACGATAAAGACCCTAGAATGGATTCGTCAGCTAACTTAATCAAGCAAGTTGAACAAATTGATGAAAATATCCATTTGTTAGCAGGTGGAGCTGGATCACAAAGGGACAGGGGGCATGATTACAAAATTACAATCAGCAAAATTGGCAACAGAACATGGTATAGAAACCATCATTACTAATGGCAACAATCCGGATTCATTGTATGACATTATTCAAAATAAAGCTGTAGGCACTATTTTTAAATCATGTATATGAAAGAGGAAACGCAAGTGATTAGTAAAATTAAATTTATATGCTCAATGATTGTTTTGGGAACAATTGGCTTAGTTGTTCGGAACAACTCAATGGAACCTAGTGAGATTTCTTTCATTAGTAGTGGTATTGGATTTGTTTTTTACTATTCGTATTTTTTTTAGTGCATAAAGAAAATTTTCTTCCAAAGAAATTTTTCAACAAAATGTCTATTTAGTTGTATGTTCTGCAATTGCTCCACCATGAATAGCATTGTATATACGTAAAAATATGGAGATCAACAATATTTATAAACAATATTCGGATGAGAAAAGCCATCATGTCTATAGTGTGGATGTGACCAATGGATTAAAAATGTATGGTGTCTCTAGTGCGTATGAATTAGCACGGTTGATTCAATTCGATGTTCATAAATAGCTTGGACTTTATACAACGGTTGGGATTGGAGACAACCCGCTGTTGTCCAAATTAGCTTTGGATAACGAAAGTAAGCACAATAAAGACATGAAAGCAGAGTGGCGGTATGCTTCTGTTCCTGACACTGTCTGGAAAATTGCCCCACTAGAAGACATGTGGGGGATTGGTAGACGAACGGCTAAGAAGTTACGAAAAATGGGCATCTTGGGAACCCAGTTGTATGCCCATAGCTGGGGCATTGATCGAAGTTTTTTAGGTCAAACCTACAAACTAAAAAGTAAATCAATTGGAAACGCCCAAGTGTTTCCACGAGACTATACAAATAAGCAACAACTTGAAGTAGTGATTAAAGAAATGGCCGATCAAGTAGGGACTCGGTTACGTCGAGAGGAAGCCAAAGTACAATTGGTGTCTTTAGGGATTGGATTCAGTTTAGGTTACACCGATTGGAGTGGGAAAGGTGGCTTTCATCAACAAGTTCGTATTCCAGCAACCAATGCCACGAAAGATTTAACAAAATGCTTGTTATGTATTTTTGAGAAGTATTATAAACAGCAAGATGTTCATAACATCAGTGTAAATTGTAGTGATTTAATTTATACTTCTTCGCTACAGCTGAATTTATTTGAAGAACCCGAACAGCAAGTGCGACAATTAAAAACCGATTTAGTCCTAGATACGATTCGTAAAAAATTTGGCTTTGGTTCTATTGTCCACGCGCACTCACTATTAGAAGGCGGACGTGCGATCGCTCGATCTAGTCTTGTCGGGGGGGATGCGGGCGGCTTGGCAGGAATTGAAGGAGTGGAGACACATGACAGTCAATCAAAGACGAACGAAAAAGGAATTTCATGAGTATAACGAATACCATGATCGTCCTTTTGGATTGAAATGGGGCACAGCTTTTGCGATGGAGGAATTGGTCACCGGTATTCAAGCCAACGAAGAATGGGCATTAAAAGAAAATCAGCTATTAGAACAACTATTGCGAGAAACCATCGATGTCCGTTTATTTGAGTCGCTTCTCTATTCGAAAGAAGTAGAAATTCAGCTCAATAACAGAGATCCATTTGGTCGTTTAGTCGATAGTGTGTCAGGCTTTTTCTTAGGCGAAGCATATGACGAGTATTTTATCTTAGAAGATCAAAAAATTTTTTGGGAAGACGTTCGGCATATTAAAGTGAAAAACCAAGAGAAATGGTTTACAATTGATCTGTTTGAGAAGGATTCTCTACGAAAAGAAACCAGCTCAGTATCAAATGAAGAGTTAACTTATGTTGTGAATGAAGACTATCAATCTTTTTTCGATGAGATTTATTAACTAGTACGAATACAAGTATCTATTTTACTTGTAATAAATGTTTGAAGAGTGTTAAGTATAAAAAAACGTAGAAAAGAAAGGTTTACTATGGAAAATAAATCTTCTTTTGAGAGTCGCTGGGTGCATGCAACTAGCGAACAACAAGAACGCTATCGGAGCTTAATAAAGAAGTACCAATATATTCAATGGAATGATAAAGAAAAAAGTTACTTACTATGGTTGTGTAATCTGGATATTCACACGTTAGATACTTTAGAGGATGTCTTTGAAAAGCTGGAACAATCAAGTTGACTGAGATATTTTGATTTATGTAGATGAGTATTCCATAATTTAGCATATGGTTTTATAAAATGAGAATAATTCTTAATTTATACGCAAACAGAGAACGAATCCCTGAGAATTCGTTCTCTGTTTTTTATTCATTGAAATATAAAAAAGTAGACAATTGTTTTTAGTAATAATCTATCTAAAAAAGTTAATCAGTTAACTAATAAAGATGCCATCAAACAACACTTTCAAAAAGAAAGTATTACATATTTATTATTGTTTGACTGTATGATATCTTTGTTCTCTTTTGCTTGATATAGGGCAATATCAACATCTCTAATAATATTTTCTGCATACATGCCTCTTGTATATTCAGCAACTCCAATACTTAGTGTCGATGTATTCTATTCTTTTTATGCTGAATATGATTACGCTTTTTTACACAATATTTTAAACTTAATATAAAAATGAGATAGACGAATTATAAGCAAATATTTTTATGATAATTTATCAAACAATTTTGGCAATTTATTTATGACAAACTTAGCTTTTTCAGTCATGGACTAAAGCAGATTCTGCCAATATACTTGTGTTAAAGAAAAGGGGGAGATATGACATGGAAAATGTAAAAGTAAAGATTCAAAGATTTGGTAATACATTAAGTGCTATGGTTATGCCCAATATTGGCGCATTTATTGCTTGGGGGATACTTGCAGCTCTATTTATTCCAGCGGGGTACTTTCCAAATGAAAAACTTAATTCTTTAATTGGGCCAACTCTGACATACGTATTACCAATATTAATTGGTTACACAGCAGGATATAATATCTATGGTAAACGTGGAGGTGTTGCAGGGGTGCTTGCCACAGTTGGTGTGATCGTTGGTTCTGATGTTACCATGCTTATTGGAGGGATGGTAATGGGTCCAATTGGGGCATTAACAATTCGAAAAATTGATAAAATAGCTAAGGGACGTGTGAAATCTGGTCTAGAAATGCTAGTAGATAATTTTACTCTAGGTATTTTAGGAGCCATATTAATGGTTGTTGGATTGAATGCAGTTGCTCCAGTTTATAATGTAATTTCATCATTCTTAATGTCTGCTGTAAACTTTTTAAGTGAAAATAATATTATACAACTTTCACCGGTTGTAGTAGTCCCAGGTCAATTACTATTTCTTAATAATGCAATTAATCATGGAATTTTATCTCCTTTGGGAATTGAACAAGCAGCAGAGTTTGGTAAATCAATTTTATTCTTAGTTGAATCTAATGGCGGTCCATGGACTGGTTTGGCTTTTGCTTTCGCAGTATTTGGTAGAGGTATGGCCAAAAAATCGGCGCCAGGTGCAGCAATTATTCAATTATTTGGTGGTATTGGAGAGGTTGTTTTTCCATACGCATTAACGAAACCGATTACAATGCTAGGACCAATCATTGGACAAGTATTTGCTCTTTATTGGTTCTCAATCTTTGGAGGAGGTACTGTTGCAGCAGTTTCCCCAGGGAGTTTTATAGCACTAATTATGATGTCTCCAAAAGATGGTATTATTGCTAACGTTAGTGGTTACATTGTTTCAGGTTTACTTTCATTTGCAATCGTAGGATTCTTGTTAAAAAGAAGTAAAAATAATGAGGAACTGGTTGAGTATGATTTATCAACTGAGGAAAATTCTAGTGTATCTTCTTCAACAAATAGTGAAGACCAAAGAAACAATAGACTAGCTCCAAGAAATATTCAAAATATCTATTTTGCTTGTGATGCAGGAATGGGTTCAAGTGTCATGGCAGCTTCAATACTAACTACTCAATTGCAAAAAAATGGCGTTTCATTAAAAGTTAATCATGTATCTTTATCTGAAGTTCCCAAAAATGCAGATCTTATAGTCACAAGTGATATTTTGTATGAACGAGCTTTAACTCAAGTAGCTGAAGATGTTCCTATTATTAAAATTCATGACTTAATGTCTAAGAATGAACATTCTGAAATCGCAAAAACAATAAAAGATATGATTGAACAAAATAAATAAAAGGAAGTGAATTTATGAATACAAATATACTAACAAAAGAAAATATTATTTTAAACAGTAACCCAGTAGATAAATGGGAAGCTATTGAAAGTTGTGGAGAAATATTAGTAAAAAATGGTTATGTCACTCCTGAATATATTGACGATATGAAAGAGAGAGAACGTACAGTTTCTGTTTATGTTGGGAATCATGTAGCTATTCCACATGGATTAGT
The DNA here is from genome assembly GCF_017426705.2 of Enterococcus sp. DIV2402. NCBI lineage: Bacteria > Bacillati > Bacillota > Bacilli > Lactobacillales > Enterococcaceae > Enterococcus > Candidatus Enterococcus lowellii. The sequence continues at coordinate 2,679,764 of NZ_CP147251.1, read as the reverse complement.
AACATCTGAAGACAAAATTCTTACATCAGGTATTTCATTTGTTCAAGTTCCAGAAGGTGTATCTTTCAATGATGAAAAAGTATATGTATTTATAGGTATTGCTGGAAAAAGAGGTGAACATAATGAAATCTTATCAAAAATTGCATTAGCTTGTTTAGAGCTTGAGAATGTTGAGATTCTTAGAACTACTCAAAATAAAGACAAAATAATTGAAATTTTATTAGGATCAGATAAATAGGAGGGTATTTTAAATGACTGAGATACAGAAACAACGTTTTGGTGTTTTAACGAAGAAAGGCCAAATTGAAGTACATGAACGTCCTTTACCAAAACTAGGAGATTATGACATCTTAATTAAGCATGAAGCATGTAATATTTGCACAACAGATTATACGCAATACCTTGGATTACGTGAGCATCAAGGTTATCCTATGGCAGGAGGTCATGAAGATTCTGGATTTATTGTAGAGGTAGGAGAAAAAGTGAATGGTTTTTCAGTAGGAGATCATGTAGCTTTAGGATGTCCTTCCTGTGGATATTGTGATGAGTGCAAGAAAGGAAGAGAAGGATTCTGTAAATATAATGATATGACTGTTCACACTACAGAAGATGGTTATCATGGAACTTTTGGCTTTTCTGACTACGTAGTGATGCCCGCTAGAAGAGTTGTGAAAATTTCTAAACATTTACCAGCTGGAGAAGGAGGTTTCTTAGAACCACTTGCAACTGTCTCTAAAGGAATTAAGATAATGGATACCAAGCCAGGTGATACGGTAGTGGTTATTGGTGCAGGAACAATGGGAATGCTAAATGCCTTGGCACTAAGAGCAAAAGCTATTCGTGTAATTATTACTGAATTTATGCCAAATAAAATTGAAAATGCTAGAAAAGAAGGTTTAGAAGTTATCGATTGTAATGTTAGCGATCCGGTTGAAGAAGTAAAAAAATTAACTGATGGAGAAGGTGCGGATGCTGTATATGTCTGTGTTGGTAACACAGTTGCAAACAATCAAGCAGTTGAGATGCTAAAAAAATATTATGGTAAAATTTTACTTTTTGCGGCAAGTTATCCAGAACCGAAGTTCGAAATCAGTTCAAATGTTATTCACTATCGTCATATTCAAATTTTTGGAACTACAGGCGCTGATTTAGTAGACTTTATTGATTCTGCTAAGTTATTAAATTCTGGTCAAGTAAAAGTTACAAGTTTACTAGAAAAAAAATATTTTGATCTTGATCATATTAAGGATGCTTTTGAAGAAGCAACTGTTCCAGGAAATTATAGAGTAACTGTTCGTATGAATGATCTGTAAAAGTTTAAGCTAATACTAGCTAAGAAAATATATGAGAGTATTATTGTCTCTACAAATGAGGTCCTTCTGCTTTTCTCAGATAATTTAACTGAGATAGTATCGAGGACCTCTTATTTATAAAGACCAGTAAAAGATATATAGAAATTTTTTTGAAATTATTAATATAAAAAGGAGTTATCTTATGAAAATCAAAGAAAAAGATTTTGGCAATGATTATAAGTTGATTACTATTGAAAATGAGGCTGGAACTAAACTTGACGTTTCAGACTTTGGTGCACGTATTGTTAATTGGAATATACCTATTGGTAACGAAACACGAAATATTGTTTTAGGTTTTGATTCCGCTGTTGAATATTTAGAAAATGATCCTTATATTGGTGCATCTATTGGTAGAATTGCTGGAAGAATTGAAAAGGGAAAGTTTAAAATTGGAAATAAAAACTTTCAAATACCTGTTGATGCTACTAATGGACATTCCTTACATAATAGTCCTAAAGGATTTGAGCTAAAAAAATGGAATTATAAAATTTCGATAGACGATAATGAGGCATCTGTTATATTTTCGTCAACTAGCCCAAATAATGAAAATGGGTTTCCAGGTAATTTAAAAATAGAAGTTGTCTATACTTTAACCGAAGACAATGTTTGGCAGTTAAAAACCACTGGTTCTACGGATCAGGATACTTTATTTAATCCAACAAATCATGTGTATTTCAATTTATCTGGAGACGTGACTCAATCGATTGATGAGCATACTTTTTGGCTTAATAGTAATTACTTTGCTCCAGTTAGAACAGATGTAATTCCGTTAGGAATAAAAAAAGATGTTACAGGAACTCCTTTCGATTTTAGAAGAAGTAAAAAACTATCAGAAGTGTTTAATAGTGATTTTGAACAAAAAAATTTATTTGATGGTATGGATCATCCATTTTTCTTAGATGATACTAAAGCTCCTATAGCGATACTATGTAGTGAAGATGAAAAAATAAGACTCACCATTTCAACAGATGCTTCAAGTGTCGTACTGTACACCGCAAATTTTGGTGAACACGGCCCAAGAATGCATGGAAAAAAATTAGTACATCACGGTGGAATTACATTCGAAACGCAAACTGCACCTGGAGCTGAACAGTTTTCAGAATTTGGATCTATTTTATTACAAAAGAATAAAAGGATAGAAACTATAACTGAATTTCGAATTGATATCTAAATTTGTAGTCGCAGCATTAAAAAAACTGCGACTTTTTAAGATTAAATATTTTTCCTAATGCTAGGAAAAATATTGTGTATAGCGCTTTCAATATATGTGATTTAAGATTTTTACTATAGGAGGAGGTAATAATGAAAAAGCAACATCAAAAATTAATTAATTATTTGAATAGTAAAAACGATGAATATGTATCTTCGACAGTACTCTCAAATATATTAAATGTGACAGATCGAAGTATTCGAAATTATGTAAAAGAAATTAATAGCGTCATTGATACAGATATTGTTATTGTTTCTTCTCCTCAAGGATACAAATTACGTTTTAATATTCGAAGTGAAGAGCACAAAGAGGGGGGTTATTATGTAGGAAATTTAGAAAATGAATTGTTGGAATTCCGAGTTATTTAAATACTAATGAACCAAGAAGAATATATTTCTTATGATGAATTATCGAATACTTTCTTTTATTCATCACAAACTATTCGTGGTAGAGTCCAACGACTTACTTTAAAGATTCATGAACTTGGAATTGGGGTTACTATTGATACCAAAGTTTTTATGGGAATAAAGCTAGTCGGGACGGAAATACAAAAAAGAATATTACTAGAACTATTTTTTACAAATATTCTTATAAAAAAAGAAATTTTTAAAGAGTTGGTAATAAAAGAGTTTAGTAGATGGTTAGAAGTTTCTGTACTTGAAAACATCTTTTATATCATAGATAAAATAAATACTTCAAAAAATCTCAATTTGGATTTTCAGATGTACAAAAAAATTATTACTCAATTAATAATAACAGTACATCAAATAAATTTAGATAAAAAAGTTAATATTGAAAAGGACTTAATAGAGAAAATTAAGGTTTTTAAAGAGTATGAAATAGCTATATTATTGAAAAAAAATCTTGAGAATATCGCTAATGTGAATGATGCTGAATTACTATTTTTAGTAAATTACCTTATTTCACTTCACCTAGACCTAGGAAAAATGACTATTACTAAACAGGATATTTCTATATTAAATAAAATACAACAAATTTTACTAGATACCCAGAAAATGTATAATGTTGAAACCTATTCTAACTTGAGATTTAGAGAAAGCATTAGTGAACATATCTATCGGATTATTCATCCAACGGCAAAGAATATTTTGTTGTATAACCCATATATTAAAGAAGCCAAAACTGAATATTTTTTTTCATTTAGTATAGCTTCTCACATAGCTTTAAAACTAGAAGAAATGTTTAATCTGGAGATTCAAGATAGCGAAATTGCTTATCTTGCATATCATATACAGGTTATTCTTGATACTAAAGCTAAGAAAAAAATTAAAACTGTGATTCTATTTAATCGTAATTTTGAAAGAACGAAGCTACTTGCATCAAAGTTAGTTACTTACTTTGATGAATTAGAAATTGTGGAAATAAAGAAATATAAACAGCCGTTTGAATTTAATAGAAACTATTTGTATATAGGAATTGATTTGATTGATACAGATATAAAATTACAAAATTTTATAAATATCGAGCATAGTTTTCAATTGTCAGAAATAAAAAAAGTTGCTTATTTTTTGGAGTCCCAAAATACTGTTTTAGCAAATGCGAATTTTTATAAGATAAAAGAAACTACATCACAAAAAGCTATTGAACTGTTACTAAGGAAAGATAATCAGTTGCATATGCTAAAAGCAATACTTAAAAGAGAGAAAATGTCTTTTACATCTATTGGAAATTTAGTTGCGATCCCCCATTCTTATCAAGAAAATTTAAAAAATATTGAAAATATCATTATTGGTATATTAGATAGACCAATAACTTGGGGAAATGAAAAAGTTCAATTGATTTTAATCTATATTCCTTCTTCTGACGTTAGGAGAAGTGAATATATTTTTCAAGAATTTTATAAAAAAACTAGAGATCTTGAAGCAGTAAAAAAACTAATTAAAGCAAAAGATAAAGTAGATTTTATTAAAAAATGGAATAAAATTTAGCAAGACTTTAAGTACAAAAATACTTATAAGCAAGGAGTATAAAAATGAAATTAGAAGAATTAATTACAGAAGATAATATTATTTTAGATTTAAAAGGTGGAAATCAAGAAGAAGTTATTGATGAATTAATAGAACGTTTAAGAGAAAACAACTTTATTTCAGATCCACTTATCTTTAAAGAAGCCATTTATAAGAGAGAAAATGAAATCTCTACAGCAATTGGGGACGGGATTGCAATTCCTCATGCTCAAAGTAAAGTAGTAAAAAATCCAACGATTATCATAGGGCGTACACTAGCTGGAATTAATTATGGTGGAGAACATGTAAATTTGATATTTTTGATTGCGGCACCTGAAAATGCAAGCGAAGATCATTTAACATTACTTTCTAAACTATCTATTTTTTTGATTGATGAAAGTTTTCGAGCCAAGTTATTAATTGCTAGAAAGCAAGAAGATATTACTTTTGCCATTAAAAATCAAGAAAAAAAGCAGGAAAATAGTGTACAAGCAAAGTCAGATACTAATAAGTATTTAATAGGCATTACAGGCTGTATGACTGGAATTGCACATACTTATATGGCAGCTGAAGCATTAAAAACTGCTGCAAAAAATAGAGGGATGAGAGCTAAGATACAGACAAATGGTGCAAACAGTCCAGAAAATATTTTGACAGTCGAGGATGTAAATCAAGCAAATGCAATCATTGTTGCACACGATGTTGAAATTGATACTAGCATTTTTAAGAGCAAAAAGTTTGTTGATGTTCCTGTAAAAAAAGCAATAAATGAAGCTGATAAATTGATTGACCTTGCACTATCTTATAAAAATACAAAAGAACAAATATCTAAAAAAGATAATTTCAGCGATAAAGCAAAAAAATCTACTAAGTTCAATTTTTATAAACATATAATGAGTGGTGTTTCTTATATGTTACCTTTCGTAGTTGTAGGTGGTATATTTATTGCCATTTCGTTTATGTTTGGAATCTATGCTTCGGATCCGAATAGCGATCAATATAATATTTTTGCACATTTCTTTAGTCAAGTTGGTGGTGAGGCCGGATTTGCTTTAATGGTGCCTGTATTAGCTGGATATATTGGATATAGTATATCTAGTAAACAAGCCTTAGCTCCTTCAATGATTGGTGGAATGCTTGCGAATATTGGTGGATCAGGTTTTCTAGGCGGAATGATTGCAGGTTTCATTGGAGGTTTTTCTACAAAACTTATTATGAAATCAATGTCTAAAATCCCCAAAAATTTTCAAGGATTAATTTCAGTATTAGTAGTTCCACTTATAAGTACTTTTATTGTAGGAGCATTTATGTTCTTTATTTTAAATACGCCGATGTCTATGTTAAATAATTTTCTAGAAAATTGGTTAAGTGGACTAACTGGAGCAAATGCTGTGTTACTAGGAGCATTATTAGCAGGGATGATGGCTTCAGACATGGGTGGTCCAATAAATAAAACAGGGTCTGCATTTGGATTAGCTATGTTTGCTGCTAATATTTTTGAACCATCAGCAGCTTTGATGGTTGGTGGAATGGTTCCTCCTTTAGGAATTGCATTAGCAACAACATTTTTTAAGAGTAAGTTTACTGAACAGGAGAGAGATGCAGGCAAAGCTTGTTATGTTTTAGGAGCTAGTTTTATTACTGAAGGTGCAATTCCTTTCGCAGCTGCAGATCCAATAAGAATGATTCCTGCTAACATTATCGGAGCCGCAATTGGCGGAGCACTTTCAATGGGGTTAAATATCAGTTTAAGAGCTCCACATGGCGGGATTTTTGTTATTCCAATTGCAGCTAATAAACCTATAATTTACATTGGATGTATTTTGATAGGTTCGATTATAACATGTTTAATTATTGGATTTTTAAAGAAACCACTAACGCTTGAAGAACAAAAAGCGTCATCAGAACAAATAAGCCTTTTTTAAAAAAAGAATTCTATGAAAATAAAAGGAATCTGATTGTTTATCAGATTTCTTTTTAAGTATAAAGAAGATTTTTTTAACGTTATTTTATTGTTATTAAAATAATTAATATATGCAATAATTTAAAAATTCTTTATAATTTTTTAGTATAGTAGTAGAAGGAAAAAAATACATAAATATATATGTTTTTATTTGGAGGAAAAAGATCGTGATTATATCTAATCGAATTAAAGAAATTATTGAAATAATTATAGAAAGTAGAGATTACGTTTCTATAGAAAAAATTTCTATTAAAATGAATATATCTAAAAGAACAATCTATAGAGAGCTATCTGAAATAAAATCTATACTGGCTAAACACGGAATTGAACTTCTTACAGCAAGTAATAAAGGAATAATTGCTGTTGGTCCAAAAGAAAATATTTTTACATTAAAACAATTCTTATATGATCAAAATGAAGTTTTAATTATAGAGTCGAATCAGCGAGCTGATTTTATTCTTTTAGGACTTATACAAGAATCGGATTATGTAAAAACTGAAGCAATAGCAATAGATAATAACTATCCACTATCGACAGTAAGAAATGATTTAAAAAAGATTCAAGAAAAAATTGCTCGATATGAGTTACATATCATTCAACAAAAAAGGCAAGGTATAATTATAAAAGGCTCATTAATAGAAAAAAATCATTTATTAACTGATATCATTTTAGATCGTGTTGAAGAAAATATAATTTATAGATGGTTGAATAAATCTGAAGAAGAGAATAATCCGTTTTTACAACGTCTTGAAGAATTTGGATTTAAAAATATAATTCAACAAACACATGATAGTTTAAGAATTGTTTTATATGAAGAAGATTCCTTAACAAATATAAAAACTAGAGATTACTTGGAAGTAGTATTTTTGCTTGCTTTAATGCTTTACTATCATGGTACAGTAAAAAGATATGCTAAGTATATGGAATCTCAAAAAGAAAATCCTGAAAAAAGAGATCTCGTTAACAAAGTAGTTTCCAAAATCGGTAAAGACTTTTCCATCATTTTAACATCTGAGGAATTAACTTATATCCAATGGGTTTTACAAATAAATATGGTAAAGAACGATAGCCATGTAACCACTATTAGAAATCATACACTAAACGAAGAGATTATGAAATTTATCGAAAGTGTTGAAGAGCGAATGGGAATTAGCCTTTCGAGGGACCAAGAATTGAAAGAAGGATTGTATACACATATGGAGAAAGCCTTAGCTAGAATTCGAAGTAATATGCAAATTACAAATCCGGCTTTAGATGAAATAAGACAAACTTATGGAGAGTTATTTTTTATTATAAAACAAGAAATTAATAAAATATTTTTGAATGATTATTTTCCAGATGACGAAATTGGTTATCTTTTATTATATTTTGCAATTACATTAGATAAATATGCGAAAAAAGCATTTCGTGTTTTAGTTATATGTTCTGGAGGTATGGGTTCTTCTAAAATGTTAGCGAATTCATTAGAAAGAGAAATACCTGAAATCCAAATCGTTAAAACGACTTCTGTAGTTACTTTAGGCAAGGAAACTTTGGGAGAATATGATTTAATTCTTTCAACAATTCCACTATATCTACCGGAAGATTCATATTTGCGTGTTTCTCCAATGTTGCATAAGAACGAAATTTTAAAAATCAAAGAAAAAATAAGACGACATAAACATTCAATGTTAAGAAGAATAGATAATGAAGAAAGAAATGACACCTTATTTCAAGGAGAGTATAGTGAAAATATACTGAATGAAGTAAGTGTTATTAATAAATTAGCTTTAAGTGTAATTTCTAATTTCCATGTTTTTGAATATAATAAAAGTCAAGGACTTAAAAATGATAAAGTAGCTTCTTTATCTGATTATAGATATAAAAAATTGATTAACCATTCACTAGATATTAATGATACTACTGAGTATATTAGTTTTTTAATTCCAACAACTTCTATTGCTTACTATGAAAGAATTTATACAGAGCTGACAAAGCCTCTTATTTTTGTTCATAGATATATACATCCAAATCAACTTAAAAGTAAAAATGATATTTTTTATAATGCGGTATTTGTACTTTATCCTGAAAAAATGCAAGAGACAGAAAGAAAAACTCTAAAATTCATGGTAGAGTTTATTTTGGAAGATGTAGATTTTCTAAAAGGAATCAAGAGTTATGAAGAAAAGTATTTAAAAAATTTATTGTCATATAGAGTTCGCCAATATTTAATCGAAAAACTTAAAGGCTAAATAACTGTGTGTAAAAGAGTTTCTTCCAAAATTCTCTTTTATACATTTTATTTTTATTTAGAGTATGATGAAATGACCTATTTCGTTCATCATAATTACCGAATATACGATACAAACGAATTTTATCAATAATTAGGTCATATCATTGAACGAAACAAATGATTTTGATATATTTAGTTCAACAAAGAGGTGGCGCTTCCTAATTGTTTCCAAATATATTCTTTATTAATATTGTGAATTGATTTAAATTTAATTATTTTCATATTAATGAAACTGCAAAAATAATATAAAATTAAATTTTGAAACTTGAGGTGGAATAGTTATGTTGTATACTATGAAAGATCTATTAAAAATTGCAAAAGAGAATAAATTTGCTGTACCCGCATTTAATATCTATAGTTATGATATGTTGAAAGCGATTATGGAAGAAATGGAAGCACAAAATGCCCCGGTAATATTAGAGATTCATCCTGATGAAATTTCGTATCTTAATGATGAATTTGTTGCATCTGTAAGAGAATATGCAAGAAATAGTAGTATTCCTGTGGTGATTCATTTAGACCATGGTGGAACTTTAAATGATGTAATGCGAGCAATTAGAAACGGTTATACATCAGTAATGATTGATGCTTCATCTGAAACTTATGAAGATAATAAAGCAATTACATCAAAAATCGTAGAAATTGCCCATACTGTGGATGTGTCTGTTGAAGCTGAATTAGGTACGATTGGCAATAATGGTTCTGCTGAAGGTGGAGCAGATACAATTATTTATACAGATCCAGATCAAGCAGTTGAATTTGTTAAAGAGACCGGAATTGATACCTTAGCAGTGGCAATTGGTACTGCACATGGTTTATACCCTAAAAACGTTACACCTAAATTGAATATCGAATTATTAAAAGAGTTAAATGAAAGAATTGATATTCCATTTGTATTACATGGTGGATCAGGAAATCCAGATTCAGAAGTGAGCGAATCAGTTAAATATGGGGTAGCCAAAGTTAATTTAAGTTCAGATCTAAAAAGTGCATTTTTCAAAGAAGTAAAAAATGTTTTAGATAATGACCCATCAATGTACGAACCAGGATTAGTTTATGAATCGCCAAATAATAAAGTAAAAGAAGTCGTAAGACACAAATTAAATGTACTTAATACAGTTGGAAAAGCAAAGTTATATAAATAAATTTTAATCTGGTATGAAAATTAGTTGATTTTAATAAATAAAAGACGTATATCTATTGTGGGAAAGACAGTTATTATGAAGAATCTCTTTCATATCACTATCTTTCTTTTCATTTTAAAGATAAAATGAAAAGAAAGTAATAGGGGAGTAGTCTATGTTAAGTGTAATCGAAGATCGTCGTTTACAAATTGTTAATTATTTAAAAGCTAATCAGTTTGCTAGTGTAAATGATCTAATTGAGGTAGTAAAATACAGTGAAGCAACAGTCAAGAGAGATCTAGTTAAGCTCGAGAAAAATGGCTTAATACGTAGAACACGTGGTGGAGCAATGATTGTTGATAATCAAAAAATTGATATTCCTTATTTATTAAAAGTAACTCAATTAAAAGAAGATAGTGGTAAACAATATATTGCAACTATTGCAGAAAAATTAATAAAAGATGATATGGTTCTTTTTATTGATTCTAGCACTACTTGCTTACACCTTATTAAAAATTTGAGTAAATTTAATGGTCTTAAGATTATCACAAATGGTATTTTAACTGCAGCAATGTTAAGTGAATTTACTTCAGCAAACGTTTCGATATTAGGAGGATCTATAGTTCCAAAAAGAGCTACAATTAATGGCTCAAAAGCTTATAATGATATTCTATCCTATAATGCAGACATAGCTTTTATTGGTTGTAGAGGTTTAGACTTTAAAAATGGTGTGACAGAAGTTCACGAAGGTGAGGCTTTAATGAAGAAAGGTTTCCGCAAACAAGCAAATAAACTTGTTGTATTAGCGACTTCAGATAAAATAGATAATAAATACATGTATCAAGGAATAGCTTGCCATGAGATTGATTATGTTATTACTAATAAATCTCTTTCAATGGATAACTTGAATAGTCTAAAAAAACATCAAATAAAATGTTTAAGCTAACAGAATAGTTAATATTCCAAGAATATGAAATAAATTTTACTAATTGTAGCATTTCCTGATTATTAATTTCTAAAAAGATAGCTAGTCTTAATTGACTAACTATCTTTTTTTTAAACGTGTCTTTTTAAGTCGTGATTTTGTTCGTTATAGTGAAAGGAGAAGTAAGAATAATGGACACTAATAATGAGAAAAAATATATCTATGAACAACTTAAATTAATCATAGAAGAAAGGAAATGACTCAGTGAAATTTATGATGAGTGGAAAAAGAAATTAGATGAATTAAAAGATACTGTAATTTCGAAAAAGAAAATTAAAAAATAGAAAGTGATTATCAAAGATACATGAGCACAACAAAAAAAAATCGATTTTCATCTTATCAAGAAAACAGTATAACGATTGCCTCCATCTTAAAAGAAGCAGGAATTCCATTAAATAATAAAGAGATATTACGAAGACTATAGAAAAGAAAGGACCAATCATCAGTAATCAAAATTTAACCTGCAATATTTTGCCACGTATGAATAAAGACAATAAAATACCCGTTGAACGAGCGTATAGAGGATATTGGCAATATAGACTTCATTAGTGACCCATTCAACTTTTTCTTTCATCTAAAATAAATGAAAGAGAAGTGATTCTAGTGAAGACAAAAGAAGAGCGTTACAATGCACAGTTGACCAGATACTTCGAAAAAGTGATTATAAATCGTGCAAATAATTTTTATGCGAAGAAATTTCGTCAAAATGACTTCGAAAAATTTATAGAAGATTCTACTATTTCTTTTATTGATCCTAAAACTACTAATGGTGAATTTGACATTCCTAATGTGGTGGTTTTCAATGTCAATTTGTATATAGAAAATGAAGTATTAGAAACAGCATTCTCTCAAATGAATGAACGAGAAAAGTTTTTTATCATTAATAAATTTATTTTTGGATTAACGGATCAAGAAATTGGTCAGTTATTAGGAATCAGCCGGCAATCAGTGAATAATTTTAAACAGCGACTTTATAGAAGAATAAAAAACCGAAAAAATTGTTAAATTTCTAATTTTTCATGTGAAATAAAACACATTAGGAGGATGAAATAATGGAAAGCCTGTATCAATTATTTATTGCTGCTAAAGAAGGAGATACTCAAGCTGTTGGAAAAATTGCCAAATGATAATCATCAAGAAAGCTAAGGGATATGAGGTATTTTGACAAGGAATGTGGATATATTAATCGAAGTTTCAAAAAAAGGTTCTTTTTAGAAAACTGTTTTGTTCCTATTAATAAAATTGCCTAATGTTATTATAAAAATAAAACGTCTTCATTTGGCTACGTTACTTTAGCATAATTAAGATTATAAGACAATATAACTATTAATATTATCATTAAAATTGTTTTTAAATGTAAAGTTTTAGAATTGCGAACTTCCAGATTTTTTAGAATTTTCTGTTATATGATATTTCTATCATATAGATGGAGGTTATTAAATATGGTTAAGATGTATTATGAAAATGAAGTAAACAATGCCGTTTTACAAGGTAAGAATATTGCTGTTATTGGATATGGTTCTCAAGGGCATGCACATGCTCAAAATTTACGAGATACAGGTCATCATGTGATTATTGGTGTACGTCCTGGAAAATCTTTTAATAGTGCGCAAGAGGATGGTTTTGAAGTATATTCTGTATCTGAGGCAGTAAAAAATGCAGATATAATTATGATTTTAACGCCAGATGAATTACAACAAGGAATTTATGAAAATGAAATTAAAGATAATCTAAAAGAAGGCAGCGCTTTAGGTTTTGCACACGGGTTTAATATACATTTTAATCATATTGTTCCACCTGAAAATGTGGATGTCTTTATGGTGGCACCGAAAGGACCAGGACATTTAGTTCGTAGAACATTCCAAGATGGCTTTGGTGTTCCTGCTTTATTTGTTCGTCATCAAGACTTTACTGGAAACTGTCGTGATATAGCGATGTCATGGGCAATGGGCGTAGGTTCTGCACGAGCAGGTTTAATTGAAACGACCTTTAAAGAAGAAACAGAAGAAGATTTGTTTGGAGAACAAGCAGTATTATGTGGCGGGTTAACTGCGCTTATTGAAGCAGGTTTTGAAGTGTTAGTCGAAGAAGGATATTCAGCAGAATTAGCTTATTTTGAGGTACTACATGAAATGAAATTAATTGTAGATTTGATTTATGAAGGTGGATTCAAAAAAATGCGTCAATCGTGTTCAAACACAGCAGAATTTGGTGATTATGTATCAGGTCCACGAATTATTACTGAATCGGTAAAAGAAAATATGCGCTTAGTGTTAAAAGATATTCAAACGGGTAAATTTTCAGATGAATTTATTGAAGATTATAAAAATGGGTTCCCTAAATTTAATGAATATAGAAAAAATGCAGCTGACTTACAAATTGAACAAGTTGGTGAAGTTTTGAGAAGCGCAATGTTCAAACAATAATAATAAAATTTATTATCTAAACAAAAAGTTGCTTATCGTCTTTTGATAAGCAACTTTTTATTGTTAATTATAAGATATTAAATCACAGAAGAGAATTAAAGTAACGATACCTTGAAACAATAAGGTCAGTAATAATTTGGTACATAATCGAATGTGTCTGATATTTTGTTTGATGAGGGAAAATGAGTGCTTCATCAACGAATGAGAAATTTTTAACGACAGGGTTAGAGCTGATTACAACTATTTTCGCCTTTGTTTTCGAAAAAATATCTTTTCGTGGCGTTCCCAATTTAATTTGTTGTTTTGTCAAATAGTCTCCGGAATTTGTCAAAATAATTATTAACGTATCTTCTCCAGCATTGCGTAAAAAGTCTTCTTGAATCACATCATCTTGAAAAGTACGTATGAACTTACCGTTGTAAGCTAATTTATATTGCATATCAATTGCTGCTGATTCAGAGAAAACTAAACCAAAGGCTGCCACATTGTCATAGTCATTAATCGCTTTAGCAATATTATCTACTGCATCAAAGTCTAGATTTACTCGTAAAAAATTAATGTCTGTTGTCACGGCATTCAAATAGTTATCAAAGCCATCTGTCTCAATGGAAGTTAAAATATTCGAAAGATAATTCAACGGATTGTTGAATCTATTTTCAATAAAAGCAGCGTTATCCTTTAAGTCTAAATAATCATCAAATCCTAATTGTCGAGCAAATTTCGAAATAGTTGATTTTGATACATTACATAATTTGGCAATCTTTCCAATACTAATCAAGTGAAGATTTGAATAATTTGCTAGCATAGTCATAGCGATATGATAGTTAGTAGTTTCTGGTGCCTGACTATTTAAAAAAGTAATTAATCTAATAATAAGTAATCCCATAATTTTCTTTCCTTTCTTTGTAGTTTCCAAATTTCGAACTTTTAAACCATCTTTAAAAAAGATGATATAGTCAATTTGTAAAGCGCTTTTACAAAAAAACTTACTAATCAACTTACAAAAAATATCAAGGAGAAAATTATTATGGCAAAAGATTACAAAAAACTTACTGATAATATTATAGCATATGTCGGTGGCGAAAAAAATGTTAGTAGTCTATATCATTGCATTACAAGGTTAAGATTTAAATTAAAAGATGTGAATGTTGCCAGAGAAAATAAAGATAAAATACAAAATCTGGACGGGGTTTTGTCTGTTATTGAAGGAAACGGACAATTCCAAGTAGTAATTGGTAATCAAGTTTCTGATGTTTTTCAAACTATTATAGATAATTACGATATAAAAAATGCATTAGAAAATGAGGGAGATGAAGAAGAACAAGAGGAAAAATCAGGAAACATACTGATTCGTTTCTTTAATATCTTGTCATCAATATTCAATCCGATTATTATTGCTTTGGCTGGTGCAGGTATGCTAAAAGCATTGCTTGTTGTATTGACTACCTATAATCTGCTAAGTAGTGAAGGTAGTACGTATAAAATATTATCTGCTGCAGGGAATAGTGTATTTTATTTTTTACCTTTATTTTTAGCAATTAGTGCAGCACGTATTTTCAAAGCAAATATATTTGTTGCATTGGCAATCGTAGCTGCTTTGTTGGAACCTAACTTCACGGGAATGGTTACTGAAAATGGTGTGGTCGTTGATTTTCTTGGGATTCCAGCAGTTTTAATGGGTTATTCTGGAACAGTTATTCCAGCAATTGTCTCTGTTTATATTTATTCTCATTTGGAAAAGTTATTGAAAAAAGTGATACCAAAGAGCATGGAAATTTTTGCTTTGTCCCTAGTTGCGTTATTAATTATGGTACCGCTAACGGTACTAGTCATTGGTCCAATTGGTGTTATGTTGGGGGATGGACTTGGAAATGCAATGAATTTTATTAGTGATAAGAGTGGCTTATTAGCAGGTCTGCTAATTGGCGGTGGCTGGACTTTCTTAGTAATGATGGGAATTCATTGGGGTGTTGTACCAATTATGGTCAATAATTTAGCAACCTATGGTTATGATACGCTACGTCCCATGATTGCGGCTGCAACTTTTGCTAGTACAGGTGTTGCTTTAGGTGTATTTTTACGTTCAAGAAATAAAGATACCAAAGGATTAGCGCTATCCTCTTTGTTACCAGCCTTATTAGGTGGAATTACTGAACCAATTGTGTATGGTTTATCTGTGAAATATAAGAAACCACTTATTGCTCAAACGATTGTGGGTGCAATTACGGGTGCTTTTATGGGAGCTTTACAAATTAAAGCTATTGTCTATGTCTTTCCAGCTTTAACTACTTTGCCAGCTTTCTTTGGTGATACGTTCATCTATTATTTGTTCGGCATTACAGCAGCTTTCTTTGGAAGTGCAGCTTTGACTTATATTTTAGGTTTAGGAGAAGTTGGGAAAAGAGAAGAAACTCAAACAGGAGATTCAAATACGCTCGATGTGGTGGTTCCTGTTGAAGGAGAAGTTATTACATTAGATGACGTAAAAGATGAAGTTTTTTCTTCAAGAGCAATGGGTGATGGTTTAGCAATTTATCCAGAAACAGGGGATTTGTTTGCACCAATCTCTGGAGAAATTGTCACTGTTTTTCCAACAGGGCATGCTTTAGGAATCAAATCAACTACTGGAACGGAAGTGTTAGTCCACATCGGATTAAATACAGTTGATTTGGAAAAAGGCATATTTAATATTTCTGTTAAGCAAGGTGATCAAGTGGCTAATGGTCAGAAAATCGGTTCATTTAATCTTGAAAAAATCAAAGCAAAGGGATATGATCCAACGACAATGTTGATTTTTACAAATGGTATCAAAGAAGAAAAATTAGTTGTTTTAGACAAAGCAATGAATGATGTAACAAAATTTGTCGCACATACAACTTTGGAAGGAGTTATAGAGAATTCATGACAAAATTTCCAGATAATTTCCTATGGGGAGGTGCGATTGCTGCTAACCAAGCTGAGGGGGCTTATTTAGAAAATGGTAAGGGACTAAGTATTGCTGATATCTTGCCAGTTGGCGAAACAAGAATACAAAAAGTTTCTCTTCAAATTAATGAAAATGAGTATTATCCAAATCATACAGCTATTGATTTTTATCATAAATTTGAAGAGGATATTGAGTTATTTGCAGAGTTAGGATTGAAGTGCTTCAGAACTTCGATTGCTTGGTCTAGAATTTTTCCAAATGGGGATGAATTAGAACCCAACGAAGATGGGCTTCAGTTTTACGATCGATTATTTGAGAAACTATTATCTAAAGGAATTGAGCCAATCGTCACTATCTCACATTTCGAAACACCACTTTATCTTGTAACTGAGTACGGTGGATGGCAAAATAGGGCACTAATTGATTTTTTTGATCGATACACAAAGGTTATTTTTGATCGATATAAAAAACAGGTGAAGTATTGGATGACCTTTAATGAAATTAATCATACACATACATTACCGTTGATTGCAGCTGCAGTTGATGTAATGGATACTGCTACAGAGCAAGAAAAATTGACAATTCTTTACCAAGCTAGCCATAACATGTTTGTGGCTAGCGGTAAAGCAGTTCTTAATGGAAAAAAAGCGAATAATGAAAATCAGATTGGTTGTATGCTTTCGTTAAGTCCTATTTATCCTGCTACATGTAATCCCAATGATGTATTTGAATCTTACCAGCTAAGACGCCGCTCTTTGTTTTATAGTGATGTTCAACTAAGAGGAAGATACCCTGCATATTTTCAAAGAATAACAGAGGAAAATAAGCTGATTTTAGATATTCAAAAAGGAGATCTAGATATTATTCGAAAAGGAACCTGTGATTATCTTGGATTTAGTTTCTATAGAAGTTCTTTACACGAATCTGGGATGAAGATTTTAGGCAATACAGGGGGACTCATAGGGAAGAAAAATCCTTATTTAAAAGAGACTGAATGGGGATGGCCGATTGATCCGTTAGCCTTAAGATATGTGTGTAATGAGTTAACTGATCGTTATGAAAAACCACTCTTTATTGTTGAAAATGGAATTGGTTTGAAAGATATATTTGATTCTCAAGGAAATATTATTGATTCAGAGAGAATGTGGTATTTGAAAGAACATGTGGAAGCAATGGGCGAAGCAATCAAAGATGGTTGCACTATTCTAGGTTATACTTGGTGGGGACCAATTGATATCGTCTCTGCAGGAACTGGTGAGATGGAAAAGCGCTATGGCTTTATTCATGTAGATAAGCAAAATGATGGTACAGGCAGTTTAAAACGAACCAAAAAAGCAAGTTTTAATTATTATAAGCAAGTTATTGCATCTAATGGACAATCTTTAAATTACGAAAACTATCTGAATGGAGGAAGGAATTATGACTAATTATTTTCCAGAAAATTTTTTATGGGGTGGCGCCACAGCTGCTAATCAGGTAGAAGGCGGTTGGAATAAAGGAGGAAAAGGACTCTCAGTTTCAGATGTATACACGTTTGACCCGACTTTACCACAAAGAAATTGGACAGATCAATGGCATATGATGACCCATGCTCAAGTAGAAGAAGCTCAAAATACAAATAGTAAAAAATTGTATCCCAAACGATATGGTGTTGATTTTTATCATCGCTACAAAGAGGATATTGCATTATTTGCCGAGATGGGTTTTAAAACTTATCGGATGTCCATTGCATGGACCAGAATCTTTCCAAAAGGAGACGAGCTAGAGCCGAATGAAGAAGGCTTAAATTTCTATGATAGAGTTTTTGACGAATGTCTAAAATATGGAATAGAACCGTTAGTCTCTTTATCCCATTACGAAATGCCGTTGTATCTAGTTACAGAATATGGGGGGTGGGCGAATCGTAAAGTAATTGATTTCTATGTTAATTTTGCAAAAACAGTTTTGGAAAGATATAAAAGTAAGGTGAAATATTGGATTCCTTTTAATGAAATTAACTGTGTGAAACACCATCCTTATGTAAGTGTAGGGATTATTGAAGAAAATCACCCTAATATCGAACAAGCGAAGTATCAAGGTGCACATCATCAATTTGTGGCTAGTGCACTTACTACGAAACTATGTCATGAAATTATTCCCAAGGCAAAAGTAGGGTGTATGATTAGTTACCAATTATTGGTACCTTATAGTTGCAATCCAGATGACGTTCAAAAAACGGTAGAAAACCAACGTACCTCTCTTTTCTTTACAGATGTTTTATCAAGAGGGACATATCCTTTCTATGCGCAGCGGATGTTTGAGGAAAAAGGTGTCCATTTAAAAATAGAAGATGGAGACTTAGAACTAATTCATGAGAATACCGTTGACTTTATTTCCTTTAGTTATTACATGTCTAGTGCAATCAGCGCACATCCTGAAAATCTAGAAGGAGCAGAAGGAAATTTAATTACTGGAGGAATTAAAAACCCATATTTAGAAAGTAGTAAATGGGGCTGGCAAATTGATCCCAAAGGCTTAAGAATTGCTTTGAATCAATTATATGATCGCTATCAAAAACCATTATTTGTAGCAGAAAATGGTTTAGGCGCCGAAGACATTATTGAAGATGGAAAAATTCACGATTCATATCGTATAGAATATTTAGAAAAACATTTGAAACAAATCAACGAAGCATTGCATGACGGTGTAGATGTATTTGGTTATACAGCTTGGGGTTGTATTGATATCATTAGTGCTTCAACAAATCAAATTAGCAAACGGTATGGTTTTATTTATGTCGATGTTGATGATTTGGGAAATGGTACCTATAATCGTGTAAAAAAAGATTCCTTTGAATGGTACCAGCATATAATTAAAACAAATGGAGAAAATTTAACTTCTTAAAATATATCTTTATTTAATGAGAGTATTATTCTACCTTGATATTTAGTTACTTATCATTAGGTAATAAATACACTATTTAAACTCTCTTGAAAATAGAAGGATCTAAAATAATTAGTGTGAACTACACTAATCTTATGAAGAAATGTTTGCTATTTCAAATAGAAATTTTTTCAATTATAGAAAACAGATAGGCTAATGTAGGCTATCTGTTTCTTTTTTATTAAAATCGTGTCTTTTTAATCCGTTATTTTGTTCGTTATAGTTAAAGGAGAAGTAAGAATGATGGACACTAATAATGAGAGAAAATATATCTATGAGCAACTTAAATTAATCATAAATAAGTTTATCTAACTAATACAAAAGAAAACATAATTGATCTAACTAATAAAAGTCTATTGCTGATAGATAAGGATAAGTTTTAATTCCACACTAAAATAAATTTTTATAGGAATTTCTTGACCTCCAAAATCAAATGTGAAATAATGATTGACATAATTAAAAAAACGACTAAAGATTTGTTCGCCGGAACAATCTTGTAGGAGTCAGACAAACTAACCGTAGGCTTTTGTGGTTAGTTTGCCTGGCTCCTTTTTGTTTTAGGAGGGATTTAGGCATATGTTAAAGGAACAAAAACAAAATCAATTCGAAGGTAGAGAACAAGGATTATCCCAATCAGAGGTTAATCAATTATTACAGGAACATGGTCCTAATACTATTGAAAGTCAGTCTGGCAAATCGTTTTTTGTCTATCTTACGGAGGCTCTTAAAGATATAACAATACTCATATTGCTTTTTGCTACTGTTTTATCTAGTTATGTTGCTTTTAAATCACATCCAGATGATTTTACGGAACCTATTGTGATTTTTTCTATTGTTCTTTTAAATATTTACTTGTCTATTCGACAGCAAAAGAACGCAGAAAAATCAATGGATGAATTGAAAAAGATGAGTGTGCCAACAAGTAGAGTGATTCGAGATGGACAATTACAAGAAGTGGAGAGTACAGAAATTGTTCCGGGAGATCTTCTCCAATTAAAGTTAGGAGACCGTGTACCAGCAGATGCAAAAATTTTATCTTGTAGTAATTTTTTTGTGGATGAGTCTTTCCTAACTGGGGAAAGTGAACCAAGTGAAAAAAATGCAGAAGCAAGATCTAATCCAGAAGCTCCGATTGGGGATCGAAAAGATTCTATTTTTTCAGGAGCATTAGTAGTCACAGGAACAGCTCAAGCTGTAGTAGAAAAAACAGGGATGCATACAGAAATTGGGAAAATTTCAAGTTTAATTAATAATGAAGCTGCTAATGTGGCTCCCTTACAGATTAGAATGCAAAAATTAGGGAAAGCTTTAGGAGTTGTCGCAATTACGGCAGGAGTTCTAGCTATCATCATTGGTGTAATAAAAGGGCTGGCATTAGAAACAAGTATTATGACAGCTATTTCAATGGCAGTAGCAGCTATTCCTGAAGTCCTACCAGTCGTTGTAACAATTTCCTTAGCTATCGGTATGAGCAACATGGCATTCAAAAAAACAATTGTACGCACTCCTTCAACTGTTGAAACAGTGGGAAGTGTTTCAGTAATTTGTTCAGATAAAACTGGGACTATTACAGAAAATAAAATGACTGTTAAACGAATTAGTCCATTAGCTAATTTGTCCGAGACGGTTTTTAATGTTACGTATAATGAGAAAAATAATTTACTTTTCTTATTTTATCTAGCAAGTACTATTGATGAAAATTCCACTGCGGGAAGCAACCCAACAGAGTTAGCAATCAAAAAAGCTTTGGATGAAACGTTCTCAAAAGAAGAGCTTCAAAAAATTTCTTCAAACTTTAAACAAATCCGGGAATTGCCTTTTGATTCAAGTAGAAAGCGTATGACGGTCCTGTATGAAATTAATGGACAATATCTTTCAGTTACAAAAGGAGCATTTGACCGCTTAAATTTGAAAGATTCTTCTAATACAGAATCTTACTTAATAGAACACGATTATTTAGCTAATCAGGCTTTTCGAGTATTAGGAGTAGGCTATCAAATCTTTCCTACAAACCCAATTGAATGGACTGATGAAGAATTAGAATCGGATTTAAGTTTTGCTGGTTTTGTTGGAATTATTGATCCAGCAAGAAGAGAAAGTTATCGCGCTGTAAAGATTGCTAGACAAGCAGGTATTCATACAGTCATGATTACAGGAGATCATTTACTAACTGCTACTAAAATTGCGGAAGACGTAGGGATTCTGACTGACGGTCGAAAAGCAATGAGTGGAAGTGAATTAAATCAATATACAGATGAAGAATTAGCATCAATTATTGAAGATTACCGTGTTTTCGCTAGGACTTCTCCGGAAGATAAAATCCGAATTGTTAAAGCTTTTCAAAGCAATGGTGAGGTAGTTGCTATGACAGGAGATGGTGTGAATGATGCGCCAGCTTTAAAAGCAGCGGATGTTGGTATTGCGATGGGCGGTGGAACAGAAGTGGCTAAAGAAGCATCAGATATGGTGTTAGTGGATGATAATTTTGCTACAATTGTCAAAGCTGTAGAGGAAGGGCGAAGAGTATACAGTAATATCAGAAAATCATTGTATGCCATGTTAGGATGTAATATTTCTGCGTTGACAATTGTTCTTATTTCTTTAATCATTGGTTGGGGTTCTCCTGTGGCTGCGGTTCAACTATTGATTATTAAAGTTGTGGCAGATGGAATACCTGGATTCAGTTTGAGTGTAGAACCAACAGAACGAAATATAATGAAAAACAAACCTGTGAATAAAAAAGACAGTATCTTTTCAGATGGGTTATTGGCAAAAATTATTGATATTTCCATTGTATTTACTGTGGTTACTTTATTAGCCATAGGGATTGGACGAATGACTTCTGTAGAAGTATCTAGGACAATGACTTTCCTTGTTTTAGGATGGTCTACCATTGTGCATATGTATAATTGCCGAAGCAAAGAATCTATTTTTAAATTGAGATTTTTAGGTAATCCAGTATTAGTAACCACAACTGTATTAGGGGCAGTTATTCTCTTATTACTAGTTCTAATTCCACAAACTCAGACGATATTAGGTTTTGTGAATATTGGATTTACCAACTGGTTATGGGTACTATTTCTATCTATCTGTCCATTAGTATATATAGAGATAAAAAAAATGCTTCATAAATTTTAATAGGAAGAGAATGAAAATGAAGAAACCAAAAATATTACGAGCAGGAGATACTGTAGCTCTTGTTTCTCTATCAAGCGGAGTTGCTGGAAAAAGCAATATTCAATGGCGAGGAGCTTTTGATAGTAAAATCACTTATTTTATCTAGTTTGCTTAGATCATTTTTTACAAAATCTATAGAAAAAAATCTGTTTAAAAGTCCACCAAATCTGGAAAAAAAGCTAGATTGGTGGATTCTTTAGTAGACCAAAAGAGATTATTTTTAGCTAACTTATTTTAGTATTGATTACTTCTGAAATAAACTTTGTTTCATTGAAATATAAAAGAGAAGAAGATAGCTTTTAGTAAAGAATCAGCTAAAAAATTAACCTGTTAGCTAGAGATGAGATTAATTGGTCAGTTGGAAAATTACTCAACGGTTTGAGCCATTAGTCATCAAGAAAGCTACAGCGAAAGGTTATTTTGACGAGGGTTGGTACCAAGAATGTATGGAAGCATTAATCGTTTCAATCAAAAAATTTGTCCTTTAGGATTAAAAAAACTTATAAAAGAAGGCAAAGTATTTTAAATTGAATACTTTGCCTCATAATTGAATACTATTTACTCAAACTTGCTTGAGCAACGGCTAAACGAGCAGCTGGAATTCGGTAAGGAGAACAAGAAACATAATCAATACCGATTTTCTGGAAGAACGGAATGGAGTGAGGGTCACCACCAACTTCTCCACAAATACCAATCAGCATCTCTTTTTTTGTTTGCCGGGCCTTCGTGACGGCAAGTTTAATTAATTCGCCAACACCTGTTTGATCCAGTGTTTGGAAAGGATCTTGAATCATAATTTCTTTTTCTTTGTAGCTATTAATGAATTTTCCAATGTCATCTCGTGAGAAACCAAAGGTCATTTGAGTTAAATCATTTGTGCCAAAGCTAAAGAAATCTGCATTTTCTGCTAATTGATCAGCGATGATGCACGCACGAGGTAATTCAATCATTGTGCCGATTTCATATGGGAAAGGTTGGACCTGGTTTTCTTTGAATGTTTGGTTAATCGTGTCAATCAGGAAGTTTTTGACAGTATCCAATTCATTTTTCTCTGAGACGAGAGGGACCATGATTTCTGGACAGACAATGATTCCTTCTTTCATTAATCGAATGGCACTATTAAAAATAGCTTTCACTTGCATTTGATAAATGCGAGGCTCGGTAATTCCTAGCCGACACCCACGATGTCCTAACATTGGATTCGTTTCTTGAAGTTTTTCAATTTGTTTACTGACTTCAGATGGGTATCGATTTAACTGTTCTGCTAAAGCTTTTATTTCATTCGTGTCATGTGGAAGAAATTCATGCATGGGTGGATCTAATAATCGGATAACCATAGGTTTATCCTGTACAGCTTTAAACATTTGATAAAAATCTTCTTGTTGGAAGCCTAGTAATTTATTTAAAGCAAAGTCAAATTCCTGTTTATCCTCTGCTAGAATCAATCGTCGCATTTCTAGTACGCGTTCCTCACCAAAGAACATATGCTCTGTACGCGCTAAGCCAATACCAGAGGCACCAAAATCGATTGCTGTTTGTAAATCTGAAACAGTTTCAGCATTTGCACGAACCATTAATTCTGCATGTTCATCCGCCCAAGTGAGCAATTGTTGTAAATTTTGATCGTTTTCAACAACTATAGTTGGAATTTCTCCCAAGTATAAACGACCAGAACTACCATCAACAGAAATTACTTCCCCTTCTACTAATCGTGTATTTCCACAAAGAATTGTTTTTGACTCTTCATGTACATTTAAAGCTTCACATCCAGTGATACAACAAGTCCCCATGCCGCGAGCCACAACAGCAGCATGTGAAGTCATCCCACCTCGGCTAGTTACAATTGCTTCACTAACAATCATCCCTTCAATGTCTTCTGGTGATGTTTCTTGACGAACCAAGACAACTTTTTTTCCGAGGGCATGGTATTCTTTTGCTTTTTCTGCAGTAAAAACAATTTCACCTGTTGCTGCACCTGGGCTTGCGGGAAGTCCTGTAGCTAATAATTTCGCTTGTGTAACTTCCTTCTCATCAAAAATAGGATGAATTAATTGATCAATCGTGTCTGGTGAGATACGTAAGAGGGCTTCTTGTTTGGTCAGGCGATTTTCTGCAACTAAATCTAACGTAATTTTTAAGGCTGCTTTGGCTGTACGTTTGCCATTTCTAGTTTGTAGGATAAATAATTGTCCATTTTCTACTGTAAATTCAATATCTTGCATGTCTTTGTAATGTTGTTCAAGAATTTCAGCATAGGTAACAAAATCGTTATACGTATCAGGAAGAATGGTTTGCAAAGAATCAATTGGTTCAGGTGTTCGAATCCCCGCAACCACATCTTCACCTTGAGCATTCATTAAGAATTCTCCGAAAAGCTTATTTTCACCAGTCGCAGGATTTCTGGTAAACACGACACCGGTCCCACTGTGGTTGCCACTATTGCCAAAAACCATTGACTGAATGTTCACTGCCGTTCCCAAGTGATGTGGGATCTGATGTAATTCACGATAGACTTTAGCTCGTTGATTAT
The DNA here is from genome assembly GCF_017426705.2 of Enterococcus sp. DIV2402. NCBI lineage: Bacteria > Bacillati > Bacillota > Bacilli > Lactobacillales > Enterococcaceae > Enterococcus > Candidatus Enterococcus lowellii. Next base: position 2,654,910 of record NZ_CP147251.1, on the reverse strand, counting down.
TCCAAGATTTAAAGACTGCTTTGATTGCTTCAAATAATTGATCCAATGGATTTTGTGGGAAGGTCACATTGTTTTCAATAAACAGCTGTTTATAGGAATCAATGAGTTGCTGTTGTTCATTCTTATCAAATTCTTGTTTCGTTTTATTTAATCTCTTTTCTAAATTACGTAGTAAATGAGTAAATTTATCTTTGTTGACCCCGTAGACAACGTCGCCAAACATTTGTAAGAGACGGCTGTAACAATCATAAGCAAAAGAAATGTTCGTCAACTCTGCAAAAGTCTGTACTCTTTGATCATTTAACCCTAAATTCAAAATAGTGTCCATCATTCCAGGCATAGAAGAAGCAGCACCACTTCGAACTGAAACCAGCAGCAAATTCGTTTCTTCTGTAAAAGACTTTTGAGTTATTTGTTCCAATTTTTTAATCGCTTTCAAAATATCTTGTTTTAACTCTGTATCAAAAAAAGTTTCTTTCTCTAAAAAATTCATACAACTTTTCGTTGTAATGGTAAACCCTGGAGGAACAGGTAAGCCAAGATTGGTCATTTCAGCTAAGTTTGCTCCTTTTCCACCTAATAATTCTTTCTCTTTACTACTACCTTCTTCAAAAAAGGAAATCCATTTACTCATAATATACCTCCTAAATTATATATGTGTCACATATAGTTCTTAATCATCTTAATATGACTCATATATAATTGTCAATAGTTAAAATAAAAACATAAATAGGTTGAATAAAAGAAAATATTGTGTATAATAATACGCATAAAGTTTATATATGCATATTATAAAAAAAGTAGGAGAAGAAAATGAAGCTAAGTGATAGACAAAAGAAAATTATAGAAATAGTAAAAGAATATCAACCTGTAAGTGGAGAAAAAATTTCTGAGTTATTGGATGTATCCAGAGCAACCTTGCGTTCAGATCTATCTTTTTTGACAATGGCAGAAATTTTACAGGCTACCCCTAAAGTAGGCTATACGTATTCGGGAGCTAGTTTAGAATCCTTATTTTTTTATCGAACTTTTCGTACAAAAGTCGAAGAAATTATGATGCCACCCGTCATGATTAAGGCGGAAACGTCCATTCGAGAAGCAATCACAAGTTTGTTTATGTATGATGTAGGTTCATTATATGTGGTGGATGAAGAACAAGTTTTGGTAGGAACCTTATCTCGAAAAGACTTATTGCGAGCTTCGCTTAATTCAGATATTGATGGAACACCTGTTGCAGTGTGCATGACACGTGTTCCACATATCAAAACTTGTACAAAAGAAATGAGTATTTTAGAGGCTGCATCTATTTTACAAGACTTTGAAGTGGATTCACTTCCTGTAGTCGAAGAAGCAAATGAGAAATGTGTCGTAGGAAAAATTACAAAAACAAGAATATTGAATTTTATAACAAAACATGCAAGAGATGCAGAATTAAACAAATAGAGGAGATTGAAAAATGAAAAATGAAATCGTTGTCTACACCGTGTCTGATTCATTAGGGGAAACATCACAAAAGCTATTATCAGCTGTTAGTGTGCAATATCCGGATTTGATTTTTAACAATAGCTACAAATTTCCATTTGTGAATAGAGAAGAAGAGCTGTTGGAAATTTTACAAGATGCATTAAAGGACAAAGCAATTGTCATGAGTACGTTAGTAAATAGTGGCTTAGCACAAGTTGCTCAAAAATTTAGCCGTCGAACAGGTCTCCAATACCTTGATCTATTAAATCCATTTTTTGAACTCATTCAAGCAAGAACAGGTAAAAGACCGATTGAAGAACCAGGCATTGTCCATAAGTTAGATAAGGAATATTTCAATAAAATTGCGGCTATTGAATTTGCAGTAAAATATGACGATGGAAAGAATCCACATGGTTTTCTAGAATCAGATATTGTTTTGCTTGGGGTTTCTCGGACATCAAAGACACCTTTGAGTATGTATTTGGCGAATAAGGGCTATAAAGTATCTAATTTACCTCTTATTCCAGAAGTTCCGTTACCTCAATTGTTAAGCAAAGTAGAGAAAAAGAAAGTGATTGGCTTAACTTGTCATCCCGATAATCTTTCGAGAATTAGAACCAATCGTCTCGATTCATTAGGGTTGAATCATACCTCAAAATATACAGATTTAGAAAAGATTTATGAGGAATTAGAATACTCCAAGCAAGTGTTTGAAAAATATGGCGCCTATGTGATCGACGTGACGGATAAATCCATCGAAGAAACAGCCTATGTGGTGGAAGATTATTTAAAAAATTCAAATAGTTTACGTTAAAAAATTTGCTGTGAATAAATCTGTTCCGTATTATTTTTGTATAGAAAAGAACCAAAAGTCATCTGTTTTCAATATGACTTTTGGTTCTTTTATGCTTATTAGGAAAGGTTAAAAAATTAATATATAACTTCGACTTTATTTTTTTCAGCAGATGTTAAGAACTGATTTTCAGGTTTTGCATCAGTGACTATAAAATCAATAGAGCTCAGAGGCAAAGTTTCATAAAAATAGCTATTGTTAAATTTAGTGCTATCCACAAGAAGCACCGTAAGATCGGAATATTGATTATAATATTTTTTTATCATTTTAGTACTCTTCTTTAAATTTAAACTAATCTTTGGAAGTGAAAAGAATCCAATATATAGGCAACCCCAACATAAGCGAACCACCAATAATATTACCCAGAATTGAAATTAGAATATTATTGACTAATGAAAATGAACTGTCTACTAAATTTAAAGTGATTCCCATAGTATATAAACCAATATTTGCAATGCAATGATCAAATCCAGTAATAACGAAAGTAGAGATAACCAGTAACATAATCGTAGTTTTAGCCATTTCATCTTTTATTTTAATGCTTATATATGTCGCGATACATACAATAAAATTACAAAGTATCGAACGGATTAGAAGGGTATCAAAATTATAATCTAATTTTGTTTCTACTAATAATGCTATATAAGGTGTAACAAGATTAACTAGTGACTCACTTTTAACAAACAAATAAGCAATCCACATTACTCCTAGAAAATTCCCTATTAAACAGACCAGCCACATCTTGCTCATTATAAAAATAGAACGTTCTTTATGCAAAACTGGAAATAGGGTTGTTAAACAATTTCCTGTGAAAAGCTCACCATTTAAAAAGACAATCAAAACAAATGTGAGGCCAAAGAAGAGAGAATAACCTATTTTAGCGAGATTAGTATCAAAAGTGTTTAATATACTACCTAGAGAGAGCGATAGAATCATTGCAATCCCCAAGTAACAACCCGCCATGACTGATTTTAAAAAGAACTTAAAAAAACTTTGTAGAAAAAAATCGAATTTCTTATTTCCAGAATCAATAATTAAATTAAAATCTTGCAAAATAATACTCCCTTTATCTTATAGATTCTCCATTCGTTTCAATGACATGTTTGTACCAATCAAATGATTTTTTCTTAGAACGATTTAAAGTACCTCGTCCTAAATCATCTTTATCAACATAAATGAAACCATAACGTTTGCGCATTTCTCCAGTGCCTGCTGAAACAATATCAATTGGTCCCCACACTTGATAACCGAGTAAATCTACCTGATCTTTCTCGACTGCATCAATCATTGCAGAGATATGCTTTTCTAAATAATCAATTCGATAATTATCTTCAATTGTCCCATCCTCAGTTAACTCATCAATTGCTCCGATTCCATTTTCTACAATAAATAGTGGGATTTGATAGCGATCATATAAGCTATTTAATGAATTTCTTAAACCAATCGGATCAATTTGCCATCCCCATTCAGTCATATCTAAATACGGATTTTTTCCACCACTAGATAAGTTTCCTTCTGCCACCTCAATGTTTTCACCAACTCCTTCAATGCCAGAAAAATAATAACTAAATGCAACATAATCAACTACGCCCTCGGCTAAAATTGCATCATCGCCTAATTCAAATTCAATCTTGCCACCTAATGATTCAATGTAGGATAAACATGTATTAGTATATTTTCCTTTAACATGCACATCACCGAAATAATAAGTGGGTAATAATTTATTACGTGCTGCAATTTGATCTTCCGGTTTACAAGTCGCTGCATACGTACACGGATATAACAGCATACACCCAAATTGAAAATCAGGATTAATCTTTTTCCCTTCAATTATTGTTAGGGCACTAGCAACCAATTGATGATGTGCTGCTTGTAACATAGTGTTTACTTTATCCTCATTTTCCTGATATAAAATTCCAGCCATATGCCAAGGAGCAGAGGAAATAAATAAAGCGTTGATTTCATTAAAAGTCATCCAGTATTTCACTTTATTTTTATAGCGGTCCATTATCGTTTGTGCATAGCGAACAGATAATTCAACTAATTTTCGGTTTCTCCATGCGCCATATTTTTTTACAAGATTTAATGGTAATTCAAAATGATGTAATGTAACGACTGGTTCAATACCGTATTTCAAGCACTCATCAAAAACATGATCATAAAATTGTAAGCCTGCTTCATTGGGTGTTACATCATCTCCGTTAGGAAAAATTCGTGCCCAAGAAATAGATAATCGAAAACTTTTAAATCCCATCTCAGCAAACAACGCAATGTCTTCTTTATATCTGTGATAAAAATCAGTTCCCTCATGACTAGGATAATAACTATCCGCTTGAATAAAATCGTGTATTTCACGTTTTTTACCATGTTCAGCACCCATTTCGACATCATTAATCGTTAGACCTTTACCGTCTTCTAAATAGCCTCCTTCATATTGATTTGCGGCTGTTGCACCACCCCATAGAAAATTGTTTCTTAATTTCATTACGATATCTCCTTTACTTTAAGTTAAAAAGTTACTAGTTTTTCGTCTTCAAAATTTATTGATAAATTGGGAAAATCCGTACTATTTGTAATAACCATCATCACTGTCGGATCATAGCCCGCTTCTTTAATTTTAGTAAAATCACATTGCACTAGTTCTTGACCTAAAGCAACTTGCTCGCCTTCTTTAACTAGTACGTCAAAATATTGCCCTTTTAAATTGACAGTATCTATTCCAATATGAATCAATACCTCGACACCCTTTTTATTGGTTAAGCCAATTGCATGTTTGGTTTCAAAAATAGTTGTTATTGTACCCTGGATAGGTGAACGAACAATATTCTCTTCTGGTATGATAGCTAAGCCTTTACCCATAACACCCGATGCGAATACTTCATCATTTACTTCTGATAAGTGAATCGTTTTTCCTTTAATAGGTAGTACTTTAAAATCATCTCTATTAGTCTCATCGTCTTTCGCTTTTAAATCATCTGCATTTTCAGGAGTATTATTTACGCCGCCAAAAAAATAAGTTAATCCTGCTGCTAGACAAATCGCAGTCAATAAACCAACAATTTCAAAGATAAATCCTTCACCTAAATATGTTGGAATAGCTAAAATTCCTGGGAAAGTAAATGTGGAAGCTTTTACTTCGCCAAAACCAGCAATTGCGCCACCAATAGCACTGGAAGCTAGAGCAAAATACATTGGTTTTTTTAGCTTCAAGTTAACCCCATAAATAGCTGGTTCAGTAATACTGAAAATGGCAGTCACAAAGGCAGAACCTGAAAGGGACTTCATTTTTTTATTTTTTGTCTTTAAGAAAACACCTAGTGCAGAACCAGCTTGTGCGAATACAGCAATACAAACAATTGGTAGCCAAGGATCCTGTCCATATTCTGAAATATTATTAATCATTAAAGTGATTAGCGCCCAATGCACACCAAAAATAACAATGACTTGATGGATACCACCAAGAATAAAGCCAGCAATTGTAGGAGAAAAATTGTATAATGAAGCTAAAATAGATGCTAAAATCGTACTAACGATATTTCCAATAGGACCAACAACCAATAGGGTCAAAGGAACCATAATCATAATAGATAGTAGCGGTGTAAAAATATTTCTAACTGATTCTGGAAATATTTTGTCAAATACTGGTTCAATATAAGAGAGTAACCAAATAGCTAATAAAATCGGGATTACTGAGTCCGAATAGGTGGCTGCTTGAATCGGTAATCCAAAAAAGTCAATTCCGCCAGTTTCAGCTAAAAGTGAAACTAGGTTCGGATAAACCAACGCACCTGCAATGGTGACAGCAACAAATTGATTCACTTTTAATTGCTTCGCTGCGGTAAAGCCAATAAACAAAGGTAAGAAATAAAAAATAGCATCTGATGCTGCACTCCAAACCTGATAGGCGCCGTCACTTTCAGAAAAAATATTTAAGGTGGTTGTTAAAACCAATAGACCTTTTAAAATACCAGATGCAGCTAACGCGCCTAAAAAAGGAGTAAAAACACTCGAAACAAAAGCAAGTAGGCGATTAATCAGGGATTGTTTTTCGTCTGCCTGAGTTTTCTTACTGTCAGATTCACCTAATTCTGAATGAAGCGAAGTAATCGCATCATAGACTTTTGAAACAGAATTTCCAATGACTACTTGATCCTGTCCAGCACTTTGTACAACAGTGACAACACCTTCTAGATTTTCAATTGTTTTAGTATCCGCTTGTGTTTCGTCTTTTAATTTAAAACGTAATCTTGTTGCACAATGCCAAACATTTAGAATGTTTTGACTTCCTCCAACATTAGCTAATATTTCCGTTGCTAATTTTTCATAATTCATTTTGTAAACTCCTTTCTAGATTGTTTTGTTTACAAAGTGAAGTATACTTTCTTTAATAGCCAATTAGAATCCTCTTTAAACAAATTGGAAAAGCGTTTCCAATTTTGTTATCCTAATTAAATTTTTATTGAAATCGCGTTTCAGTATTAGAAGGAGAAAAATATGTCAATTATCGATTTAATAGAAAAAACCACTTTTTCAAGTTCTGAAAAAGAAGCAGTGAATTATATTCTGTCCCAAGGTTATAATGTGCATAATTTAACATTAAAACAAATGTCAAAAAAGAGTTACACTTCTCCTGCGACGTTTGTTCGAGTAGCTCAGAGGTTGGGATTTAAAGGATAGAATGAATTTAAAACGGATTTTTTAAAAGAAATGGCTTATTTTGATAGACAGGCCAATAATATTGACTTAAATATTCCGTTTGATAATACGGATTCCATTCTTAGTATTGCTAATAAAATTACAGAAATAAAAAAAGAAGCTTTAGAAGATACAATTGATTTACTTTCTTACCAAACGCTGTATTCTGCTGTTGAAATGTTACATAATGCCAATGAAATAAAAATCTTTGCAAGTAATGTCAATATTTTATTAGCAAAAGAATTCCAGTTTAAAATGAATCGCATACAAAAATCAGTTTCACTAAGTTCTCTTGAAGGAGAACATATCTATGATGCATTAAACACGAGAGAAGGAGCGATTGCATTAGTCATTTCCTATAGTGGAAGTAGTAAAAAAATGGATGAAATTATGCAAACTCTTCAATCTAGGAAAATCCCTATTATTGCAATAACTAGCCTCACTGAAAATTTATTAACTAAAAATGCAGATGTTATTCTGCATATGGCTACAAGAGAAAAATTATATTCTAAAATTGGGCAGTATTCCACTAATACTTCTATTTTGCATCTTCTCGATATTTTATATTCTGCTATCTTTGCAAAAAATTTCGAAAAGAATATGAAACATACTATTGAAACTTCTAGAATGGCAAACTATCGGAGGGCGACTGCTAAACCGATGGAAGAACAGTAATGATAATATAATACTTTTGTTTGTCTAACGAAATGAAATAAAAAGCATGACGGTATTATCATCCATCGGTCATTGACACCAACAATTGAAAACATGATAAAAGCAGAAAGATTAGGAGCAGATATGGCTGCAAGGGTTATGTTGAAGGTGGGATTATTCCTGCTAGAGGATATGGAACATTTACTGTTTTACCAACAATGGCGGAGTTATTAAATATACCTATTCTAGCTGTTGGAGGGATAAACGATGCTCGTGGCGTGAAAGTAGCAACTGCACTGGGAAATTCGGTGTTTATAGGAACTCGTTTTATTTTGACAAAAGAATCACCAGCCTCCAATGAAACAAAGGCAACAATTCTTTCGTAAAGAATTTCAACAATGTATTTAGATAAACCAAATAATATTGATACGAGTTCTTAGTGTTCATCATAAATTTATTGATCATATGGTTAGGTTGATTAAATTTATGCTAACTGGTTTAGGAGTGGTACTGGCTTGGGTTTTTCTAAGAGAGGACGTTCTGTACTCTAATAGAATTGATATTTTAGCTTATGCTGCTGTAGCTCTTATAATTTTCTTCTTTTTTATTTTAGTTGAGTATAGTAGAAAATATAACGAGTGTAAATTCGTTACAATTTTAAAAGATATTCGTATGTTGTGAAAAGAAAATAGAATAGAGGTAATTGTTGAAGAATAAGTTTAATATTGTCAGTTTGAGTTTAATAACTTCAATCATTCAAGTGTTATTAATAAATAATTTTTTTGATAAAAGTAACAAGCTAAATTTAAACGAATGTATTTTTTTATGATATGCCAAAAATTTACGTTTCCGAAGCAAGACGTGTTATTTTATTTTCCTCATTGCTGCTAATGAAGCATTTTTTCTTCTTTTTATTGTTATTTTAAGTTTGCCAAGAAATTCCAATTTTTAATACATGCTATCTAATTTATCTGCTGTTGATATCTGCTTACTAGTATAAAGGTGACCATATAAATCATAAATTATTTGTATAGATGCGTGTCCGATTCACTCTTTAATCATATATGGATCTTCGCCATTATTGATTAATAGTGCGACATGAGAGTGTTGTAAATATTTTAGTGAGAGAAGTATCTCTTCTAAAAATTGCATCATACTTTTTACGCACATTGTCTTTAAGCAACAATTTATTATCCTTTTGAAAGATTTGTATTTTTCCTTGTGTTTCAGAAGTAATGATTTGATATTTAGATAACCAATTGTATTGGGGATGTCTCCATTCCAATAAATCATCCATTAAGTGTCTGTTCACTGTTACAAATCGTTCGCCAGCTTTGGTCTTTTGTGATTTGATTGTTTTACGCGCATTGAAATTGGTGCGTTTTTGAAGAATGGGAAATTTTCACCAACAGAGAAGACTGAATTAGAAATTGAACTGATTTCATTACATGGTTTTTATATGCAATTTACGGATCATGGTGTTATTTTACCAGTGCAAGATAAGTTCTTAATATTTTCTTTCAAAAAAGTTGGAAAGATGTGATTTGTATATTTGTTTAAGTTATAAAGGAGTCATTAAGTTCTCCAATGTAGCGATTTTTGCGCCAATCAGTAACACCAAACGAAACTATCCATTATATGTTCCGTTAAAAGACACAGAGACCACTGGAAAAGTTTTATTAGACCAGATTAGTAACGATTGATTTCAATGCTCGAAAGTATCGATACGTTGAAACAGTCAGTGAGGAATTTATCAGACAACTATTGAAAATTGCTAAAGTAAATTTTGAAAAAGATTAACCCATAAAAAGAGAAATAGCCATCTAAACAGAAAGATAGCTATTTCTCTAAATTGAAATTATAGGTATTCCATGGTATAATTTTTTATGTAAGGAAGAGTTGCGTCAACAACCCTTCCAGCAGCACCGTTTAAGACGGTGACAGGTTTTAATTACTTATAGAAATAATCGTCATACCTGCTAAAGTCAGACGGTTATTTCTTTTTTTTGTCGTCTTTTACTGCGGATAGGATACCAAAGATAATCGTTGCGGTAAAAGAACCGAACGCAATCATTAGCCCTAACGCTTCAGCGACTGACAAAAAGGCGTCTCCTCTCTAAAGATTTTAGCACTTATTTTCATAAGCACCACCACCTTTCGAATAAGATTAGCCACCGTCACAAACTCTACTGCCACTTAAATTATACCATGATTTTAAGGAGAATTCGATGATATATAAGGGTTCTTCTTTTTTATTTGCTACAAAATAGATGGAACAAAGAAGAGGATTCGGAGACGGTGCAGTCGCCCATTCCTCAAGTACAATCTCTTTTTTGTGATCCATTCAACGATTTGGTGACTTCTTTCATTTGCTAGTCATCGTTGCCTTGGTTTGCTATTTTCGTCCGCAAAGTCGGACATAGAGAAGAATTAAATTTTATGGAAGTACCATAAAAAGACAAAAAGGATGTCCTTTAAAGCATACACTTAACTTCTCAGGATGCAAGTATGTAGGACAATCGTTGCACGATTGTTTCATTGTTCATTTTTTTGTTTTGTGCGCCATTTTTATCACCTCGAACAATCGATAGCTGCGAAAAAAGGCAAAGTTTACAGCAAGGTCTATCCTTTATTTCTCACAAGAATCTTCAAAAATAAGCAAGGGCAAAGTAAGTCGCAAGCATCTTTTGTTTATTTTTTGCCGAGTGAGAATGATCGATTATTTACCAATCGCTTGAAGCAATGTTGTGAACTCATGGTAATTGATTTGTTAGACCATATTATCGTTGGACAAGATTCTTATACCTCCTTTCGAGAAGAAAGTTGGTTGTAAAGAAAAGTTCAGGAGAATTCAGTCGGATTCTCCTGTAAGTAATCCAGGATAGAATGTACTCTTCTGATAATGAACGTTTTTTGATTGTCAAAAGAGAAAATTGTTTATGTTGTTATTCAGCCATTGATTTTCATTTGGAACACATGGTCTATCTAGCAGAAAAGAAATATTACTGGGAAAAATTTGAGTTGATGTGTCTGGAGGCTTCGTTTGAATTACGGGAACTGACCTACATGGAATTATAAAAAATGGTCTATGTATAAATTAATAAGTCATTTAGACTACAGAAATCTTTTTAGAGATACTGTGGTTTTTTTATTTTTTTCAGTGCATGATTTATAGAAATTGTCTATATATAAATCGGATAAATCTTTGTTTTAAACATTTTTACAAAGGTTTATTTCTTTGTTTCTTAAATAAAGTGTTGACAACAATATAAAAAGGTTGTAAAATTCAAATTGCAATAGATAGTAACGAATTCTTGATAGCGCTTTCTGTAATTGTATGTCTATTTGTAAAATGAGTAGAATTAGTGAAAAAATAACTTGATAAATTGGAGGAAGAAATGGAAAAAACAGTCAAGCCAAATTGTGGAGCACGTATTGATCGGCTTCCTACAAGTAAAGTACAGTGGCAATTATTTGGAATAGTCGCGATGGGACTATTAGTTAGCTGGAGTAATGCGATAGGTGGTTTGGTTTTAGCGCAGTTAGCTGAAATAGGTTGGACGAATAATAGTACTAGTGCGATTTTTTCTTCTATGACCACTGCAGGAATGTTTTTAGGTGCATTGATAGGTGGAATGATCGGAGATAGAATTGGTCGTAGAAATAGTTACTTGCTATTCGTTGCTATCCATATTATTTCGATGGTTATAGCTGCACTTTCACCAAATATAACTTTTCTAATTGTAGTTCGTGTGGTGATGGGATTTGCTTTGGGTGCATTACTAGTTACGCTATTTGCCGGTTTCACAGAGTATGTACCTGGTAAAACTCGTGGTTCATGGTCAGCACGAGCTTCATTTATCGGAAATTGGTCGTACCCTATTTGCTCAACAATCGCATTATTCATTGCACCATATCTTTCAGCAGATATGAATTGGAGAGTTCAATTTTTGATACCAGCTGCATTGTCTACCGTTCTGTTACTACTTGTGTTCAAAAAATTCCCAGAATCTCCCCGCTGGCTAGAATCACAAGGCAGATACGAAGAAGCGGAAAAATTGATGTCAGAGATTGAACAAAATGTGGAGAAATCTACAGGCAAACCGTTACCAGCAGTAGAAATTACAGCAGGTCAACAATCGAAAAAAGAAGTAGTCATCAAATATTCGGAACTGTTTAAAGGTGAATTGTTGAAACGTGTTATCTTAGGTTCCTTCGTATTGATAGCCATGAATGTTGTGCAGTACACATTGATTAACTGGCTTCCAACTATCTTTTTAAGTCAAGGGATCGACCTAAAAGATTCTGTGTTACTGAATACGATGAGTATGTTTGGGGCACCGATCGGTATTTTTATTGGAATTTTTCTAATCGACCGTTTACCGCGTAAAATCTTTGGTCCATTCTTATTGATTACGATGGCTGTTTTGGGCTATGTGTATTCAATGCAGACAAGCATGAGAATGATTTCTATGTTAGGATTTTTCTTAATGATTTTTGTATATATGTATGTAATGTATGCTTCAGCAGTTTATGTTCCTGAGATTTGGCCAACAGCTGCAAAGTTAAGAGGTGCTGGCTTAGCCAATGCAGTCGGACGTGTAAGCGGTATCTTATCTCCGTATGCGGTCGCTTATCTTCTGGACACATCTGGAGCAACAGGAGTGTTTACTTTATTGGGAATAACTGCGATTGTTACAGCGGTTGTGATAGTGCTCATTGGAGTTGAAACACGGGGTGCTTCTGTTGAAGATATTGGTAATGTAGATCTTGAAGATGAAGAAACAGTAACAGCTGAATAAAGTATAAAAATATAATTTTGGAGGAGATAAAATGAAAGCACTAGCTAGATATGGTAAAGAATTTGGAGGATACAGACTGATTGACGTACCAGTTCCCGAAATTGGGGAAGAAGACATTCTTGTAGAAATCAGAGCTGCAGCTATTTGTGGAGCTGATATGAAACATTTTCGAGTAGAAAACGGATCTGATGAATTCAATTCTATTCGCGGACATGAGTTTGCTGGAGATATCGTAAAAGTTGGATCAAAAGTAACTGACTGGCATGTAGGTCAGCGAATTGTATCTGATAATTCAGGACATGTATGTGGTAAATGTCCATCATGTGAAAAAGGTGATTTTCTAACTTGTAAAGAAAAAGTTAACTTAGGTTTGGACAACAATCGCTGGGGTGGCGGCTTTACTAAGTATTGTGTAATTCCAGGAGAAATTCTGCGCATTCATAAGAGTGCGATTTGGGAAATTCCTGAAAATCTTGACTATGAGGACGCTTGTGTATTAGATCCGATTAGCAATGCGTACAAAGCGATTGCGCAACGCTCTAAACTTTTACCAGGACAAGATGTAGTTGTGATGGGAACTGGACCTTTAGGATTGTTCTCAGTACAGATCGCTCGTATTATGGGCGCGGTAAATATTGTTGTTGTAGGGTTGGAAGAAGACACAAAAACACGTTTTGCTGTGGCTAAAGAATTAGGTGCTACTCACGTAGTCAACGGTTCTAAAGAAGATGTAGTTACCCGTTGCCAGGAAATTTGTGGGAAAGACAATTTAGGACTGGTTGTAGAATGTTCAGGTGCAAACATTGCCTTGAAACAAGCAATCGACATGTTGCGTCCGAATGGTGAAGTTGTTCGTGTAGGAATGGGCTTCCAGCCATTTAATTATCCAATCAACGATATTACAACATGGGCAATCAGTATTATTGGACATATGGCTTATGATTCAGAGACTTGGCGTAATGCTATCCGCCTACTTGCATCAGGAGCAGTACGTGTTCAGCCAATGATTACACATCGATTGGGTTTATCTGAATGGGAAAAAGGTTTTGATTTGATGGCTAGTAAAGAAGCAATTAAAGTTATTTTCCATTATGACTTTGATGATGAAGACTAATAAGTATTAAAATTAATTTAATTTGTAAGGAGAGAAATATATGTTAGCAAATATTAAATATTGGGAAGAAACAGCACAAGAAAATGGATTTGCGATTCCTCATTTCAATGTATGGAATGCAGAAATGTTAATGGGAGTAATTGACGCAGCTGAAGAAACAAAAGCGCCAATCATTATTTCATTTGGAACAGGTTTTACAGGAAATACTATCTTTGAGGAGTTCTCACATATGATGGTGTCAATGGCAAAGAATGCGACTGTACCAGTTATTACCCATTGGGATCATGGTCGTAGTATGGAAATTGTTCAAAATGCCTATAATCATGGAATGAACTCAATCATGCGTGATGCTTCATCATTTCCATTTGAAGAGAATGTTCGTTTAACTAAAGAAGTTGTAGATTATTTTCATCCATTAGGTGTACCTGTAGAAGCAGAATTGGGTCATTTAGGAAATGAAACGATTTATGAAGAAGCATTAGCTGGCTATAAATATACTGATCCAAATCAGGCAGCAGAATTTGTTGAGAGAACAGGTTGTGATTCTCTAGCTGTAGCGATTGGAAATATCCACGGTGAATATACTTCGGAACCTAAAATTGCTTTTGATGTATTGGAAAAAGTACGAAAAGCAGTAGCTATCCCAATTGTACTACATGGAGCATCTGGTATTGGTGAAGAGGATATCAAGAAAGCCATTTCTATGGGAGTATCTAAAATTAATATTCATACTGAGTTATGTTTGGCTGGAATGGATGCTGTACGAGAGCATACAGACAGTTCATTCTTAGAATTAGAGCGAGCTGTAAGAAAAGCCGTCAAACAACGTGCAATTGAAAAAATCAAACTGTTTGGTACGGATAATAAAGCACATCTATAATATGTAAATATATAATCTGTAGTTTTTCCGTTAAAACTACAGATTTTTTCTGTGTTTTTCGTTATAAAAAAAGAAAAAAATTGGTTTTCAAGCTTTTTTATTTCCTGATCTTATCTTTGATATGCTAGAATGTAGAATATAAAAGGAGTGAAATAAATGGCAGGAAAAGATAGGGTGCTGCTGATCAAACAATTATTGCTGAATGAAAAAAAAGTAGTTGTATCTGATTTGAGCAAAAAATTCTCGGTAACAGAAGAAACAATTCGACGAGATCTTGATAAGTTGGAAGCAGAAGGTTTTTTGACAAGAACATATGGTGGAGCTGTTTTAAATGCTGAAGAAATAGTGTCGAATGTTCCTTTTTATAAAAGAGCAGAACATAATTTACAGCAAAAACAGGTGATTGCAATTACAGCTCAAGAAGTTCTACAGTCTGCACATACTATTTTTGCAGATGCTAGTTCGACCGTAATTGAAACGTTAAAATTATTAAAAAATCGAGATGATCTGACGATAGTTACTAATTCTTCAGAAGCATTGAAAGAATTGATCGTATCAGATGTGAATATCTTGTCTACCGGAGGGACTTTGAATAAAAGAACATTGTCTTTACAAGGTGATCTAACGGAATATGCAACGAGTGTTTATAATGTTGATTTGGCAGTTCTTAGCTGTAAAGGAATTGATTTCCATGCAGGTGTAACCGATACGAATGAAATTGAGTGTAGAATAAAAAGAAAAATGATTGAGCAAGCAAATGAAGTCGTGCTACTTGTTGATCATTCTAAATTTGGAAAAAAAGCGTTCATACATTTATCTGATTTTTCAAACGTCTCGTATATTATAACGGATCAAAAGCCGAGTAAAGAATGGCTTGATTTTTTGAAGAATAAAGGTATTCATATTTATTATTGAAGTTGTTGACGAAAAAACTGTTTAAAAATTGCTTATTGCAATTTTTAAACAGTTTTTTTGTTTCTATAGATACATTAATTAACTATCTAAGGTCAGAATAAATAAGTGATTATTCACTTCATTTCTACGCTTATCAAGAGCTTAAAGTTAATATAACACAACAATTTTTCTTTGTTTTAAAGAAAAATTGTTGAAAACGTTGACATGATGTTTGTTTTGAAGTAATATAATTCTGTGAAGTGAAAGCGGAAACAAAAAGGAGGGATCATGTGAACGAAAAAGAAATTGGAGAAAAACTAGATCAGCTGCCTATATCTAGATGGCATTGGAAAATTTTCTTATTGATTGGTTTTGGATTACAAGTCAATGGATTTTTAAATTCTTCTGGCAATACGATTCTGGCTGATTTAGTAAACAAAGGATGGTCAAATAATTTCTATAATGCTCTTTTCTCTTCAGGGATGATGGTAGGTTTCTTTGGTGGATCAATCATTGGTGGCATGCTAGGAGATAATATTGGTAGAAAAAAGGCTTATCAAATAAGTTTGTTGACCTTCGCTATTTTTTCTCTTTTATCAAGTCTAGCATTTAATATCTATTTCTTGATTTTTTGTCGAGCTGCAATGGGATTAGGGATGGGGGCAGGAATCGTAATCGGTTATGCGTCTTTCACTGAATTTATTCCAGCGAAAGTTCGAGGGACTTGGTCTGCAAGAATGTCTTTGTTAGGAAATTTTTCTCCCTTACTTGCAACATTGATCAGCTATTTGATTATTCCTAACTTTGGTTGGCGAATGATATTTCTGATTAGTTCTTTGGCATCGTTTACAATGTTGTATTTAGTTAGTAAATATTTAATAGAATCACCTAGATGGTATGCACAAAAAGGTGAGCTGAAGAAAAGTCAGGAAATATTAAGAAATGCAATTCAAAACATTGAAAAAGAACAAGATACTCAAATTGTTTTTGAACAGCAAGCTCGATGTCCTAAAAAAGAAAATGAAATTAAAAAAATACCTTTTCGTCTTTTCTTCAAAGGAGATTTAGGTCGAAGGACACTTGTTTCTGCAACCGTTCTGATTGCAATGAACATCTCATTATATACCATCACTGTTTGGTTACCAACGATTTTTGTCCAGAGCGGCATTGATATTTCTAAGTCATTGCTGATGACGACAATCATGATGATCGGTGCTCCACTGGGAGTATTTGTTTCTTCTTTGATTATCGATAAATTTCCAAGAAAATGGTTGGGAGTTGTCTTGATATTGTTACTTTCAGTTTTAGGTTATATCTATTCATTACAACGAACAGAATGGCGAATCGTTTTAATAGGCGGTATTTTAATTTTCATATTGTATATTTACAACAGTTTTTCCTCAGCAGTTTATGCTCCGGAATTATGGCCAACAGAGACAAAAATGCGTGGGTCAGGAATTTCAAACGCAATTGGTCGAATTGTGGCAATATGTATGCCATATCTCATTGCATGGCTTTTAACAGATTTTGGTGTAACAGCAGTCTTTCTTGTTCTGGGAATACTCTTGAGCTTGTGTGCATTAGTTCTTTCAGTTTTTGGAATTGAGACAAGGGGTAAATCAGTAGAAGAAATTGCAATTGAAAGAGAGAACAGTATAGATAGTTTTGAAAATGATTTAATCGAGGAAGTTAATTAAAAATTTTTTATAAAGGAGAATTATCAATGCAAAACACAGTAGCAATTTTAGAACGACCGGGAAAAATGGTAATCAAAGATGCGGAAGTTCCAATTCCGAAATCTAATGAAGTATTAATCAAAGTTGGATACGTAGGTATTTGCGGATCAGATGTACACGGCTTTCAATACGGTCCCTATATTCCACCAAAAGATCCAAACCAAACAATAGGATTGGGGCACGAAATCGCAGGTATCGTTGAAGCGGTAGGCGATAAAGTGACAAAATTCAAAGTCGGTGACCGAGTATGTATAGAACCGGGAATTCCTTGTTATAAATGTGAATTTTGTTTAGAAGGGCATTATAATGTCTGTCCAGATGTTGATTTTATGGCAACTCAGCCTAACTATAAAGGAGCGCTAACTAATTATTTAGCCCATCCGGAAGATATGACATTTGCTTTGCCGGATAGTATGAGTTTGATTGAAGGTGCTTTAGTTGAACCAGCAGCTGTTGGTGTCCATGCTGCAGAGATGGCTGGAGAATTGTTAGGTAAGAAAGTAGTTATTTTGGGATCAGGCTGTATTGGTTTAATGACTGTTCAGGCAGCTAAACTAATGGGAGCTGCGGAAATAGTAGTGATAGATGTATTAGAAAATCGATTACAAATGTCTGAAAAATTAGGTGCAACGGCCATTTTTGACGGAAGGGAACCTTCAGTGATTGAAAGTACAAAAGCAATTGTAGGAGAATACGGGGCAGATGTGGTATTTGAAACTGCTGGAGCAATCGCCACAGCAAAAATGGCCTTGCAGCTAGTAAAACGTAGAGGGAAAATTCTTATTGTTGGAACGATTCCAGGTGAAACGCCAGTGGACTTTCTCAAAATCAATCGTGAAGTAACGATCCAAACGGTTTTCCGTTATGCGAATGATTATCCTAAAACAATCAGCATGATTTCTAAAGGTGTTTTCGATGTAGAAAATATAGCTGACCGCTATTTTGAATATGAAAATACACAAGAAGCATTTGAGTTTTCAGTAAATAATAAACAAGAGTTGATCAAAGGAGTTATTCGGGTATCAAAAGATATGAATTAAAGAAAGAGTGGTTTTGAATGGTAAAAGTTGATGTGATTTGTGTGGGAGCAGCGATTGTTGATATTCCATTGTATCCGGTAGGAGCGTTCATTTTTGAAAATGTCTCTTATCCACTAGATGATATATCAATGACGATTGGTGGTGATGCGATCAACGAAGCAACCATTATTACTCGTCTAGGAAATAAAGTTTCCTTGATGAGTGCAATTGGGAATGATGGTCCAGGAATGTATATTCAGGACTTTGCTGAGAGAAATGGAATCATCACTGATGATTTAAAAGTAGATGATCGTTTAACGACATCATTGAACATTGGAATGGTACGAGAAGATGGAGAACGCACTTTTGTTACAAATAGAAACGGCAGCTTGTGGAAAATGGGTTTAGAGCACATTAATTTGGAAAACATCAGTGATGCAAAAATTTTATCTTTAGCAAGTATTTTTAATAATCCGCTGCTAGACAACGAGACACTAGTCACTATTTTTAAAAAAGCAAAAGCGGAAAATATGATTATCTGTGCGGACATGGTAAAAAGCCGTTTAGGTGAAACATTGAATGATATCGCAGAAGCTCTAAGTTATGTAGACTATTTCTTTCCTAATTATGAAGAAGCTGCAGAAATTACAAATGAGTATGACACTGATAAAATCGCTGATACTTTTCTAGCTATGGGAGTTAAGAATGTCATTGTCAAGATTGGGAAAGAAGGCTGTTATATCAAGAATAAAGAAATAGCAAAAATTGTGCCAGCCTTTAAAAAAGATCCTTCTGTAAAAATAGATACAATCGGAGCTGGAGACAATTTTGCTTCAGGATTTATCGCAGAATTATTAAATGAAAAGTCTTTTGAAGAATGTGCTTATTTTGGTAATGCTGTAGCAGCAGTCTCAATTGAATCGTTGGGCGCAACCGCTGGTGTTAAAAGCAGAGAACAAGTCGAACGCATGATTAAAAAATACAAAAATAAAGGTGGAGAATCTATTGAGTAAGAAAATGAAATTGGGAAGTTCAGATGTAGAAGTATCACGTATTGGTTTAGGAACATGGGCAATTGGAGGCGGACCGGCATTTGAAAATCAAGACAATGAGGATGCCTCAATCAAAACAATTCAGCATGCGTTGGATTTAGGAATCAATTTCTTAGATACTGCGCCCGCATATAATTTCGGAAACAGTGAAAAAATCGTCGGAGAAGCAATTAAAAATCGTCGTGATGAATATGTAATTATTACCAAATTTGGGATTACCTGGGAAAGAGAAGGAAGCTTCTTTAATAAAGTCGGGGAAAGAAGTCTGTACAAGAACCTTTCTAAAAAATCTATTCGTTTAGAAATCGAATCTAGCTTTGAAAGACTACAGACAGACTACATTGATGTGTACATGTCTCACTGGCAGTCAGTAGAGCCTCATTTCACACCAATTTCTGAAACAATGGAAGTTTTATCTGAGTTAAAAGCAGAAGGGAAGATTGGTGCAATCGGGGCTGCTAATGTTAGCGTAGCGGAGGTAAAAGAATATTTGAAGCATGGACAACTGGATATCGTTCAAGCGAAATATAGTATTCTTGATCGTCAAGTGGAAGAAGAATTGTTACCTCTATGCCATGAACACGGGATTACGCTGCAGGCATATTCGCCATTGGAGATGGGAATTTTAACAGGAACAATCGATAAAGATTATGTAGCGCCTAAAGGAACTGCCCGCTATGGTAAGAAATGGTTTGAACCACAAAATCTTGCAAATGTTGTAGACATGTTGGAAAAATGGAAGCCATTATGTGAAAAATATGAATGTAGTATTGCCAATCTAGGCATTGCATGGATTTTGGCACAAGGTGAAAATCTAAATGTATTGAGTGGCTCTACAACACCAGAGGAGCTTGACGAAAACAGCAAAGCAATGGCAATTCAGTTATCAGAAGCAGATGTAGCCTACATGCGTCAACTTGCTGAATATATTTCTTGAAAGTGAGGCAAAGGATGGAAAGAAAATTAAAAATAGCTCCGTCAATGGGATGTTGTGACTTGCTAGATTTGAAAAATCAGGTCGAATTTATTGACGAACGCGCAGACTATCTGCATATGGATATCAAGGATGGTTATTATGTAAGAACTTTTGGAATCGGACCGGACTTTTTAGCAGCAATCAAAGATATTGTTAAAAAACCAATGGATGCTCATTTAATGGTCCAAAGACCTTGGGACTACTTGGAGTCCTGTGCCGCAGCTGGTGCTACCTATATTACACCACATACAGATGTAATCGAAAATGTTGCACTTGTAACAATTAATCGCATCAAAGAATTAGGGTGTAAAGCGGGCGTCGCACTGAATCCAGCAACATCACTGGAAAGTATTCGTTATTATTTACCTTACTTGGATAAAGTAACGATCATGATTGTTGATGCCGGTATCGCGGGACAGTCAGTTATTCCTGAAATGTATGACAAAATTCGAATGTTGGCTAAGTGGCGGGAAGAGTTAGAACTGGACTTTCTGATCGAAGCTGATGGTTCGATGAACAAAAATTTGTATGCAGGATTGTATGATGCAGGTGCAGATATCGTTGTATTAGGACCTCCAGCTTTATGGAATAAAGATGCAAATCTTGAAAAAGCATGGTCGATTATGGAGAAAGAAATTGAAGAAGCCACTAGAATTGTCGCATACAAATAATAGTTAAATTTTTTTCAAAAATGTAAATTGTTTAGAGGACATTCAGTATACAGATTAATATAACCACTCTTCTCTTTGATTTATGTAAAGACATACAGTGTGAGATTGTAGAACGGCTGTACATATCTATATAAGAGTGTCCTCTTCTCTATTCTATCGTGACGAAGCAGTACAAGAAGTTTAAGGTGATAAATATGGTGTTAAAAAAGCGAAAAATTTGGATATTAATGTTTCTCTTTTTACTTTTTTTCAACACTGCGTGTAGTGTTGAAAAAAATACAGAAGAAAAAAATGAAGTGTCGATAGGTGTACTAGTTCCCTTGAATGGGGCACAGACACAAGCTGGAAAAGAAGTAACGCAATTACTTGAATTGATTGAAGATGTGGTTAATAGACCTTCAGATCTTAGTTTGCCGTTTCATGAAGGAATTGGACTTCCCAATCTAAATGGAGTTAAAATACGTTTTGTGATTGGTGACAGTAGTACACCTGATATTGCCATGGTAGAAGCCGAACGACTAATCACGGAGGAAAATGTTATTGGGCTGACAGGTTTACTGTCCAGTTCATCCACAAAAACTATTATGGTACCTGCTGAAAGATACGAAGTTGTTTTATTAGGTGAAGGAACTTCAGAAACACTGACAGATGCAGGCTATGAGTATTTTGGTAGGACTTATCCAGGAGATGATACGTTTATTGAGGATACCTTTTCGTATCTTCGAGAAATCTCGAACGCGTCTGATAAACCAATCAATACAGTAGCTCTGGTTAGTGAAGATTCTGAGTTTGGTGCAAATATTGCTTTGATTGAACGGAAATGGCTGAACGAATATGATTTTGAGCTAGTAGAAGATATTTCTTATAGTGCACTCGCATCAAACGTCACATCTGAGGTTTTGCGTATCCGACAAGCAAAACCAGACGCAGTGATTATGAGCTCTTATATTGCAGATGCCTTGTTGTTTATGTCGACATTCAGAGAACAAGACTATTTTCCATCTGTTTTATTTGGGCAAAGAGGTGGCTTTGCATCTAGCGACTTTGTAAAAAACCTAGGTGAAGATGCAAATTATGTTTTTTCCACGGCTCGATGGAACACAGATATGGATAATCAGGCAGCTCAGGATTTAGCGGAAGCTTTTCAGGAATATTCAGATGGAACAGAGCTTATCGGTGATGTGATGGCAGTTGGATGGAATGCCTATCTGCTAGCGATAGCTGCAAATCAGGCAGGTAGTACAGAATCGGATGCAATTAGAGCGGAAATGAGGAAAGGATTGGATGTGGCAAAAGAAGAGGATCCTTCAGGGCTATTAGGATATCAGTATGATGAAACAGGGCAAAATCAATTAGCTTCAGCAATAATTGTCCAAGTACAAGATATGGAAATGGTTACAGTATATCCTGAAGCTTTGTCTATGCAGAAAGAGATTTATCCTTCACCTAATTGGCGAGAACGAAAGAGATGATTGGAGGAACACAAAAATGTTTGTGCAAGTATTGTTTGAAGGGCTGGTGATGGGAGCAATTTATGCTTTGATTGCGATGGGTATTGCCTTAGTTTGGGGCGTGATGAATATTTTAAGTTTCTCTCAAGGTGAATTTATGATGATTTCCATGTATCTAGCATTTTATCTTAATCAATCATTAAAATTAGATCCGCTCCTTTCTATACCAATTGTGGCTGTGGTGATGTTTTTCTTTGGTGTAATGATCTATCTTTTATTGATAAAAAAGGCGCTAAAAGGACCACTTCTCTCTCAGCGGTTGGTAACGTTCTCTTTAGGGCTTGTACTAACTAATGGCATGTTGATGTTGGCTGGAGGACAATACAAAAATATTCCAAATCTTTTGGTGCAGGGGTCAATAGACTTAGGCGTATTGACGATCAGTAAGCAAAAACTAGTTCCATTAGTTATTTGTATAGTTGTAACGACTTTACTGTTTTGGTTCATGAAAAAAACAACGCTAGGTAATGCGATAAGTGCTACGGCTCAAGATAAAATGGCTGCAGAACTGATTGGTATCAATACAAACAGAGCTTATATGATCGCTTTTGGATTGTCTGCATCTATTGCTGGTATAGCAGGATGTGCCTTGACTTATTTTTATTATATCAACCCTACAGTTGGCGCGCCGTTTCTTATTTTTGGATTTATTGCTGTATGTATCGGTGGATTTGGCAGTATCATAGGGGCATTTTTAGGCGGATTACTGATGGGATTCATCGATTTATTTACTGGGACATATTTGAGTGTTTCTTACAAATACTTAGCCATTTGCATGTTATTTATAATAATCGTCTCGTGGAAACCCAAAGGCTTATTTGGAAGGTGATAGATGTGTATGAAAAAGAATCAGTTGTTTGACAAACGATTTTTGATGACTTTTTTCAGTGTTATAGCAGTTCTGGTCATTGTCCCAATATTTATTCAGCGCCCATTCACCGTAAATGTTCTTATCTTGTGCCTTATTTGGTCTATTATGGGAATTGGCTGGAATTTTATAGGAGGGTATACTGGTCAAGTTTCGAATGGACACGCTTTGTATTTTGCAATAGGGGCTTATACAGGAGCATTGCTTTTAAAATGGTTCTCGATCACCCCCTGGATCTCTATGTGGATAGGTGCAGCAGTTTCAGCACTTGTTGCTTTTGTAATCGGAATGCCTTTGCTCCGCTTGAGTGGACATTATTTTGCTATTGCAACGATGGCAATTGTCGAATCTGCTCGAATTATTTTTCTAAACTGGGGTTTAATCGGAGGGGCTACAGGCGTCACATTTTTAGAAAAAAACATGTCTAGTTTCTTTACACTACAGTTTGTTGCTAAACATCCATTCTATTATGTTTGTCTTATCTTTTTTGCCTTAATGGTTCTTTTAAGTAAAGCACTGGAAAATACCCGTTTTGGTTTTTATTGCCAGGCAATCAAAGCTAATCCTGAATCCGCACAAAGTGTAGGGATCAACACGACAAAATATAAAAGTATTGCATACATGTTGAGTGCAGCAGTTGTTAGTATCGGTGGTGCGCTCTATGCACAGTATATCCAATATATTGATCCAATGATGCTACTTCCGTTGTCCACAAGTATGCTGATTGTTTTAGTCTGTGTGATGGGTGGAATCGGAACTGTCTGGGGCCCTGTGCTAGGAGCGTTTTTAATGACATTCATCAATGAATATTCACGTTCTTTATTTGTTCATATCAATGGAATGAATTTTGTGGTATATGGAGTTCTGGTTATTCTGATTGTGTTGTTTTTACCCAAAGGACTGCTTTCTATTCGATTTAATAAATTTTACAAAAAGGAGAGAAAAAGCCATGACTAGTTTGCTTAAAGTAAAAAAACTTACCAAGAAATTCGGTGGATTAGTTGCGAATGAAGATATCTCCTTTGAAATAGAAAAAGGAACGATCGTGGGAATCGTAGGGCCAAACGGTGCAGGAAAAACAACATTATTCAATTCGATTAGTCGTTCACAAATGGTAACTTCAGGTCGTATTTTTTTTGAAGGACATGATATTACAAAAATCAAAGCTCATCAGGCAATCAACTATGGAATAGGCCGTACATTCCAGATTCCTAAACCGATGGAGGGGATGACAGTTCTGGACAATATTTTGGTTGGTGGACTGGCAAAAAATAAAAAAATCAGTGACGCAAGAGAACTTGCAGAAAATATTTCAACATTTTGTGGATTAGGTCATTTGAATGAAAAGTTTGTTGAAACTTTGAATGTTATGCAAAAAAAAAGATTAGAGATTGCTCGAGCTTTAGCAGGAGAACCAAAGCTACTCTTGCTAGATGAGACGATGGCAGGACTAAATGGAACTGAGCGTCAGGCAGCGATTCAACTGATACATGCAATCAACGAATCAGGAATCACAATTTTGATGATTGAACATGTGATGGAAGTAATTATGAAAGTATCAGAAAAGGTTATTGTCATAGCTTCAGGAAAAAAAATTATGGAAGGTTCACCTGAAGAAGTGACTTCACATCCAGAAGTTATAAGTGCGTACCTAGGAGGAGACTTTCATGTTAAAAATTGAAAACTTAAGTGCTGGGTATGATGGTATTGATGTCATTAGGAATGTGTCTATGCAAGTAAGTAAAGGACAAATCGTGGCTTTGTTAGGATCAAATGGTTCCGGAAAAACAACGATTTTACGTTCTTTGATGGGCGTTGTTTCAAAGAGTAAAGGAGTTATTGAGTACGAGGGAAAGAGTTTAAATAATGTTGCGACACATGACTTAGTTAAGATGGGAATTGCGATGGTTCCTGAAGGAAGACATTTATTTCCTAAAATGACAGTGCTAGAAAATTTGATGCTGGGTGGATACACTATTTCCGATCGTGTAAAAAAACAAGAGATTTTAAATAATATCTTTAATATATTTCCTCAGCTGAAGGAACGCGGAAATCAGTTAGCTGGCACACTTTCTGGTGGTGAACAGCAAATGGTAGCTATCGGAAGAGCTCTCATGAGCAGTCCTAAACTTTTAATTTTAGATGAACCGAGTTTGGGAATTATGCCTAAATTAGTAAATGAGATATTTGAATTCATTAAAGACATCAATAGACAGGGAATCTCAATTTTGATTGTCGAGCAGAATGCAGAAAAAACATTGACATTTTCCGATTATGCTTATGTTATTGCCAATGGAGAGACGGCTATTTCTGGGACTGGTCAGGAGTTATTGAAAGATTTACAAATTCAAAAGATTTATCTAGGGCTTTGAATAATCAAATTAGGGAGGGACGAAATATGAGTAAAGAAAATACAAAAGAAAAAGTTTATGCAGAACGTCAGGACAATTACAAAAAACAAAAAGAAGAGATTTTTAAGCAGGCCAGAGAAGAAGAAAAAAATCAGAATAAAAAAAAAGAAGATAGTAGATCAGAACAAAAAATTTGCTTTTTCTCTTAAAACACAGCTTTATTTCGGTGTTTCTGGCGTGGGTGAACTTGGTATAATAAATTAGACAAAAAGATAAAGAAAACGAGGGTCTAGGTTATACCAAGACATTTATTTGACAAAGCATTTAAAATCGTCACTCTATCCGAATCAGCTATTGGTGTGGGAATGACTGACAAACAAGTTTTTTTCAAAATACAGCTACCATTTGCTACAAAAGTTATTTTTATTGGTATTCGTTTAGCAGTAACTTCGACTATTGCCATAGCCACCATTACCGAATAACTTTTCACTGGTTGGAAAATACAGCATTTTTTTCATTTCCATTATATTATTTTTGAGGCTTTTTTCAGTAGTAGTGTTTTATCGTGAAGAAAAAATATTTGAGAGAGGAATAAAGATGAGCACAAATAAAGAAAAATTCACATATTAAACAACTTAGTTTCTAAATATGACTTTCAACACTAGTGGGAAAATGAAACTCGTCTTGCAGATTTGCTATCAATGATTCTTATACAGCAGACTATGGAAAAAAATGCTAAAAAAGTACTATCTAATCTGGAAGAATTTTTGACTATTGAAGTATTACAAGATATGGGGATTGAAATGCTTCAAACCTTAATTTTCCCAGCAGAATTTTACAGACAAAAAAGTGTTTAAATCAAAGAATTAGTCTCTTGGTTTATAAGCAATGAGGCAGATTTAGATAAATTCACAGATTTTTCTACCGATAAACTACGCAAAGAATTATTAGCGATTAAAGGTATTGGTCCAGAGACGGCAGATGTGATGCTACTATACATTTTGAACGTAATGTTTTTATTTGTAACCAATATGCAATGCGCTTATTTACAAGATTAAGATTTGGAAGTTTTCAAACTTATGATGAAATGAGAAAAGAATTTAATCATTTAGCAGATCATGTACCTCACAATCTATGTCGAGAATGGCATGTAGCAATTGATACACATGGGAAATACTATAGAAAAAATAAAAAAATCGATGAGTCATGGCTTTTTAACCAGAGAATCATTAGACTGTCTACTAATCAAAAATAATTCAAAAGATAATCTATGAAAAAAACACTGGGAATTTACTTGAAAGTTACAGTATAGTGGACTGATTGAAATGGATTAACGAATCAAACAAGCAACTTTAAAGATTCTTCTCACAGAATGTTTAAAGTTGCATTTAATGTATTATCAAAAAGAACATTCAATGGGTTACTCAGCAACATTATTTACTGGTTGACCTTCAGAAAAAGCTTTTAAATTAGTATAGGCGGTGTTCATTAGACTCGTTCTAGCTTCTTTAGTAGCCCATGCTATATGTGGCGTAAGGATAATATTTGGTGCTTTTAAGAGTGGATTATCTGCACGAATGGGTTCAGTCGAAACAACGTCAAGTGCAGCTCCACCAATTTTGCCTTTTTCCAACGCTTGTGTAAGATCTTCTTCAACAATTAAAGGTCCGCGAGCACTATTAAGAATCAATACGCCATCTTTCATTTTCGCAATCGAATGTTTATTAATCATTCCTTGAGTTGTTGGTAATAAGGGAACAAATAATGCAATGACGTCCGATTGTTGGTAGAGTTCTTCAAGCGTGACCATTTCAATTGTTGGATGTAGTTTGGGATCGATAAAATCATCATGAGCAATAAGTCTCATACCGAATGCAGAAGCCATTTCTGCGAAGCGCTGACCAATTCTTCCGAGTCCTATGATTCCTAAGGTTTTATTAAGTAGTTCATATTGGGGTGTTTTCCAATAACACCAATCAATACAGTTTTGCCATTCACCTTGTTTCACCGTTTCAGAATGATAACCGATTTGATGGCATAACTCAAGTAATAGTCCCATGGTAAATTGTGCTACGGAATCTGTCCCATACGTAGGAATGTTTGAAACAACAATTCCTAACTCTTTTGCTGCTGTGATATCTACAACATTATAACCAGTTGATAATAATCCGATATATTTGAGTTTGGGGCATGCTTCAAGAATAGCTCGACTTAATTGCACTTTACTAATAATCACAGCTTTGGCATCACCAATACGTTCAATTAATTGATCGGAGTTACTGCGATCATAGATGGTTAATTCTCCAAATTCACGTAAGTTATCCCAACTGAAATCGCCAGGATTCGTTGCATAAGCATCTAATATGACTATTTTCATAATTTTTCTTCCTTTCTTTATTCAAAAGCAATATTTGAGAACAGGTGTAGATAAGGTAGAGAGGGAAATAAAAAGGTGGAATGAATCCGCTTACGTTTTATTATAAAAGAAAAACGCATCCATTTCACCTTAAGAAGGAGTGTTTATGCACTTTTATTTTTTATTTTCAAAAAATACATTATTTAATAATAAAAATGGCAGTGATTCAAATTTCAAACAAATGAGTAATAAGCGATAAAAGATTATTTGGAGCAGCATAATAAATAACATAAAAAGCCTGCTAACTTTGAATGCAACAAAAGTTAGCGGGCTTTTTTGAACAATCATTTAAACGCGAAGAGTTAATCTACTCTATTAATGGGTTTGCCTTCAGAAAAAGCATGGATATTTTCGCGTAAGATAGACAATAAACGTTGTCTAGTTTCTAATCCTCGCCATCCTATATGGGGAGTAATTATTACATTATCCATTGTATATAATGGACTAGCATCATCTAATGGTTCAACTTCTTGTACATCTAATCCTGCACCAGCGATGACTTTATTTTGCAACGCATGAATGAGGGCTTTTTCATCAATAAGCCCACCACGTGCCGTATTGATTAGATAAGCTGTCGATTTCATCATTGCCAACGTTTTTGTATTAATCATATGTTTCGTAGATTCGTTTAAAGGACAATTAAGTGAGATAAAATCGCTTTGTTTAAAAATTTCTTCATTCGTTGTAAAGTGAATCCCATGTTGATCTTCTCGAGGAGTTCTAGTCGAGACTAAAATTTTCATTCCTAAAGCTTGAGCGATTTTGATGATTTCTTTTGCAACATGACCATAACCGATTAAACCTAAAGTTTTCCCATTCACTTCTACATGATCGACCATTAAATGTTTATGGAAATTATCGTGGTTTCCTGCTGCAAGCATTCGAATTTGTTTTTGGATAGAACTTGCTAAGTTTAAAATAAACATAACCGCAGTTTGTGCTACTCGTTCACTACTGTACGCGGGAATATTACATAAAATAATTTCTTTTTCACGGACAGCATCTAAATCAATATTATTGTAACCTGTTCCTGCTTCACAAATCATTTTTACGCTGTCAGGAAGACGTTGAATAATGTCTTTGCTCATTTTCATTTCTTTGGTGACAACAATAGCACAATCTTGAACACGTTCGACAATTTTATCTTCCGGTGTTTCATCGTATATAATTACTTCAGACGCAATTGTTGAAAAATCAATACGACCATCGTAGTTTACAACATCTCCATTTAAGACAACTGTTTTATCATTCATTACTTATCCTCCTGTTAATTTAATTAATAATGCTTATATGACTAGTTTAATAGTTTTAATGATGAATTACAAAAGATACAATATATCTTAAAAAACGAGATTAAAATGACTAAACTGGTCCTTTTAATCTCGTTTTGAGTAAATCATTAGAGTCTTTTATGCAAATTTGGTATGAGTTATATAGGAAGCTAAGACTTCTTTTACATAGAATTCATGCTCGAGACTCAAATCATTATTTTCCAAAAATCTAATGGCGTTAAAATTTTCTGGTTGTAACGTAGGATCCTCTAAGTAAAAATCTAATACTTTTTTCACCATGAAATGTTCAGCTTCTGTTTCCATTTTAGAATGAAGAGCAGCAGTTTGATTGTATAAAATATAGTTTTTTTGATGCTCTGCTGCATGACCCAATTCATGTAATAATACACAGGCTTCTTCTAATTCATTTAATCCACTATATAAAATGATTGTATTTAAAACAGGAATATAATAGCCTGGTTTATCTATATCATAACGATAGACAATAGTTACATCTAGTTCTTTAATAATCCGAGTAATTCGACTATCCAAATCTAACACCTACTTTTTATCCAAATACGCTTCGATAATACTTTTTAATATCTCTCGATCATTTTCAGTGACTTCTTTACCGTCGTAACTCATCACTGATTGTAACGCTTCTTCGACGGTCTGTTCTCTTTTTTGTTCATCTGATAAAACAGAAGGATTATCTGTGCGTCCTAGAAGATAATCCGTAGACACATTTAGGAAATCTGATACTTTTTCTACTTTATCTATACTAGGATTACTTTTTTTCCATGAATAAATCGCATTTTCCCCAATTTTCAATTGAAGGCCGACTTCTTTTACATTCATATTTTTTTTTCGTTTTGCAGTCTCTTTGATACGATTAAACAATATTTCAGACATTCCTATCCCTCCCGAAATAAAATCTTTTAACAAAGTATCGAATTAAATACATTTTTAATTGACAAAGTATCGTATTCGATATATCATAATCTTGTAAGCTAATTCAATATGCTAAATAGTATAGGAAAAATATCTAATAAAAGAACCAATTCGAGTCTGAAAAGCGTAGAAATGTTAATTTTATAGAGAAACTCTATGCTTATTTAGCTATAAATTGATAGTACAGTATTCGATACTTTTTGTCAATGAAAGCAATAGTTGTATTAGCTAATAAATCGTAGGAGGTGTAAGTATGTCACAAGAGTTTATTATGAAAGTCCGGGTTGCTTTAGCGAAATATGAAAAGAGTCAGAAATGGTTAGCTAAAAAAATTAATATTTCAGAAGTGTATATGTCCGATATTATGAATGGGAATCGCAAACCCAAAAAGCAAATCGACTCAATTGAAACAGTATTAAAAGAATTAGAAGTGATAAAAAACAAATAAATTAAATATAAGGAGTGACATAAATGGATTCACATCCCAATTACTACGCTATAATTCCAGCAAATGTAAGATATGATAAAAAACTTATACCTAATGCCAAACTACTTTATGGAGAAATTACAGCTTTGTGTAATGAAAAAGGGTATTGTTGGGCAAGTAATGATTATTTTGCAAAGTTATACACTGTTGATAAAAAAACTATTAAGAAATGGCTGAAATCGTTAGAAGATAATGGTTATATTCAAAGAAATTATAAGTATAAAGCTGGTAGCAAAGAAATTGCAATGAGGTGGGTAACAATAAGTACCCAATCCAGGGAAGAAAAAGTACCTATCCCTAGGAATCAAAAGGTGCCAGATAATAGTATAGTTATTAATAATACATCTAATAATGTGTCTAATATTGATAAATTAGAATACATTCCTTACAAATCGGTTATTGACTATTTGAATAATAAAACAGGAAAAAAATATAAGATTACTCAGAAATGGAAAGATCTAATCAAATCAAGATGGAATGAAGGCCAACGATTAAATGATTTCGTTAAGGTAATCGACATTAAAAGTGCACAGTGGTTGAGTAGCAATGAAATGAACAAATACCTGAGACCACAAACCCTCTTTGGAAATAAGTTTGATGAATATTTGAATGAATATCAAGCTCCTGTAGAACAAAATAATAATGAGTATCAACGAACGCAAGAGGAATTGAGGAAAGTCTATGGAGAACAATAATTTTGAAATGAGTTTGGTTGCTGAATTATTAAACCATCCTTCGATTATTACAAATATTGACTTAGATTCTGAATGGTTTACAAATAAATATTTTCAATTAGTAGTTGAAGCTATCAATAAATTAAAGGGCTTGAACTATACAATAGAACAAATTCATAGAGAAATGAGAACAATTGATTTATTCAGTGCAGGAACTATAAATGAATTAGAAATGTTGAGAAATAATGCAGATAATTTAGGAATCGAAAGAGAGTATGCAAGACAAATTCATAATAGTTATTTAGACAATAAGCTGAAACAGGCTTCACAGGAGTATGCAGCAACATTGTCTCAAACAAGTGCTGAAAAACTTTCTAGACTTTTAGAAGAAAAGCGTAATATTAATTGTCTTAAGCAAGATGGCAGACTTGATCAGGCGTTTATGGATTTTTGTGAGCAATTAGAAAAGCCTAATGAAGCACTACAAAGTTTTCAACCAGTTGATGATTTATTAGGTGGAGGAATCACTGGTGGTAAATTAATTGTGTTAGCAGGTCGTCCAGCTACAGGAAAAACAGCATTTGCTTTAAATATCATGGAACAACTATTCAAAAAAAATAAAAATGTAGCGTGTGATTTTTTTACATTTGAAATGAGACAAAATGAGTTAATGACCCGATTAGTGTCTAAAGATACACGAATTAATTCATTATTATTTATTGGCAAAAATAATTTATCTTTTGAAAATAAGTTAAAGGCTCGCCAATCGTACGAACGAATGAAACAAGAGTACGATTTAAGAATATATACGTCAGAGTATTCAAATCTTAATGATATTAAATATGCTATAAAAAAACGCGTAGATAAGCAACATTATGTTGCATTTATTGATTATGCAGGGCTTATCACAGTTCATGATAATCGTAAAAATGAACGACAAGTTATGAATGAAGTTACTCGAGAATTAAAGAAATTAACAACAGATTATGGCATAACTATTTTTTTGCTAGCACAAGTTAATCGTAGTGTCGAATCTAGAATAGATAAACGTCCGTTGATGTCTGATTTGAAAGAAAGTGGAAGTTTAGAACAAGATGCAAATTGTGTGATGCTCTTATCAGCGGAAGACAATTCAGAAAAAATCCGATGTGAAATTGCCAAAAATAGAGAAGGAATGACTGGTGTAGCACCTTTTATTTTTAAAAAGCACTACATGGACTTTTCAATTGATTTCAACGAATGGAAAAAATAATGGATGGAAAAACATATCTTACAATATTAAGAGAAAATAATTTGCAACGATCAGAATTAGTCAAATTACTGGAAAAACAAGTGATTATTTTAGCCAAAAATAAAATGAACAATCTAGCTGAGGAAACAAAATGGCTAGCAATTGTGATTGCAGAACAGGAAAAAAAACAAAAATATTCATTTTTGAACAGATAGAACGGAAAATTAAAGGGATGTAATTTTATCTTTTGATTTTTAAGTAGATAATGATCAACTTAAAAAAACAGGCAATATAAAACCAAGACATTTTAATTATTGTTAATGTTAGGACAATTATTCATAGAGCTAGTAATAGATGGCACATGCTTTTGAATATTTTGGCGAAATATTTTCTAAATTCCCAAACATGTGCGTAGCTTACTTTGAGTTTCTACTAAGCAATAAAATTTTTAAGAAAACTCTAAACTAAATAAATATAACTATTAGAGAATGGGAGAAGTTAGAGATGATATTAACGAAAAAAGTTAATTTATACCAAACACGAAAAAATGCAAAAAATGTGTTGAAGCATTATCGACGATTAGAACGGATAGCCGGTCGTTCACAAATTGATATTCGTTCGTCAATTATTACAGACATGCCACGTAGTAATAGTAGAAACAATAAGCATATTGAAGATGTCATTTTACAACGGATAGATGCAGAAGGAGAACGTGACGCAATTATTATAGCATTATTAGCCTTAAAACTTATTAGCAGACGGATACTCTATTATTCGTTTTGTACCCCAGAACATTTTTCTAATCTTGGAATTGCTACTAAATTAGGCTATTCATTAAGATCTATTGAACGATTAAAAGCCGAAGCACTTGTTGAATTTGCTGAAAGCTATAAACAAGGAAACTTGATTAGTTATCAATAATTATGCGGTTTTATCGCGGTATTTATGTGGTTTTAGTGCAAAAAAAGATGCTAAAATGATAGTGTCATATTTAGATATAAGAGGGTCAAAGTTTTTTATCTTTAAAAAATAGAGAGATGTCTGGTTAGTTTTATATTGAGATGATATTTGACGTCATCCAATTGTATGGAAACATCCGTCAAGGGATGTGATTAATTTGAGTTTTTAACCGTATCATTATTGATGCGGTTATTTTTTATCGATCATAGTATAAAAACAGAAAAGGAAAGTGAGTTTAATGGATATGAACATGATTATATGGGCAGAAACAATGATGCAAAATGAGTATGGGAGGGTGTTAATCTGGTTAGGATTCATTTTATTTTTGATGGCAGTGGATGTTATCACGGGATTTATCCAAGCATACGTAAATCGAAAGTTAAAATCAGGAAAGATGAGTACCGGCTTACTCAAAAAATTTGCATTGTTGATAGTTCTCGTTGCTATTGTCCCCTTAACAATTTTATTGCCGGATATTATTTCCGTCAGTGTAATTATTGGTGTCTATTTGCTGGAAACTTTAAATGAGATGGTGAGCATTATTGAAAACTTAAATAAGTTAGGGGTTGCTACAGACATATTTGAACCTATTATTAAAAGATTAAATAACAAAAATATGAATGAAAAGGATTAGCAGAGAAGCTATCCTTTTTTGTTTTACAAAAATTAGGAGGAATTAATATGTTACCAATCAATAAAAAAATTAGCACATACAATCATTATGGCTATAACAATATTAAATATATTGTAGTACATGATGTAGGTACACGTTCCACTGCAAAAAATAATGTCGATTACTTTAGTGGAGGCAACCGCAATGCATCTGCTCATTATTTTGTAGATGACACAAGTATTTGGCAATCGGTAGAAGATAGCAAAGGGGCTTGGCACGTAGGAGATGGTAATGGAATTTATGGTATTAGCAATACAAATAGTATAGGTGTTGAAATGTGTCTCCCTTCAGGTTCAGTTACAACAAAAACAGAAGCAAATACCATCGAATTATTACAATATTTGATGAAGAAATACAATATTTCAATTGATCGAGTAGTTCGTCATTATGATGCTAGTCGTAAGAATTGTCCTGCTCAATTTAATTTGGATAAAAAGTGGACACGCTGGTATGTATTTAAAAATAAATTGATGAACGATGCAAAAGCTACGTTCACTGTTTTTACAAGTAAATTTAAAATTGGGGACATCGTAACTGTCCAACTGCTTGCTGACAAATACCAAACTGGGCAAAAAATTAAAAGTTTTGTAAAAGGTAATAAATACACAATCAAACAAGTAAAAATTGTTAATCAATCTATGTCTAACTATGCATATTTATTGGGAGGGATTAATAGTTGGGTTTTAGAACAAGACTTAAAATAAATGTATTATTAGGAGGAAAATATGAATAAAGCGACTAGAACACATATCAGATCTTTACTTTGGAAATATAAAGTTATTAAAAAAACATTACGTGACTTTTCTGATGTCATGAACAATCAAGAAAATATTTTTTTAGAGTATCCATTTATAGGAATTGAGAATTGTTGGACCATGAATCAAATTGTTTTCCATAAAATGTTTTTACAGATTATTTCTGATATTTTAGATGACTCAACTTCAGAAGTACAAGCGATTTTTAACTCTAAATATTTACATGGTCATCCAAGTAAAGAGAATGCAATAGTAGCTATGGAAACTTTTTTAAGTGAATCAACAGTCAAACGAAGAGATAATGAATTTTTAAAAGAAATTGCAGAACGTCTAGGCTGGTTATCCGTTTGACCTTTCTAGCTCAGTTATATGCATTAAACTTCTTATATAAGGCATATGTCTACCATGGACGCATGGAAAAATAAAATTTCAGGAGGAACAAACAATGGGAGATATTAATAAAATGATTCAATGGTTTAAAGATCGAGAAGGAAAAGTTACGTATTCAATGACCAATCGTTTAGGACCTAATAGTTATGATTGTAGTTCGGCAGTTTATTTATCCTTAATTGCAGGTGGTTTTTTACCAAGTGGAACAGGAATTGGTAATACAGATTCACTATATTCATTAGAAGGAACATTACTTACACCAATTTCTAGAAGTCAAGTAAAGCGTGGAGATATCTTTGTAGCAGGAGTAAAAGGTGGTTCAGGCGGTTCGGGTGGACATACAGGTGTCTTTCTAGATAATGCAACAATTATTCATTGTACTTCTCCAAAAAACGGTATTGCAACTACTCCAGCAACAGGTTGGATGGGAGATTACAGTGGGTTACCTGTATATTTTTACAGATTGCCTGTAACAGCACAACAACCAGAATATTATAATCAAACAGGATGGTATGAGATGTTAAAAGATGATACCTTTTACATTGAAAAAGAATTAACCAATCGTTCTGGCTGGTCAATGAAAACAGGTTCTAAAATTGCGATTGATGAAGTAGTGTCTAGTGGTACTATGAAACGCGGTAAAGTTCGTTTAGGAGCATACGATCGTTACATGTCTTTGAATAAAACAATTGTTAAAAAAGTATAGTCTTTATTTTGGATTAAAACAAACAGCCCTCTGTCTACCAGAGGGCATGTACATAATAAACTTACAAACAACATAAGAATTTTGGGGATGGGATTGGTTGTTGTCTGTATATGAGTTAGTTGTAACATAAAAAGACACGTTATAACCGAAAATATCTCAAACGTATCAAATTCATGCCTGAACGCAAGTGTTATTCATTTTTCTGCTATCTAATATTTAGTAGTATTTGTATTTATCAATAGTACTTAAATTATAAAAGGACGCTAAAAAACTATCAATACTTATGTAACAACATTGATAGTTTTTTTCATATAGGATTATTTATTTTGTATAAGGTAAGGCGTGGCGGAACTGTTCCAAATGAGAAATAGTTTTTTCTGGATCAGATGAAATTGTCAGCGTAAATAAAATATCAATTAAAACTAACTGAGAAACACGTCGCGTATAGATTCCAGCATTTTTAAAGTCTAACTCTTCAGTTGGTGTTAGAAAAACAACATCAGATTTTTTCACAAGAGGTGTATTGTCAAAGCTAGTAATTGAAATAATTGGGACCTTATTTTTTTTCAACAGTTCCACTAAACGGAGAATATCTGGATTTTTACCACTATGAGAAATAATAAATGCACAAGAATTTTCATTTAGTTTACCCGCTTTTAATAACTGCATATGATATTCCAAGTTGAATTCGACATCTAACGGTGTTCGTAAAAATTTATGATAGGCATCCAAGGCAATAGGGGTTGATCCACCCAACGCAAAAAATACAATTTTGTTACTGTTTGTTAAAAGTTGTACGGCATTCGTTAGATTTTTGTAATCGATTAGCTGTGCGGTATCTTCCAATGCTCGAATATTTGAATCAAATACTTTTTTTACCAACGCTTGCGTATCTTCATTACCATCAACACTATCGAGTAGTAATTTGTTATGGTCGTTGGCTAATAAAACGGTGAGCTCTTTAAATCCAGAAAGCTTTAATTTCTTAGAAAATAAAAAGATGGTAGATTCTGCTACACCGCAAGCTGTTGCTAATTCAGAAATTGTCATATTTTTTGCCTCTTGGGCATGATCTAGCAGGTAATCTGCAATTAGCTTTTCTTTTTTAGTAAATGATAGATAATTGATTTGAATTTTACTTTTTAAATCTTTCATATGTATTCCCCTTTAAAAAATTTCGAAAAAAACATTTACTTTTCGAAAAAATTTGATATTATAAAAATAAGTTTTAAATAAATTAGCAAAAATCGAATTTTTTTTATTTTATATTGTTTAGTATAACATAAAATGAAAAGGCTTTACTGATGGTTGCTAAATTAAAAGGAAAAATGGAGGTTTTTTTGATGGGGAAAATTGGATTAGTAAGAGTAGACAGTCGGTTATTGCATGGACAAGTTGTCACTAGATGGATCGGACAGGTTGGTGCTAAAGAAGTGATTATCATTGATGATACTTTAGCAAAAGATGAATTTATGATTGAAGTTTTTGAAATGGCAGCTCCGGCAGGTGTGAAATTAATTGTGAAGTCAGTTGCTGAAGCAAAAGAATTTTTGGACGCAAAGAATTTAGAAAAATCAATTATTTTATTTAAAGGAATCCCTTCATTATTAGATGGAATTGCTCATGATTTACCATTAGAAGAGATTCAGATTGGTGGTATTGGTGGCGGTGCAGGACGTGTGGTTGTATTTAAAAATATTACTTTAACGAAAGAAGAATATGAACAATTAAAAAAATTAGAAGCAGATGGAAAACACATTTTCTTGCAAACGGTTCCAGAAGAAAGAGAAGTCAAATTAACAAATATTGCCAATAAATTCTAAGGAGGAAAGTAAATGACAATTATACAAGCTATTATTTTAGGTGTTTTATTTTGTTTTTGTCGAATGGGGATTTTATATACGTGGCCTAAAAATATTCCATTATTTGGAGCACTGTTAATTGGAATCGTTTTAGGAGATGTCCCACAAGCAATGATTATTGGCGCAGCGATTCAAGCGATTTATATGGGTGTGATTCAACCAGGTGGAAATATTCCGACAGACCAAGTGTTAGCCACTTTTATTGCTGTACCAATTGCATTGCAATCTAATCTGGAACCGGCTGTTGCCGTAACTTTAGCTGTGCCTGTTGGGTTGTTGGGGGTGCTATTAGATTATATTCGTCGAACTGTCAATGCGGCTTGGATTCATATGGCTGATTCTTATGCTGAAAAAGGCAATACGAACGGTATCATGCGCGCGCATTTTCTATATCCTACGTTGGCGTTAATTGGTATTTATATCATTCCTGTCGCAATTGCAATCTATCTAGGGCCAAATGCAGTTAACGCTTTTATGGAGATTGTTCCTGATTGGATTATGACTGGACTACAAGTAGCTGGCGGGATTCTTCCTGCGTTAGGATTTGCTATTACAATTTCAGTGATTGGGAAAGGAAACGTTATTCCATATTTCTTATTTGGTTTCTTCTTGTTCCAGTACGCTTCACAAGTGAATACAATTGCCTTTGCATTGTTTGGAATGTTCCTAGCATTCTTGCATATCACATTTACTAAAAATAAAACTGAGGAAGCGGGGGCTTTATAATGGAACAAAAAGAAAAATTACTCACTAAAAAAGACATACGACGTTCTTGGATGTATTGGTTAGGTACATGTGAGCTTTCTAATTCCTTCGAACGTTTGCAAACGCTTGCTTTCGCTGCATGTTTAGCTCCGATCTTTAAGAAGTTATATAAAGATGATGAGGAATTAAAATTAGCTTTGAAACGGCATCTAACTTTCTTCAACACGGAAGGAATTTGGGGAAGCTTAATTCACGGAATTGTCATTGCTATGGAGGAAGAACGAGCACGTGGCGAAGATATTTCAGATGAAATGATCACAGGGTTAAAAACCGGATTCATGGGACCCTTGGCTGGAATTGGTGACACCGTAGACTGGGGAACAATTCGCCCTATCGTAATTGGCTTATTTCTGCCATTAGCTTCTGCTGGTAGCTGGATTGCTGGTTTAGGACCTTTTGTCATTGTTAGTTTAATTACTTCTTCAATCAGTTATTATCTATGGCATTTAGGTTATCGTGTGGGACGTAAAAGTATCCTTCAAGTATTAAAAGACGGGCGCATCAATCAATTTATTACAGCATCTAGTGTACTAGGAATGTTTATGATGGGAATTTTATCTTCACAATATGTAAAAATTTCTTTGAAACCAGAAATTGTAGTAAACAATGAAACGACCACAATTCAGTCTTACGTGGATCAAATTCTACCAGGCTTATTACCAGTGACTGCAGTATTTATCATGTACTATTTGATTCGCTATCGCAAAGTAAAATACACTAATATTTTATTAGGCGTATTAGCAATTTCGTTACTAGGTGCATTAATTGGGTTATTTTAGTTTGGAGGGTATTTGAATGTTAGAGGAAGTAAAAAATAGAATTGAACGAGAGGTTGATGAAAGAAAACCTGAATTAATTGAGATTAGCGATTATATTCATAGTCATCCAGAGTTAGGATATGAGGAATTCTTAGCTGTTGAAAAAATCACCACATATTTGAAACAACAAGGTGCAGAAGTTGAATCCAATTATTGTGATCTGGAAACCTCGTTTAAATCAACGCACATCCAAGGTGAAGGGGGTGTACATTTTGCTATTTTAGCGGAATATGACGCCCTACCCAAAATTGGTCATGCTTGCGGACATAATATTATTGCGACTTCTGCTGTGGGTGCCTATCTAGCAACCAAAAAAGTAATGGAAGTATTTAATATTTCAGGAAAAGTTTCTCTTATCGGTACACCAGCTGAAGAAGGTGGTGGCGGTAAAATCAAACTAATTGAACGAGGCGCATTTCAAGATGTAGATGCTGCAACAATGGTTCATCCAACTTCGGGAACCACTCGTATTGCTGGTCGTTGTACAGCCACATATAAATTTTTAATTGAATATACAGGACGCTCTGCCCACGCAGCAAGTCAACCTTTTAAAGGAGTTAACGCATTGGATGCAGCAAATTTATTTTTTAACGCAGTATCAATGTTACGTCAGCAAGTTACTTCAGATGTTCGCTTATCTGGTATTTTGGTGGAAGGTGGAACAGCCACGGGAATGATTCCTGACTATTCTAAAATTGAATATAGTATTAGATGTATGGAGGAAGACGAACTTCCTAGCTTAATAGAACGTGTTCGTAACTGTATTCAAGCAGGCGCTTTGGCGACTGGGTGTGAAGTGAAAATAACAGAAGAAAAAGGCTATGGTGCAAGAACATTCAGTCGAATTTTAGGTGATATTTGTCGTAAAGCATTAGAAAGTTTAGGCGAAGAAGTTTTACCTGATTTTCCAGATGATTTCGGTTCAACTGATTTCGGTAATGTAAGTCAACTTATTCCGACGACCAATCCTTATTTTAGTTTGAATAAAACGCGAGTATCTCTTCACACGCCCGAATATGAAAAGTTAGCAGGTTCACCTATTGGTCATACTGCCATTGAGCGTTCGGCAAAAGCCATGAGTATGACCGTGATTGAGAGCTTCTTGAATCCGACTATCATTGAAGCGTCCAATCAAGAAAACCAGAATGCAATGAATGTAAATACAAGACCCAGATAAGGAGCAGATAAAGTTGGTTGGAATTTTATTAGGAAGTCATGGATATTTTGCTAAAGAAGCATTAGCTAGTGCAGAAATGATTGTTGGCAATCAAGAAAATATTGCTAGTTTTTCGTTAGAAGAACAAATGGATTTAGAAGCAACCATTTTAAGTGCACAGGAATCCTATCAATCATTAGATAGAACCTCAGGCGTTTTGATTTTGACAGATATTCAAGGAGGAACTCCGTCTAATGTGGCGATGGTAATTCAAAGAAAAAATGAAAACACGTATGCTTTAGCTGGTTTCAATTTACCTTTACTAATTGAAGCTTTGCTAAATAGAGAAAAGAATGTCACGGATTTAGTCTCTTATTTAGAAGAACTTTTTCCAGCGACATTGAGTAATCTATCAAAATAATCTTAAGTATTTTATCAGCAAATATGGATATTGATAGAAAAATCTCGACTCTTATAAAAATAAGATGAGCATCATAATCAAAAAATAGTTTGAATTAACTAAACTGAATAGTATAAAACCATCTTATTTATTTCAATGAGATGGTTTTTTTATTTTTTATATACACTCTTCACATAACCCAAAAATCGTAATGTCATGCCCAGTAATTTTAAAATGATTTTGAGTAGCTAAATCGGGGAGAAATTTTTTGATTACACAACCAATGGGAATCATTTTTTGACAATTTGTACAAATCATAAAATGGTTATGTTCAGATTCTGCTAGATAAAAATAAGCGACGGTATTGACCACCGTTTTGTTAATTAATTTAGCCTCCAATAACTTATCCATTGTTCGATAAACAGTTGATAAGTTCATCTTGTCATCGCCGACTAAGTGATACATCATTTCAGCGCTTAATGCTTTTCCAGAATTTTCTTTGAATAAATCAATGATTGCTTTACGCTGCTTAGTCATTCGCACTTAAATCATCTCCTGTCGTTTAAAGTTTTCTGTAAACTGATTATATATTAAATGCAAATGATTTGCAATTAATGGTTGACGAAATAGAAGTTGATAGTTTAGAATACTTGCAAACGATTCGCAAAAACTGTTTTGCGTATAAGGAGGAATATCCATGTCTTTGATACCTGTGACAATTTTAACTGGATTTTTAGGAGCTGGAAAAACAACGCTGCTGAATCAATTGATGCAATCAAAAGGCGATGAAAAAGTCATTATTATCGTTAATGAATTTGGCGATACGAGTATTGATCATGAATTAGTTTTAGTCGATGAAGACGAACGAATTTTTCAAATGAATAATGGCTGCATGTGTTGTATCTTACGAGAAGATTTGGCTGAAATGTTTTTAGATATACTAACAATTGTTAAAGAAAGTGGCATTGCGATTCACCGAGTTATTATTGAAACAAGTGGTTTAGCCGAACCAAGTCCGATTGCTCAAACGATTGTTCGTACGCCACTTTTGAATGAACATTTTATGATTGATAGTATTTTGACCTTAGTTGACGCCAAAAATGCTGAATATCAATTAGATCATTATCCTGAAGCAACGGAGCAAGTCGCTTTTGCAGATCGCTTACTTCTAACTAAAACAGAAGCTGTTCCCAAACAAGAATTGCATGCATTAAAGCAAAAATTAGCTAAAATTAATCCTTTTATTGATCAAGAGTATGTCCATGGAAATTTACAATTTGCAGATTTAATTGGGTTACAATTATTTGACCATGGATTAGACAATGAAGATATTGAAGCAGACATTGATCATATGATTGATAATCACGAACACCATCATCACGACCATGAGTCACATGAACATCATCACGTTCATACACCAGTAAATAGTTTTGTGATTCGCCTGGAAGAAGCGTTACCTGAAAAACAAGTTATTCTATGGATTCGTCAATTGATTCAGCTATATGGCATGGATTTAATGCGTTATAAAGGTCTGCTAAATATAGAAGGTTACGATCAACCGGTTGTTTTGCAAGGGGTTAATATGGCTTTTCGGCTAGAAGAAGGAGAATGCTGGCAAGAAAAGCCCATAACTAAAATTGTTTTAATCGGAAAAGAGTTACCAGAAGCTGAGATTAGAGCACTATTAGTCAATCAGCATTTAACATAAAGGAGAAATTTCGATGTTAGAAAATAGTCAAACTTTTCCAGTATCTTCTATAGAAACATTGCTTGTAGGTTTTGAATCGGTTGGGAAATCAGGATTGTTTCGAGAAATGACTGGTGATAAAAGTGCTTTGCCTCAAAATGTTAAAGGTTCAACTACTTCAGCTACAAAAGGAACCTGTCAATTGAATCAATTAATTCAATTGACAGATTTACCAGGGTTGCAATTGGATATAGATAGTCAAAATATGCAAACGACGTTAGATTATTTGGAACAGGAAAATACATTATTACTAGTGGTAAAAGCACCACGTTTGAAAGAAGAATTACTGGCACTTTACGATAATTTACGTTTAAAAGGTCAAAAGGTAGCTGTCATTGCGACACATAGTGATAAATACCAGCCGACAAATACAGAGAAAAAACGAATTCAAGAATTATTACAGCTACCGGTCATCTGGATTAATACAAGAAAAATAACTGTAGAGCAACAAAAAAAAGTGATTCAATGTATCACACGAGCAGTCGTGTGGGGAGCTTCACGAAGTATCCTTACTTTTTTACCTACTTCTGCTGAAGGACAGCGAGACTTGCTGCCTCTTTTTCGTCATTCGTTTTTTGGCCCAATTTGTGCAAGTAGTGCGATTTTTTTGATGTTTGCTTTACCAGTAGTAATTGCTTACTGGTTTACTGGATGGTTA
Organism: Enterococcus sp. DIV2402; assembly: GCF_017426705.2. NCBI lineage: Bacteria > Bacillati > Bacillota > Bacilli > Lactobacillales > Enterococcaceae > Enterococcus > Candidatus Enterococcus lowellii. Next base: position 2,611,450 of record NZ_CP147251.1, on the reverse strand, counting down.
GAACCGATTGTCGAGCGTTCGTTATTAAATCCATTAATTACTTGGTTGTACGATGCGCCTTATCCTGTCCAAGAATTACTTACTGGCGATTACGGATTGATTACGTTAGGCTCATATTCTTTCTTATGGGCTTTTCCAGTCGTTTTTTTAATCAGTATTATGACGACTCTAACAGAAGAAATAGGGTTACAAGAACATTTGACGACAACATTAGATCCATGGCTTCGTAAAATTGGTTTAACGGGTAGAGATTTATTGCCTGTGATTACTGGATTTGGTTGCAATGTAGTCGCTGTTTTTCAAAGCAGAGGATGTAGTAGCTGTACTCGAACTTCATGTGTTTCTTTAATTGCTTTTGGTTCAGCTTGTAGTTATCAAATTGGAGCCACATTGTCTATTTTTAATACAGCTAAGGTCCCCTTTTTATTTGTACCTTATTTATTTTTATTGTTTATTGTTGGTGCCATACATACTCGAATTTGGCATTCAACAACCACTGAGTTAACACGAGTTGCTCCGTTACCTTATATTCAATCAGTCAATTGGCAGACATTTTGGTGGAAAATTACAAGCTCTATGAAACAATTCATTGTACAAGCCATGCCTATTTTTTTGATTATTTGTTTCATCGCATCAATTTTACAAATGTTCAATCTATTATCATTTTTAAATGGTTTAGCTTTTCCCTTATTAAGGTTTCTTTCACTACCCGTTGAAGCGGCGCCAGGATTACTTTTTTCCTTTATCAGAAAAGATGGTTTATTGATTTTAAATGAAGGACAGGGAGCTTTATTAGCGACAATCTCAACTTCACAATTATTTGTTTTTGTTTATTTGGCTTCGACTCTATCAGCTTGCTTGGTGACTTTATTGACTATTGGTAAAGAGTTAGGGTGGAAAAATGCATTTGCGATTGCCAGTAAACAAATGATAACAAGTATTGTTAGTACAGCAATTTTAGCTTGGAGTATCACTATTTTTTAAGAAACGAGGAATGAACAAGTGATTTTATCAGGAAAAAAGATTTTAGAACTACAAGGCAGTACTATTCACATTACACCATTTCGTCTGCAACAAATTAATCCGAATAGTTACAATTTACGGTTACACAATGAATTAGCTATTTATAAATCAACAACTTTAGATATGAAGAAAGAAAATGAACTTCAATTTTTTAAGATACCTCAAACAGGTTTTCTTTTAGAACCCAATCAATTGTATCTTGGTCGAACAATCGAACGGACAGAAACAAATGGCTTTGTTCCGATGTTGGAAGGACGTTCTTCAGTTGGACGATTAGGTTTAAATGTGCATGTAACAGCTGGTTTTGGTGATGTCGGTTTTTCTGGTTATTGGACGCTTGAAATGCATTGTTTAAAACCACTTTGGATTTACCCTGAGATTGATATCTGCCAAATCTATTATCATACAATTGAAGGTGACTATGACGACTATGTATCAGGCAAATATGCGAACAATCAAGGGATTCAGGGAAGTAAGTTATATTTGGATTTTGAGGAGAGAAGTAGATGAATAAAAAAATTGTTATTGTTGGAGCTGGAGCAGCAGGTATTGGTATGGGTGTTACATTAGTTGAGCTAGGTATTCGTGATTTTCTTATTCTTGAACAAAAGGAAATCGGTCATAGTTTTAAAAATTGGCCTCAAGAAACACGTTTTATTACACCTTCTTTTTCAAGTAATGGCTTTGGTATGCCTGATTTAAATGCTATTTCAGTGGATACTTCACCAGCATATACTTTAGGCAAAGAACGACTATCAGGAAAAGATTATGCAGAATACCTTGAACTAGTCGCAAAAGAATATCATTTACCTATTTTTACAAATAGTAGTGTGAATCATGTGAAAAAAGTTAAAGAGCAATATATTTTAGAGACTGATTTAGGTGAAATTATCGCAGATTATTTAATTTTTGCAGTAGGTGAATATTCATTTCCTAAACATTCTTTCGCTGGTAGTGAACATGCACTGCATTATAGTGAAATTGATACATGGAAGCAAGTGACTGGTAATGAACAAGTCGTTATTGGTGGGAATGAAAGTGGGATTGATGCCGCATTAAACTTAGCAAAACTTGGTAAAAAAGTGTCTGTCTATACCAATACCACAGGATTAACTGCAAAAGAAGCGGATCCTAGCATTCGGTTAGCTCCAATTACTCGTCAACGATTTATGGAATTTAAAGAAACAAACCAAGGTGAGATTAAAGTGTACCAAAAAGTTTGTATTGCAAACATTCAGCCCAATTCAGAAGGGTATGAAATACAGACGACAGATGGTAGAAGTATTTTTTCGAAAAATCGCCCCTTGTTGTGTACAGGGTTTATGAATGGCGCAGCTATACTAGCACCACATTTATTTGATACTACCTCAGGAAAGTTTGTTTTAAATGCTATTGATGAATCAACTATTTCAAACAATGCTTTTTTGATAGGTCCCAGTGTTCGCAATCAAGGTGTGATTTTCTGTTATATTTATAAATTCCGTCAACGATTTGCAATTATTGCCGAAGCAATTGCACAAAGAGAAAATGTACCAATTAATCAAACACGCTTGGCTTATTATAAACAACAAGCTTTTTATTTAGACGATTGCGCTAATTGTACAGTGGATTGTCAATGTTAAGAGAAAATTTCAATGGAGGAGAGAAAATATGGCATACGATAACTGGTGGCAAAAAGGAATAAATGGAGATCAAGAAATGGAAGACAGCCATAAAGAAGCATGGGAAAATGTTATTTCACTTTTGAATCCTAACGATGTAGAAAATAAGCAGATATTAGATTTTGGCTGTAACCAAGGAGGCTTTTTACGAGTACTGTATGATCAGCTTCCATATCAAAGTGCATACGGTATTGATTTAGCAAAAAAAGCAATTGCTGTTGCTAACGAAAGAGTAGGAGATTATCCGATTACTTATAGAGCTACAGGAGATGCATTAGCTTTGGAACAGTCATTTGATACGGTAATTAGTACATCTGTTTTGTATTTAATTGAAGATTTAGCAGCACATTTTCAAATGATTGCTCAAGTATTAAAAGAGGAGGGGACCTATTACGCCTCATTTGCAGATCAATCACAAAATCCTAGTTTTGACTATATGGAAGCTCAAATTAATCAGTATGGTGCCACAAAAATGCAAAATAAAACATTAACTGAAGTAGTTAATCAGTTGCTTGCACAGGATTTTTCCGTAGAGCTAATCAAGGAATACACAGATTCTATTTATGATGTGACAAATTATCAAGAATTTTATCGTTCAGTAGATGATTATATATTATCACTTGATAGTTCCTATTTGATTAAAGCTAAAAAGCGAAGGAAAGGAAAATAAAAGATGAAAATAGGCATAAAAATAATTTTTTCGGTACTTATACTTGTGTTTTTAGCGAGTTGCGCAACTCCTAATCAGCAATCATCTCATGGAATCCCAACGATTAGTATTGCCATTTCGGGAGATGCAAACGCTGAAAAACTAGATGCGACAAGTTATGATTCTGACATGCCTTTGTATGGTGCTGTCTATGAATCGCTTGTGCAGTATGGTGAAAAAGGTGCATATACGTCTGGATTAGCTGATAGCTGGGAAATAAGTGAGGATGGAAAAAAATATACCTTTCATTTAAAAAAAGATAGTAAGTTTTCTGATGGCAGCACCTTTGATGCAGAAGCAGTCAAATTTACCATTGAACGCGCAAAAATCAAAAATGAGACGACTACTCTTCAAACATTAATCAATTTAGAGAAAATTGAAGTACTTGATTCGTATACCATTGTTTTATATTTTAAGGAACCCTCGAATCAGGTCTTAGCCGAATTGAGTCAAACTAGACCACTACGGATAATGAGTCCTCATTCCGTTGAAAATAACGTAGTAACAGGAGTATTTAAAGAAGCAATTGGAACAGGACCATTTAAAATAAAAGAATTTACTTCTGAGCAGGTAACAATGGAACCTAATCCTTATTTTAATGGAAATCAACCTGTGACCTATCAAATTAAATTTAAAACAATTGAAGATGGTAGTTCTCGTACATTGGCCTTAAAAAGTGGTGAAGTCGATATTGTAGGTGGCACTCTAGGTAATATTACAGAAAAAGATAGTGAATTATTAGAAGCAGATGCTTCATTTACTGTTCATGCGTTTAAAGGAACAATGTCTCACTTTTTAGCATTTAATCCAGAAAATCCAGCATTAAAATCGCCCATTCGCCAAGCAATGGATAGTGCTATTAATAAAAAAGAGTTGTCCACGAAACAACTCAATGGACTATTTAGAGATAATGTAGAATACGTCACTTCAGACAATCAACCAACGTCTACTTATGATTTGAAAAAAGCACAAAGTATTTTGGAACAAGAAGGCTTTCAAAAAAATTCTCAAGGCTATTACGAAAAAGAGGGCAAAGAACTAGCTTTTAAATTAGTTATTCAAACGACTGAATTTCCTGAATGGAAAGAACAAGCCGAAGTGATAGAAAGTGAGTTGAAAAAAGCTGGTATCAAAGTAACGATTACAATTTTAGACAGTGAAAGTTATTATGATGTCCTATGGAATACAAAAGATTTTGATTTGATTTTTTATCGTACGTATACGGACGCATTATTGCCATATAATTTTTTGAATTCTTTATTTCATAATACCGCAGAGAGTCATGGTGTATTGGCAGATGATGTAGCATTAACAAAACTTTTAGATCAATCTGCATTAACCATTAATGAAACAACTCAACAAGAGATTTTTGATGGAATTTTAAAACGAATAAATCAAGAAACATTGGCAATTCCAATCGATTATAAAGATGAAATTTTTGTTACGTCAGAAAAAATTGCAGAATTTTCTTATTCAGGGTTGTCTGATGCACCTATTGATTTTAAAAATATTAAGGTGAAATAAAATGAGTGTCTCCTTTGTTATAAAAAAAACTCTCCGTTTGTTGATAAGTCTCCTACTATTTTCTTTCCTATTATATGGCTTGTTAGCTCTTTCAACTGGGGATCCAGCTCTAGGTGTTCTGCGGAGGTTAGGTGTAAATCATGTATCACCTGAAGCTTTGGAAACAACAAGAGTAAAATTAGGAATGGATGGTGCTTTTTTAGAACGTTATTTTAAGTGGCTTTTACAATGTTTACAAGGAGATTTTGGCTATTCTTTTCAATCGAATATAGCAGTCAGACAGTTAATGGTAGAAAAATTGAGTATTACTATGCAACTTGTGAGTAGTGCATTTATTATTTGTCTTTTTATGGCAGTAACAATTGGAAGTTTAATTGGAAATTTTCCTGCTTTGAATTGGTTGAATCAAATAGTATCAGTCGTGTTATCATTTCCAATTTATTGGATGGCCATTGCTACTATTTTTTTATTTGGTGTACAACTCAAATTGTTTCCTTTTGTTGGTAGCAGTACCACTTGGCATTTAGTATTACCGATTTTTGTACTTAGCCTATCAGAAGGTTGCTATTTAACGAAAATGACAGGTGATCTACTTTCAATCTCAGCTATTAGTGAGCGACAAACAATTGCTAAATTTCGTCATATTAAATGGTATTACCGCCTTTTTTATCAATTAAAAGACGTGTTTGTCCCGTTGTTAACTCTAAGTATGACGAGTTTGATTCATCTATTCAGTGGGGTTATTATGATTGAAATTATCTTTAGCATTTCTGGTATTGGAAAGCTTTTAATGGAGGCCATTTCTACTAGAGATTATCCAGTTATTCAAGGTATCACTTTATTACTTGCCTGTGTAACATTTGTCCTCAATTATGTGGTTGATTTGTTAATTCAAAAGATTGATCGTAGAATTCAACTTGAACGAGGAGGTCAGGCATGAAAAAGTATGGCACTGTCTTTAGCATAGGAATTATAGTTATCATTATTATTTGGCAATTAAAAGACCCCTATCTGATTGACAAACAGAATGCCTTGCAAGGTATGAATCTAAAACATTGGTTTGGTACAGATTATTTAGGGAGAGATTTATTTTCTAGAATAATTTATGGCACTATTTATTCCTCACTTCTAGCAATTTGTTCTTTGATAGGTGTAATCACTATTAGTTTAATTTTAGGTAGTTTTGCAGGATATAGTGGAAAATTAATTGACCTCATTATTACAACGTTTGCTGATATTCTAGTAAGCATTCCGACCTTGATTTTAACGTTAGTTTTTGCTGGTTTATTTGCTAATTCTTTGATGACTGTTTTAATCGCTCTCGTTATTAGTTGGTCGGGGAAGTATATTCGCTACATTCGTAACCTAGTCTTAAATATACGCAAAGAAGAATTTATCATATTAGCACCATTGCGAGGTTCTTATGGCAAACATACATTGTTTCATCATATTGTGCCTAACATTATTATCGAATTAGTGTCTTTATTTTTGACAGATATTGGAAAAATTATGTTAAGTATTTCTGGTTTATCTTTTTTAGGAATTGGGGTACAACCGCCAGTTCCTGAATTGGGCACTATTTTATTCGATGGCAAAGCGTATTTTTTTGTGGCTCCTTGGATTTTTATTTTTCCAGGAATTATTCTAAGTATCATCGTTTTAGGAACACAGTCCTTAGGTAAACACTTTAGAAATAAGTGTGGTGTTTCATTATGATTCAATTAACAAATTATTCCGTATTTTTAAGTGGAGAAGAATTACTCCAGTCTATTAATTTAACAGTAGAGGCAGGTGCTTTTTTCTGTTTGATTGGAGAAAGTGGTGGAGGAAAAACATTATTAAGTAAGGTTATTTTGGATTTACTTCCATCGAAATTTCAAACTAGAGGGACGAAATGCTGTGTTACTGAAAAAATGGAACTTATTTTGCAGAATCCGCTAGACAGTATGCAAAGTAATGTATTGATTCGCACACAATTTCATCATTTATTAAAATCTAAAGGTATTAAAGAAAAAGGAATACGTGAAAAAATGATGAAGCGAGCTATGCATCAAGTTGGTTTTATTGATAATTTGACTATATTAGACAACTATCCATATGAATTGAGTGGTGGAATGTGTCAAAAAACTGCCTTGGCTTTGGCACTTGTCTCTAACCCGGAAATTATTATTGCTGATGAAGCAACGAGTGCTTTAGATGTTCAAAGTCAAAGGACAATTTTAACTCTTTTGCAAAAAATGAATCGACAAGCCAATAAAACTATTTTTTTTATTACACATGACCTAGAATTAGTGCGACAATTTGGAACCCATGTAGGAATTATTAAAGAGGGGTGTTTATTAGAGACAGGCAAAGTGAACGATATTTTAACACATCCTAAAAACCAGTATACTAAGGAGTTGATTGAGATTTTTGATGACAATTAATTTATTAGAAGTGAAAAATTTAGAAAAAAAGTATGGCAATCAATTAGTGATTGAAGACTGTAATTTCCAATTGAATCAGAGACAGTGGTTAGGCATTGTTGGCAAAAATGGTTCAGGTAAATCGACACTTGTAAAAATGATTGTTGGTTTAGAAAAGTGTACGAAAGGAGTCATTTACTTAGAAGGAAAAAAGCAAGAAGATGTTTCAATGAAAAAATGGGTACAAACGATTCAATTAGTTGCTCAATACACACGTAAATCATTGGATCCGAGTAAAACAATTGAGCAGATTTTAAGTGAACCATTGATACAATTTCAGTTATGTCAGAAACAACAAATAAAAATGACGATTGAAAAAATTTTATTGGATTGCGACTTATCAAAAAAGACTCTTTCAAAACGTCCTCATGAATTAAGTGGCGGACAATACCAACGAATCTGTTTAGCAGTAGCTTTATTAGTTAAACCTAGGATTTTAATTTGTGATGAAGCAACTGCTAATTTAGATAAAATCAATGAGAAACGAATAATTAATCTACTAAAAAAACAAAAAAATATGGCTGTTCTTTTTATTTCACATAACTCTTCCTTAGTGAAAAAAACTTGCGATGATGTTATTTACATGAAGGATTTCCATTCATCCGATAAAGACAGGAGACTAATAGAGTGAGCATAAAAAACAATTCTGATAAACTTCCCATCACCGTCATTTCTGGTTATTTAGGATCAGGAAAAACGAGCTTACTTTTACATTTACTCAAATGTAAAGAGCAGCGTCGTATTGGTATCATTGTTAATGATGTTGCTGAAGTGAATGTTGATGCAAAAATTATTGAAAAATCACCGTATTTTACTGAAGAAGACCAGTTAATTCCGTTGCAAGCGGGTAGTATCAGCAGTGATTTAAGTGAGGAATTAATTGAAGCAGTAGCGAATCTAGCGAAATCACAGTGTGTGGACTATATCTTGGTGGAGTCTTCAGGAATTGCTCAACCGGATTTAATCGCTAACTATTTATCACAAGGAACTACTCGTCAACAAGAACCCCTTAATCAATTTTGCTACATGGATACGATGGTAAGTGTTGTGGATGCATACCGTTTATTGCAACAAGTTATTCCTGAAAATGGGAAATTCAATGAAGAATTTCAAAATAGCAATCAATTAATTATGCATCAAATTGAATTTTGCGACGTGGTTTTATTTAATAAAATTGATTTAATTCAAGAAAAAGAAAAGCAGTATTTAAGTGCTCTAATTAAATCAATTAATCCGCACGTAGCAATTATTGAAAGTACGTATTGTCAAGTACCCGTTCGTCAAGTGATGGATACGCAGCTGTTTAATCAACAAAAAGCGTTTGATTATTTTGAGCATAATCCTGTGATTGCTCAACAAGAGAATTCTGAATTTACGGTACAAACATTTGTTTATCGAAGGCGTGCACCCTTTCATCCTGAACGATTTGATGCTTGGTTAAATCATTGGCCTAAAGAGGTTATTCGCTGTAAAGGAGTCGTTTGGTTTGGAACACAACCGGAGAATGTTATCAACATTTCGCAAGCTGGTAGAGCAATGGATATCACACATAGTGGTTACTGGATTGCGACTCTAAAAAATTGGGAAATTGAAAAAATGAAAACAATTCGCCAGCATTTAATTGATATTTGGGATGATTATTATGGTGATCGTATGATTGAATTAGTCTTTATTGGAACGAACCTTAATCAACAAAAAATGATTCATGAATTAGATGAATGCCTGATGAAGAAAGAAGAAACAATCGTTGGTTTAAAAGATCCGTTTCAACCTCAAGTGGACAAGTAGGGAAAGCACTACTTGTCTTTTTTTATACACTTTTTGAATGATTTCACAGATTAAATTAAAAATAGCTTGTAATTTGTTAATAAGTAAATTATAATCTTTTTCATTGATAATGAGAATCATTCTCAATTTATAAATGAAAAGGAAGTGGATGAAATGAAAAAGTTAACGTTGTTTGTTGCTTTATTAGGTTTAAGCAGTTTTTTAGCTGCATGTACAAATAAGAGTGGTTCAGAAGAAAGTGCTGAACCAGAAACTAAAGTAGTTGAGACAGAAATGGGTGAAGTAGAGGTTCCAATCAATCCGAAAAATGTTTTGGTGAATTGGTATGTTGGAGATGTCTTAACCTTAGATGTAACACCAGTGGGCTACTCTGGTTGGGCTCAAGAAACAATGCCTTTTTATGATGAATTAAAAGATGTCCCTGCTATTGAAAAATGGGAAAAAGAAGAATTACTTTCTTATGAACCTGATTTGATTGTTACTTATAATCCGGAAGATTATGAAAAATTATCAAAGGTTGCGCCGGTTGTGGTGATTTCTGAAGATAAGAGTTCAGAAGAACGTTTGGAATTTTTAGGGGAAGTTTTAGGTAAAGAGGAAGAAGCTACAGAAGCGATTGATACATTTGAAACAAAATTGGCAGATGCAAAAGAAAAATTTTCAACCGATGCTTTCAAAGATAAAACGTTCAGTATTTTTGAAGACTGGGGAAGTGATTCTTATGGTGTCTATTATGAAACTGGTTCACGTGGAGGGACTTTGTTATACGATTATTTAGGCTTGAAATTAGCACCTAAGTTAGAAGAGTTGATTGAGTCTTCTGGCGAAGGTCGCGGTTCTTTGTCTTATGAAGTAGCTGCTGATTATTTTGGTGATTATATTATCTGGTTCTTACAAGAAGGCAAAGAATCAGAATTTGAAAAAACAGAAATTTGGAAAACAATCCCAGCAGTTGAAAAAGGAAACATCACAACTGTGCCTGGAGAATACGCAGGTTTATTCTATTATTCTGATATAGCCAGTTTAACAGCACAATTGGATTATGTAGTTGAAAATCTAAACATCAGTGAATGATTTTAAAGAAGACTTCCTGATTATCTTGGGGAGTCTTTCTTTCTAATTATTCAGTAATGGAGTGAGAGTATGCAAAATTTGGTAAAACCAAGACAACAAAATGGTTCTTGGAATTTTACATTTAAAATGGCGATAGGATTGCTGTTATTGATTTTGATTACGGCAGCATCTATTTCTTTTGGTGCGGCAAAAATGGACTTTACGACGGCTTGGGGAGCTATTTTTAATTTTGACAGTCGTTTAACTGAGCATCAAATCATCCGTACATTGCGTCTTCCGCGGACCATCGCAGATATTATTGTAGGTTGTAGTTTAGCAATCTGTGGGGCGATTATGCAAGGAACAACCAAAAATCCATTAGCTGATTCAGGATTGATGGGAATTAGTTCGGGAGCGACATTTGCGATTGCTTTATGTTTATCTTTTTTAGTGAATCGAACGTATGGGCAAATGATGTTTTATGCTTGTTTAGGTGCTGCGGTGACAACAGGATTAACTTATTTCATTGCTTCGGTTGGTCGTGGCGGAATGACACCGCAACGATTAGTTTTAGCAGGGTTATCCATTTCGATGTTATTTGGGGCATTAAGTTCTTATCTGTCGATTCGTTATCGTTTAGGTCATGCTTTGACTTATTGGAGCGCAGGCGGAACAGCGGGGGCGAAATGGAGTGAATTAATGGTAATTACGCCATTTTTTGTACTTGGCGTCTTAGTTGCTATTGCTTTGTCTCCTTCAATTACTATGTTGAGTTTAGGTGATGAAGTCGCCATTGGTTTAGGGTTGAATACCAAATTGGTGAAAGGCATTTCGACAATAGTAGTGCTTATTTTGACAGGGTTATCCGTTATCGTAGTGGGTCCTGTCAGCTTTGTTGGGTTAATTATTCCCCATATGATGCGTTATTTAGTCGGTGTCGATTATCGATATATCATTCCTGCTAGCGCATTATATGGTGCAGTATTAACTGTTGCGGCGGATTTAGTTGGACGTTTAATCAATCGCCCTTTTGAAACACCCATTGGGATTATCTTCTCCGTGATTGGTGTGCCGTTCTTTTTATACTTAGTAAGAAAACAACGGAGGGAATTTGAATGAAAACGTCGAAGTTTAACTTACGAAGAAACCTCCTAATGACATTTGGGTTAATTTTATTAACGGTTTTTGTTGCTGTAATTAGCATTAATTCTGGAAAAATGAATTTAGCACCTAGTGAAGTTTGGCAAGTGTTGTTGGGAAATGGCACTAGCCAGCAAGAATTAATTGTATACGACTTTCGTTTGCCACGAATTGTGTTAGCTATTTTGGTTGGTATCGGCATGGGTGCATCAGGAACCATTATGCAAAGCTTATTGCGCAATGATATGGCAAGCCCAGGAACATTAGGTATCAGTTCCGGCTCTGGCTTATTTGTCTTATTGTATATTGGAATTTTTTCAACAAAAGGTTTTTCTTCGCCTTTTGCGATTCCAATTTTGGCTTTTATTGGAGGGATTATCTCAGCATTGATTATCTTTTTCTTATCCTACAATAGAGGGCGTGATATTTCACCGACCGGCTTAATTTTAACCGGAGTTGCTGTGAGTAGTGGATACAGTGCATTAACAACTTTAGTGACATTAAAATTAGACGATCAAGATATGGAATTTATTCAACGCTGGCAAGCAGGAAACTTATGGGGCGATGAATGGCGGTATCTGGTTATTTTGGCACCATGGGTAATTTTACTGTTAATTTATACCATTTATAAATCCCGAGTGTTAAATACCTTAAACCTGGGAAATGAAACAGCAACTGGGCTGGGTGTCGCTGTCAAACCAGAGTTTATTGGTTTATCGTTAGCTTCAATTGCTCTAGCTTCTGGTAGTGTCGCATTAGGCGGCAACTTTTTCTTTGTGGGGATGATTTCACCACATATGGCACGAAAATTAGTGGGACCCAATCATAAATTTTTCTTGCCAGTTTCAGGAATTATCGGTGCTATTATTATTTTATTATCAGATACAATTACTCGCTCAATTAGTTTTGGTAGTGATGTTCCTACGGGGATTGTAATTACGGTGTTAAGTACACCATACTTTTTATATTTGTTGGCTAAAGCCAATTAGGAGGGTTATATGAATCACATTGAAACCAAGTCATTAGCAATCGCGTATGAAGATGCTTTGATTGTTAATGAGTTAAATTTAGCTATTCCAACTGGAAAAATCACGTCGATTATTGGCCCAAATGGCTGTGGAAAATCAACCATTTTAAAAGCTATTGGCCGCATTATTAAGAAAAAAGCAGGCGTTGTTTATTTAAATGGTAGTGATATCAATAAATTGTCAACGAGAGAGATTGCTAAGAAAATGGCGATTTTACCACAAACGCCAACTGCGCCTAATGGACTGACAGTCAGTGAATTAATTGCTTATGGTCGCTTCCCTCACCAAAAAGGCTTTGGAAAATTAAAAGAAGAAGACAAAGAATTAATTGATTGGGCATTAAACGTAACAAAATTAACTGAATTTCAATATCGTGAAGTCGATAGTTTGTCAGGAGGGCAACGGCAACGAGTCTGGATTGCCATGGCTTTGGCTCAGCAAACAGAGCTGATTTTGCTGGATGAGCCAACAACTTATTTAGATTTAGCACATCAATTGGAGATTTTGGAATTACTGCAGCAATTGAATCACACACAAAATTGTACGATTGCAATGGTCTTGCATGATTTGAATTTAGCTGCTCGTTTTTCGGATTATATGGTTGCGATTAGTAAAGGTAAAATCGTCCGTCATGGAACAGCAATGGAAGTTCTCACGCCATCTGTTTTAAAAACAGTTTTTCAGATTGATGCCAAAATAGTTATTGAAGAAAATACACAACGACCAATTTGCTTAACTTATAACTTAATTAAGGAGAATGCGAATGACAGTTTTATTTAGGGTATTAAAAGATTCAAAAAAGTATCATGGATACATTGGTTTAGGCATCTTAGCTAGCGGATGTGCAACGATTGCTAGTCTGTATGCTCCTTGGGCGATGCAACGCTTAATTGCTTTAATTACCAGTGGAGATCCAGATGTTGCACGAAAATCCTTGATTATGGGGGTAACGCTACTCGGTGTTTATATTTTGCAAGGCGTATTTAATTATATCAAAGGGTATTATACACATTTAGGCGCATATAAATACGTAGCAGAATTACGACTAAAAATTTACGACAAATTGCAACATTTATCTTTACGCTATTATAGCGACAAACAAACAGGAAATTTGATGAGTTACGTGATGAATGATGCAGGAGGCGCAGAACGTTTATTTGCCCATGTTTTTCCAGATTTTGTGGTTCATGGCTTAACGTTAATCGCAGTTGCTTTTATGTTATTTACAATTAATGTGCCATTAGCACTTTTAAGCTTAGCAAGTGTGCCTTTAATTATTTTCGCCAACTACCTTTATTCAAAGCGAGCATTTCCTTTATGGGGAAAAAATGCCAAAGTGATGGCTGAAATGAGTGGCACGTTACAAGATAATTTATCGGGAATGAAAGAAATTCAAGCGTTTAATCAACAAGCCAGTGAAAAAGAACGGATGTCACAAGCTATCAACAAAGAACGCGATGCCATGTTACAAGCGATAAAAATGGATGAATTCGTTCGTCCGTTAATTGGCTTTTTTAGTTCTGTGGGCTTAGTAGGAGTCATTATTTATGGTGGGTATTTGGTTTCAATTAATCAAATGGCTGTCTCAGAACTAGTTGGATTTATTTTGTATTTAAATCTCTTTTATGCGCCCATCAATGTTTTATCGTCTCTCAATGAAAGCACCAATAATGCGATTGCTAGTTGTCAACGAGTATTTGAGTTGTTGGATGAAGAATCTGAAATTCAAGAAAGCAGTGACGCACAAACAATTGCTAAATTAACTGGCAGAATTGACTTACAAGATTTAGGTTTTGCATATAAAAAAGAGCAACCGGTACTTCAAAACATTAATTTGACCATTGAACCAGGAGAAACAGTGGCTTTAGTCGGTTCTACTGGTGTTGGGAAAACGACGATTAGTAATTTATTGAATCGTTTTTATGATCCTACACGAGGTCGGATTTTATTTGATGGTGTGGATTTGAAGCAACTAAAATTAAGTACTATTCGCGACAATATCAGTATGGTATTACAGGATACCTTTTTATTTAATGGAACAGTTTTCGAAAACATTGTCTACGGATTGAAACACGCAACAAAAGAACAAGTAATACAAGCGGCTAAAGCGGCGAATGCCCATGATTTTATCGAATCATTAGAAAATGGTTATGATACTTTGATTGGTGAACGGGGATTTAAATTATCAGGAGGTCAAAAACAAAGACTATCAATTGCACGTGCGATTTTAAGAGATACACCGATTTTAATTATGGATGAAGCAACATCCTCTTTGGACACCAAAACTGAAAAGGAAATCCAACAAGCGTTAGATAAAATCGCTATTGATCGTACGACGATTGTTATTGCTCATCGCTTATCCACCATCCGCCATGCAGATAAAATTGTCGTATTAGCTAATCGTGAAATTTCGGAAGTCGGTACACATGATGAGTTGTTGCAACATGCAGGTGTTTATGCACAATTATGTCAAAATCAACAAATTTAGGGGGAGAAAAATGAAAAAAGTTAGCATTTTTTTATTAGCACTATTTTTAATGTTCTTAGGTGCTTGTAGCAATCAAGAAAATAAAGGAACCGAAAAAGAAAGTAACGAAACTCGTACAATTGAAACAACATTAGGTGATGTAGAGATACCTGATGTTCCACAACGCGTCATTGTAACGTATAACTTAGGTGATGTTTTGGCGTTAGGAGTAAAACCAGTCGCAACCTATGATGCAACTGGCAAAGCCTATGAAAAAGAAGTCGCTGATATACCTGTTTGGGATACGTTTGATGAAGAAACAATTATGGCGTATGAACCTGATTTAATCCTAGTTATTTCTGAAGATGATGTGGAGAAAATGTCGAAAATTGCACCAACGATTTTCGTTCCTTTTACGGAAATGTCAATGGAAGAACGATTAACCTTTTTAGGAGAAGTCTTTAATAAACAAGAAGAAGCGAAAACGTTGTTAGCTGATTTTGATCAGCAAATTACAGATGCCAAAGCTAAGCTTGAAGAGAATGGTATCTTGGATCAAACAGTCAGTATCTTTGAAGGAGATTATGATGGAAATGGCAGCATCTGGGTTTTTGGTGATAAATGGGGACGTGGTGGCGATTTAATTTATAGTCATTTAGGCTTAAAAGCACCAAAAGTGATCGAAGATGAAATTATTGGGAAAGACCAATATCGAGAATTATCAATGGAAGTCTTGCCAGAATATACGGGTGACTTTATTATCTTTTCTGGTGAACAAGGTGGTTTAGCGGACAATAAAGTATGGCAAGCAATACCTGCTGTTCAAGAAGGAAAAATTGTGCCTATCGACTTTGACTTATTTTATGATATTGACATTTATTCATCAAAAGTACAATTAGATTACTTAGTGGATGCAATGATTCAAACAGTTAAATAAAACGATTAGCGGGGAAATGCATACATTGATATGTTTCCCCGCTAATCTTAGTATGGTTTCAATATGCCTCATAAGTGAGTCGAGGTAACTTAGTGACTACTTCATTTAAGGTAGTCAATTCATTGATTAAATAGTTTCCTGCAGGCACAGATGAGTCTAGAAGTTTAAGAACCATTAATGTTGCAATTTCGCCAGTTATTTTTGCTTCTTCTTTTCCGTAAACAACAATCATTTTGGAAGGCATTTCTTGAGGACTAGAAATTTTTACTACGAATTCATTACTCCCGATTATTCCTTTTCTCATGGTTAAAGCCAAGAAATCTAAGACTTGTTTATTTTTTAAAATTGTTGCAAGTTTCGTCTTTTTTAAAAGAGCTAAACTTTTGGTTATCCAGCTTACATCAAACCCTAAGTAGGTCGTATAATGACGAGTAGAATCATTTAGTGCTAAAAGATGTTGGTCAGCAAAATCAAAATTATAGGTTGTTTTTTTTCCATAGCGCGGTCCAAATGTTGCATTTTTTCCTATTGTAAAATTAGACACTGGTTTTTGGTAATGAGGGAGGCTATAAGAACTTGTTAACTGTGAAAAGGTCCAATCAATAGCTGCTTGTCCATGCTGATCACCAATGCCTAATAAAATATCAATATCAACTGATTTTGTATTTTCGTACGTCGCTAAATAATCTGCTACAGCTAAATTGGTAATTCCTGGTGCTAAGCCAATTCCTGTTAATGTACGAGAGAAAGGGCTAGGTAACTGATCAACTTTTTTTAGAAAAATACTGTTAGCAGTAATATCTAAATAATCAATTCCTAGTCTTTGACATTGTTGAATAAAACGAGTCTTTTTTTGATCAAGACAAACAATCACCATCTGGATATCCGCTAACTGGGTATCATCAATGGACTGGTTCAAATCAATTTGTCGAGTTTCAATAGCAATAGGTAAAGATTGTGCAAAATAAGTCATTTTCTTTTGATTTCTTCCCATGATTAAAAGATTTTGTTTTCCATGATGAATCAGCTGTTGCACAATAACGCTACCGACTTGACCATAACCGCCGATAATTGCAATTTTTTTCATTTTACACCTCCAAGAAGATATAAAAGACATTTTATATCTTTTATTTTAAAAATAAAAAACAAGAGAATGTCTCTTGTTTAGATTAAAGACTCTATTTGTCTATAATAGTAGGTGTTACTTAAAAATGTCAAGTTGAAATTTAGAAAAGGCAATCGCACATAGATTTTCAATAGTTTTTACTAAAACATAAATGTTGTCTGTCGATTTATTGTTGGTTATGATAAGAGTGTATAATAAATAGATGATAGAAAGGAAATGAGATGAAGAGGGTATTAGTTATCAAGAATGAGCGTTCTATTTCAAAGAAAATTGTTAGTGGTTTGTCGCAAGAAGGCTGTTTTGATTTAACGTTACATAATGAAAATGAGGGGTTACGTATAGTTTTTGAACAACATTGGGATATTATTATTCTGGATTGGGATGACTTAAGTATACCTGGACCAGAAATTTGTAGACAGATTCGAATGAGTACCATGATTCCAGTAATTATTTTAACTGATAATGTTTCAAGTCAGGATTGTATTGCTGGCTTGCAAGCAGGTGCCGATGATTACATAAGAAAACCCTTTGTAATAGAAGAATTAATTGAACGAATAAAAGTGATTTTACGTAGAGGAAATTTTGCAAATTTGAACACTACAAACTTTTATTATTTTAGGGATATATTTATTGATGAAGCACGTAATTTAGCGATAAAAAATGGCGAAAATCTTTCATTGACACAGCGAGAATATGAATTGCTATTGTTTCTAATAAAAAATAAAAATAGTATCTTAAGTCGAGAATTAATTTTAAATCAAGTATGGGGATATGAAGTTGTTGTCAATCCGAATGTTGTTGATTTATACGTTGGCTATTTAAGGAAAAAGATCAATTGCGAAAAAAGCAATCGCTATATTCAAACAGTTCATGGTCGTGGCTATGCCATGCTTGAACAGATTTAGAGAAATGGACTATTTCTCTTTTTTTATTGATTGTTTGTCTCACAAGATTTTCACAGAATTACCGATTATACTTTTAATTATACTAAATGAAAATGATTATCACTATCAGTGATTGTTGTGTTCGTTCACAAGTATAGATAGAAAGTTGAGGAGAATGTCTATGAAAAAAAGTTTGGGTTTAAAAGTAATGGGGTTATTATCTGTTTTAGTATTAGCAGCTTGTACAAATACAAATGATACAAAAAGCGACACAAGCAAGGCATCAAGTTCAAGCGCGGTTGTTGAAACATCAGAAAATACCAATAAGACTGTCGAAATTACGGATGCTCATGGAACAGTTACGGTTCCTGTCAATCCTGAAACAGTCATTTCATTGGATAATAGAACTTTTGAAACATTATCAGATTGGGGAATTGAGTTAGCTGCGGCTCCTAAAGATGTTATGTATGCAGATTCGCCTTATGTCAGTGATGAAGCTGTTCAAAATATTGGTAATCATCGTGAACCAAACTTAGAAATCTTAGCTGCTGCTGAACCAGACTTAGTAATTGTTGGTCAAAGATTTGCTGGATATTATGAAGAAATCAAAGAATTAGTTCCGAATGCAACGGTGATTGATTTAACCTTTGATGTATCTGAAGAAGCAGATAAACCTGGAGAAAATTTAGTAAACGGCTTAAAAGATGCAACGGTGAGTTTAGGACAGATTTTTGATAAAGAAGCAGAAGCAACACAATTGAATGCTGATTTTGACGAGGCTATTGCCAAAGCAAAGGATGCTTATAACGGAACTGATACTATAATGAGTGTAATTGTGAGTGGTGGAAATATTGGATTTTCTGCACCACACTCTGGTCGTGTTTGGGGTCCAATGTATGAAATCTTTGGTTGGATACCAGCATTAGAAGCAGATGGTTCGACTTCTGATCATCAAGGTGACGAAGTTTCAGTTGAAGCTATTGCTCAAAGCAACCCAGATTGGATTTTTGTCTTAGATCGAGATGCTGCAACGTCTGAAGCAAGTGAATCAGTACCCGCACAAGATGTGATTGATGAATCACCTGCACTTCAAAATACAACCGCTATTACTGAAAAACAAATCGTTTATGCACCGGCAGATACTT
>NZ_CP147251.1:817500-1087500 GCF_017426705.2 Enterococcus sp. DIV2402 | reverse complement strand
TCCTTAGAAAGGAGGTGATCCAGCCGCACCTTCCGATACGGCTACCTTGTTACGACTTCACCCCAATCATCTATCCCACCTTAGGCGGCTGGCTCCAAAAAGGTTACCTCACCGACTTCGGGTGTTACAAACTCTCGTGGTGTGACGGGCGGTGTGTACAAGGCCCGGGAACGTATTCACCGCGGCGTGCTGATCCGCGATTACTAGCGATTCCGGCTTCATGTAGGCGAGTTGCAGCCTACAATCCGAACTGAGAGAAGTTTTAAGAGATTAGCTTAGCCTCGCGACTTCGCAACTCGTTGTACTTCCCATTGTAGCACGTGTGTAGCCCAGGTCATAAGGGGCATGATGATTTGACGTCATCCCCACCTTCCTCCGGTTTGTCACCGGCAGTCTCGCTAGAGTGCCCAACTAAATGATGGCAACTAACAATAAGGGTTGCGCTCGTTGCGGGACTTAACCCAACATCTCACGACACGAGCTGACGACAACCATGCACCACCTGTCACTTTGTCCCCGAAGGGAAAGCTCTATCTCTAGAGTGATCAAAGGATGTCAAGACCTGGTAAGGTTCTTCGCGTTGCTTCGAATTAAACCACATGCTCCACCGCTTGTGCGGGCCCCCGTCAATTCCTTTGAGTTTCAACCTTGCGGTCGTACTCCCCAGGCGGAGTGCTTAATGCGTTTGCTGCAGCACTGAAGGGCGGAAACCCTCCAACACTTAGCACTCATCGTTTACGGCGTGGACTACCAGGGTATCTAATCCTGTTCGCTCCCCACGCTTTCGAGCCTCAGCGTCAGTTACAGACCAGAGAGCCGCCTTCGCCACTGGTGTTCCTCCATATATCTACGCATTTCACCGCTACACATGGAATTCCACTCTCCTCTTCTGCACTCAAGTCTCCCAGTTTCCAATGACCCTCCCCGGTTAAGCCGGGGGCTTTCACATCAGACTTAAGAAACCGCCTGCGCTCGCTTTACGCCCAATAAATCCGGACAACGCTTGCCACCTACGTATTACCGCGGCTGCTGGCACGTAGTTAGCCGTGGCTTTCTGGTTAGATACCGTCAAGGGATGAACATTCTCTTCTCATCCTTGTTCTTCTCTAACAACAGAGTTTTACGATCCGAAAACCTTCTTCACTCACGCGGCGTTGCTCGGTCAGACTTTCGTCCATTGCCGAAGATTCCCTACTGCTGCCTCCCGTAGGAGTCTGGGCCGTGTCTCAGTCCCAGTGTGGCCGATCACCCTCTCAGGTCGGCTATGCATCGTTGCCTTGGTGAGCCGTTACCTCACCAACTAGCTAATGCACCGCGGGTCCATCCATCAGTGACGCAAAAGCGCCTTTCAGCTTTCTCTCATGCGAGAAAAAGCATTATGCGGTATTAGCACCTGTTTCCAAGTGTTATCCCCCTCTGATGGGCAGGTTACCCACGTGTTACTCACCCGTTCGCCACTCTTCTTTTCCAATGAACCGAAGTTCGGCGGAAAAGAAGCGTTCGACTTGCATGTATTAGGCACGCCGCCAGCGTTCGTCCTGAGCCAGGATCAAACTCTCATAAAAAGTTGAAACAATCTTTCGATTGTTAAGCTCATAAATAACGTTTGCTAGCATTACTGCTTGCTTATTTTGTGTTACTTCTATCTAATAGAAGTGTCCTACACAATTGGTTCGTTTGCTTGCTTTGTTCAGTTTTCAAAGGTCTACCTTGCTGTGTTAGCAACTTTTATATCATATCAGTTTAACAAGTGAATGTCAACTATATTTTTCAAAAAGTTTTTTTCAAGAAGTAATTAACTTCTTCACAGCGACTTTATAAATTTAACAAATGAATTGTTATTTGTCAACAACATTTTTAATTATTTTCGTTGTATTTACAACGTTCATAATTGATTAAATTTTTGCGACTTCGTTATAATATCATCTGTCATTTACTTCGTCAACTCTTTTTTTCAAAAATTTCAAAAGTTTTATTTGTAGTTAGTCATTCAACCAACGTTGATTAATTTATCACGTTTTATCCATAGCGTCAACTAAAAAAACAATCGGTATTTTGAGTCAAAATGCCGACTATATCTATGTTTGTTCGTATTTCAAAAAGAATAAAGCTATAACTATTTATTCATCACTTTTATTATCCGAAAATTCGAACATTGTAGTTCTACACTTCCTGAAAATATCGGTAAAAAAAAGCCGAAAATCGGCTTAATATCATTTTTTTAGAAAAAAGGCATTCCATCAATATCATAATCTTGAATAATTTGACGAAAATCTTTTGCTTCTTTCCAAGCATATTCTTCTGGTAATGAATTACTTTGATCTTTTTCTTGTGTTTCAAACACAAACAGTGGAATGCTCATATTATCTGCATAACCATTCGTTAGTTCAACTAACTCAATGCAGGAAATATCAAGGTGTACTGTTTCTTTTAATAACTGTAAGATATTTGCTAATCCTGTACGTTCTTCTGAAAAAGCTGTAGATGCTAATTCTAATTTCTCATCAACTATGCGCATCAAAAATTTCTTCGAGCCATCTTCCAAATGAAGCATGACTGTTCCGGCAACTCTTTTGTTTTTCAACATACTCACCTCGATCGGTATTCTCTTCTATTCCTATATGATAACACAATTTATCAACAGATACAGTTGATTTTCAGCATTTTTCTGAAGAAAGCATTTCCAGTGCTTCTTTAATCCAAAGCGGTAAATGTTCATCAATAGTTCGAAAACCAATGCGTTTATTTTTATTCGTGAAGTAACGTTTTTTACGATGTACGGTATGTACAAATTTTGTTTCTAACGTTCGACGTGACAAACTAATTTTTTTTGTATATTCATCGATATCAATTACTTGTACGTTTACTGCATCACCTATTTGCAGGACTTCATGAATGTTTTTTGTAAAACCTGACTGTATTTCCGACACATGAATCAACCCTTGCGTTTCACCATCTAATGAAACGAATGCACCATATGGTTGAATTCCGGTCACTGTTCCTTCTAAAATATCCCCAATTTTATATGTCATATCGTTCCCTCTCTTCGCATCTTTTATTATACTATAACTAATCAAAAAATGAAGCAGAGATTCACTTGCTTTATAAGGGAGGATTTATTATGAATGAATTCGATACAGTCATTCCACGAAAAAATACGAACAGTGTCAAATGGGACACTCCTATAAAGAACTACGAAAAAGACTCATTGCTGCCACTCTGGATTGCCGATATGGATTTCCCTGCTTTACCAGCTGTACAAACTGCTTTCTGCGAATATGTCAATCAAGGTATTTTTGGTTATGCAACTTTCCCAAATGAATTATATGAATCAATTATCAATTGGCAAGCTAAACAACATCAGTACACCCTAAAAAAGAAGAGATTCTTTTTCATAGTGGTGTTGTCCCAAGTATTGCCTTAGCAATCCAAGCTTTTACAAAACCCAATGATGCCATTTTAATTCACGATCCTGTCTATCCTCCGTTTGCTGCTGTGATTAAAGCTAATCAACGAAAACTTATTCGTAATCAATTAACTGGCAGTCAAACATTCCAAATTGATTTTGAGCTTTTTGAAAAACTTATTATAGAAGAAAATGTGAAGCTATTTATCTTATGTAATCCTCATAATCCTGGTGGACGTGTATGGAAGCAAGAAGAATTGTACCAAATTGGTTTGATTTGTCAAAAACACCAGGTCCTTGTGATTAGCGATGAAATTCATCAAGATTTAGTTTTTGCACCCCATGTATTTACAACTTATCATAATGTCGATACAATTTTTAAGGAGCATTCAATCGTATTAACTTCTGCAACTAAAACCTTCAATTTAGCTGGTATAAAACAATCGATGGTTTTTATTAAAAATCCCGATTTACGTCAGAGATTTAAGACCGTCCAAAAACAACTTTGCCAGAATGAAATTAACACATTTGGCATGATCGGTACACAAGCAGCTTATCAACATGGTGAACAATGGCTAAGGGATTTATTAGCTTATATAGAAGAAAACATACAATTTACTTTAAATTTTTTAGATCAGCACCTTCCAAATATCTACTATATGAAACCTGAAGCGACTTATCTGATATGGCTTGATTTTTCAGCTTACCAGTTAACAAATAGTCAGCTGAATAAAAAAATGATTGAAGAAGCGGGAGTTGTTTTGAACTCGGGTATTCCATTTGGTTCAAGAGGCGATCAACACATGCGTTTAAATGTGGCTTGCCCACGAAGCATCCTAGAAACTGCCTTGCAGCGAATTGCTCAAGTATTTTAATTTCACAAAAAAACCGAATGATACGATTTTGCTTTGTACCAGCAAAATCGTATCATTCGGATTTCAGTTTTTCTTTTTAAATGCTATTCACTAATTTCGATTGTTTCAATAACTACATCATGTACAGGTCGATCTTGAGGACCGCGTTGTACACCACCAATTTCATCCACAACATCCATGCCTTCTGTCACTTGACCAAATACTGTATGACGGAAGTCTAACCAAGGTGTACCGCCTTTTTTATAGACATCAATGATTTCAGACGGGTAGCCCGCACTTTCCATTTGACCAATCATGTTGGCAGGTACATTTTGGTTGTTTACGATAAAGAATTGACTACCATTTGTGTTTGGACCAGCATTTGCCATTGATAAGGCACCACGTAAGTTGAATAATTCTTGTGAAAATTCATCTTCAAAGCTTGAACCATAAATACTTTCGCCACCCATACCTGTACCAGTTGGATCGCCACCTTGAATCATAAAATCAGGAATCACACGGTGGAAAATAATGCCATCATAGTAACCTTTTTTGGCTAATTGAACAAAATTTTCAACTGTTTTTGGTGCGTGTTCTGGGAATAATTGAATAGTAATATCCCCACGGTTTGTTTTAACGAGTGCTTTGACACCCTTTTGATTTGCTAAGTCTAATTGTGGAAATTGAGACAAAAAAATCTCCTCCTTACGGTTTGATAGTCTAATAATAGCAGAAAAAAATAAAAATGCCACGCACAATATTCTTTGCTATAATGGTAACTGCAAAACAATGTTCAGTTTATAAAGGAGCTTATACTTATGACCATTTACGATATTACAATTGTCGGCGCAGGTCCGGCGGGGATGTTCGCTGCCTTTTATGCCGGAATGCGCAATGCCAAAACGAAAATTATTGACACCTTACCACAACTCGGTGGTCAACTGTCCACCTTGTATCCTGAAAAATACATTTATGATATTCCGGGATACCCTAAAATTAAAGCGGGTGATTTGGTGCAAAAATTGGAAAAACAAATTACTACGTTTAATCAACGCTATTGCTTAGAAGAACAAGTCTTAAAAATTGAGCGCCAAGAAGACGGCATCATTGAAGTAACGACGAATAAACGAACGCATTATTCACGTGCGGTTATTTTAGCCTTAGGCAACGGCTCGTTCCAACCACGAAAATTAACCGTACCGAATGCTGAAAATTTTGAAAACTACGGCATTGATTATTATGTTCCTGATTTGATGAAATACGCTGGGAAAAAAGTCGCCATTGCTGGGGGCGGTGATTCTGCGATTGATTGGGCGTTGATGTTAGCCCCAATTGCTGCCGAAGTCTCTTTGATTCATCGTCGCTCAGAGTTTCGCGCGCATGAACATAGCGTCAATCAATTAAAACAATCCTCCGTTAACATTATGACCCCTTATATCATTAAAGATGTCGTGGGAGAACGAATGTTAGAAGAGATTTACCTTCAAGAACCAAAAAGTGACGAAACCGTTCGTTTGTCTGTGGATTATTTAATCGTTAATTACGGTTTCTCCTCTTCGTTAAACTTAAAAGACTGGGGCATTACGAGTTCTCGTCAAGGGATTCCGGTTCGTTCGGATATGCGTAGCTCGATGGAAGGTGTTTATTGTTGTGGGGATATCACATTGTATGACGGCAAAGTCAATTTAATTGCGACAGGATTTGGCGAAGCGCCGACTGCCGTAAACAATGCGCTACATTACATTAATCCGAAAAATCGCACACAACCTGCGCACAGTACCAGTCTCTTCCAAGAATAAACAAAAGAGGAAAGTTCTGATTGAACTTTCCTCTTTTTATCTATAAATATTCTTCATGCCATTCGACTAATTTATCTTTAACTAAATGAAGTAGTTGCGCTGGTGTCTCAGCAGCTAGACGCTCACCTTCAAAAAAGCAAAAAGGTTTTTGAGCACAAAGCGTACACTCACTTAAACAGGAATACATCATAACATCCACATCTTCCAGGGATTCTAAGGCATCCATCACTACTTGACTGCCTTCTGCTAAATTTGTTTCACAAAATTCTACCAGAGGAAACATACCTTCACCGCTTTTCTTTATTTGATTCCAATCGTGCAATAGTATACCATGAAAGAATAGAATAATCGAAAATCTGATAGGAGGATTTTTTTATGGTCTTACAAACAAGTGCGTTAGAACAAAAAGCACGCCAATTATTAGGCGATCGTGGTGTTTCGATTGTCGATATTGCCAATTTGGTGATGCATTTGCAAAAGAAATATTTGCCGGATTTAGCTTTGGAAGAATGTGTCGATAGTGTCAACTCTGTTTTAAGTAAACGTGAAGTGCACAATGCCATTTTAACGGGTATTCAATTAGATATTTTAGCTGAAGAAGATAAATTACTCCAACCGCTACAAGAAATTGTTGCTGAAGATGAAGGGCTGTACGGAATCGATGAAATTCTGGCACTATCGATTGTTAATGTTTATGGTTCGATTGGTTTCACAAATTATGGATACATTGATAAAGTAAAACCAGGAATTTTAGCTGAACTAAATAGTCATGATGGTCCACGCGTCCATACCTTTTTGGATGATATTGTGGGCGCAATTGCGGCATCTGCTGCGAGTCGTTTAGCACATCAATACCCAGATAGAGCACATGATATTACACAATAAAAAGAAGTTCGCATGATTTAGTTGTGCGAACTTCTTTTTAATTCTCTACGCCCTAATAAAAAAGGAACTAAGAAAAAGATTTCTATTAAAATAAAAAATAGAATAAAACAATACATAAAAAATTGTTCCGGCAAAACGTTAATAATTGGATCCGTTGCTGGGTTGAATAACCAATCATCATTACTAAAAAACAATTCATGGAATTTAATGAAAAAGGCATCAAAACCAACAAACATGAAAAAGCCAAAAACCACTGGTGCTAACATTCCAATTTGAGTAGGTAACAGCATTCGCCAAAACCGACGATTTTTTTGTAAATAACCTAAAAATATACCTGTTGGAATAATTGTTACTGCTAAAACAGTATAATTAAGTAGAAATAGTTTTTTCACATCGTAAAAATGACCCGCACCTGCTTCAGACATGGGAAAATCGGGTAATGCTAATGTTTGATTCCACGGATTATTTAAAAAATTTAACAATAAATGATAATTCTCCAACAATTCTTTTTTAGATAAAGTGGTGTAGTTTAGTAAATCAAATTGATCGACTGACCAACTGTACAAAGGCAGAAAATTAATCGTTAACGTGATAGCTAAACTAATAGCTGTTAAAAAGAAAGCCATCATTCCTAATCGCTCTAACCATTGCCATTTTTTATTCATTATCAAAATTCCATTCGTCTAAACTATCTAAGACATACGTAGGGGCAACAGGCAACGTAGGCACTGCTGCTTTAGGTGTAAAACCCGATAAGACCAATAAACTATCCATTCCATTGTTGATTCCAGAACGAATGTCTGTTTCGTAATTATCGCCTACCATAATGACTTCTTCTTTCGTTAAACCAATATGATCTAAAGCTTTTTCCATAATGATTGCTTCTGGTTTCCCAATAAAAATTGGACGAACACGAGTTGCTGTTTCCAATAAGCTGATTATCGCTCCAGCGCCTGGAAGTAAACCTCGTTCAGTCGGAATATTTTTATCTGGATTGGTTCCAATAAAGGTTGCTCCATTTTGGATTGCTAATGTCGCAATTGTTAGTTTTTCATAAGTAACATGAGAATCTAACCCAACGACTACGTAATCGGGATTTTTTTCATCCCATTCAAAACCAGCAGATAAAATTAAATCAATTAAACCGGTTTCGCCCACAACATACACTTTATTGCCCTTTTGATCATCATGCATATAATCAATTGTTGCTAAACTAGCCGTATAAATCTTTTCAGCCGCCACATGAATATCAAATTCATTTGCTAGGCGTTGAGCCACTGTTTCAGGACTCTTTGTTGTATTGTTTGTAACAAATAAAAATGGTAAATTACGACGTTGTAGTTCTTCAACGAAACGTTTACCAGCAGGAATAGGTGCATTGCCTAAATAAATCGTTCCATCTAAGTCTATTAAGTATCCTTTATAAGTCATTTATTCTTCTCTCTTTCGAATCGTAAAACTTTTTTTATCTTGCGACTGTTTCTGTTTCTCTTGTTTTTCTTTTGGTTGACGAGTTTTAATCACTGGTTTCACCTTATTTGAGACAGTCTCTTTCTTTTCAGAAATATGGGCTTGTGCGGATGGTTGACGTTTTTTTCGTCTACGACTATTCACCTTATCTCGTTTCCCCCCTACACGTTGGATAACAAAATAAGCACACCCAAAATTGCAATATTCGTATAAATAATCTTCTAACATATCAATACGCTGATCAGGTAGTGCTTTACGATTAGTTACTTCAAAAAAGCCTTTCAAACGTAACTGTTCATAGCCCCAATCACCAACGATATAATCATAACGTGCTAATACTTCACTATAGCGTTCTCCTAAACGTTGGGCATCAAACCCTTCACGATAGTTCATCACTAATTTATATTGACGATTACCAATCATAAACTCTGTATCGCTAATTGGTAGGACAAGCTCGCCTTTTGTCGGTTGTTCTTTTTCTGTCGTTTCAACAATTTCTTCTAAGACTGCTGTCATTTCATCTGTAATATTTGTTTTTTCTTCGGTCATTTCTTCACCACCTATTCATCATTATACCTTCTTTTAGATAATGTGTGTAGTCTGTCACTTATTTTATTCTAAGGTTGCTAAAGAATACTTCTGAGCAAGATGTTCACCTAAAACGGTTCGAATAAATTCTGGAAATAAAAACTCATGTTGACCAGCAATTTCAATAGTTGGAATGAACGGAACAAACATTAAATGATCGACTGTCGTAAAAGCATAGTTTTTCTCTGATTCTAAGGGTTTTCCTTTCCATAAAACGGTATGATTAGCCGCATCATACGTTAGTCCATCGTAAATAATCTCACCAAAAATTTTTCCCCGAAATCCCATACCTACAATGGGATAATTGCGTAAAAACATCCGATTTTTTTCAATCTCTAAGACCATTCGAACAATGTCTCGACCTAATAAGGTCACCCGAATCAAACGCATCGGATGAGGTAAAATGGTATGCAGTTGTTCTTGATTAACTAACCCTTCTGGTAATTCACCTAAAAACAACCCAGTATTTAACAAAGCGACTTCAGTATCTCCTCTTTTACGTACAGCGGTTAGTGTTTCACGGACTAAGGAGTAATCATCATACGGATTAAGCGTTAGCGCCTGTGGTAACCACGCGACTTTATTAGCAGCTAATAATTTTTGTCCTTGCTCCATGTAATGAAAGATTTCCTCATTATCTTCTGGCAATTCCAGCATTTCAGCAGTTGAGAAGGTTTGCGCTGTCGTTTTTAAAATATGATGGTCGTCATTTAAAGATAGCGTCACTTCTCCTACATAATACCCAAATTTGCCCGCTGCTGCTAGCTGAGTATTGTTTACTCGTTCGCCTGATGCAAACAAATGATGGGTGTGTGAGCCCAAAACCACATCAATTTCTGGTAATTCTTCGGCGATCAAATAATCATCTGCAATTCCTAAATGACTTAATAATACAATCACATCAACTTGTTGACGGAGCTGTTGCACTAATTCTGGCAAAATATCCATCCATTGACGAATATCCCAACCATTGGGTGTATAAGTTAATGGAAACGGCGCAGTTACCCCAATCAAACCGACTTTAGTTCCTTGTTGACTTGTTATAATTTTATAAGAGCTTGCCCAATCTGGTAGTTGCAGAGTTTGCTTATCAAAAAGATTAGCTAAAACAATATCAAAATCTGCTTCATTGTACAGCTGATTTAAAATAGCTTTAGCATTGCCAATCCCTTCATTATTGCCAATCGTGACTGCATCATAATGCACTTGATTCATTAAGGCAATATTAGCTTGCCCGTCACTTGCTTCGGTTAAAGGATGCCAACGATCAGAAAAATCTCCTAAATCGATTGTGATCACAGACTCGCCTGCTAAGGCTTTTTGACGTTCTTGAATAAAGCGACGAATTTTAGGCCAATTTTCAAAATGTGAATGCAAGTCATTCGTATGTAGGATTCTAATTTTTTCCATTTCGTTCCCTCTATTCTCAGTAATTGTTTCTGGTCCCAGTTTACCAAAAAAAGAAAGATTCTAACAAGAATTCTTTCTGAACAACAAAAAAGCTCAAAGAAAGAACTCTGAGCTTCTTACTAGTTATTGTTTTTTGATACAGTCTAACACATGTTGACGAATATATTCTAAGTCTTTCATCGATAAAACAGAATTGATTTGAATGCCTTGTGCATTTTCCTCTGTTGTCATGCTAAAATCTGCAGGTTCTGCTCCAAATACGACTGTGGCACTGTTTTTTAAATAATGACTAATCTGCAGTTGTATATGATTAACGGTTTCTTTAGGCAAACTGGATTGCATTTTCACCCGAACGATTGGAAAAAGAGTTTCTGAATCGGCGTATCGATAACATAAATGAAAATATTCTTGCTGCAATGCTTCACTGGTTAATTCAGGGGCTTTAGCGGACCATTCTTGCCATAATTGTTCGAATTTTTTATTTAACAAAGGATGATGATCACTAATCACTGACTGATCAATCGCTGTAAAAAGTAATTGTTCTACGCCTAATTGTTTCCCTAAATAGTGTCGATACAGTTGTTTAGCAATTTTTTGTTTTTCTTGAACGGTTAGTTTACGAAAATATTTTTCAAACAAATCAAAACTAAAGCGCGACAAATCAGCTTCTTGTGACTCATACAAGCGCTCAAAATCCCATTGTGGTTCAATCGTTAACAGAGATAACACAAAGGCCACTGTTAAAATATATTCCCAATCTTGGGGCAAAATATCGCTTGCAGGTAAAATCAAATCAAATGTTTCAAGTGAAAGGTTATTCTCCAAGGCATAATTTTGTTTACTTGCTTGTAAATTGACAAATAACCACATGGCAAGCACTTCTATATTTCGCTGCTCTTCAGAAGAACATGCCAGTGTCACACGTTTTGCCAAAAAAAGATACTCTGTAGCATCGATCCAAGAAACACGAGAAATCTCACAATGCGTCATTCTCAAAAAAGAAAAAAACAGTACACGAATTTGAGACTCTTTGCCTACAATCGTAACTTTTGTCCCAATTTTGAGAACTACCTGATACGCGCTCAAAAATTGATTCACTCGATTAATATTACGTCGCAGTGTCGATAAACTAATCTGATATTTTTTACAAAATTCTCCAGCTGAAAACGTTCGATATAAAACTAATTGTTTCAACAGATAATAATTGATTGTTTCGGACAATATTTTTTCAAAAATACGATTGAAATTTACCCCATTACGTACTAAATAGACTCCATAATGACGATTGATTTCTAAACGTACTTCTTCTCTATCGTAACAGCTGTCTAATTGTTCAGCTAATTCTTTGATTACTTTTAGTAATGTTTGAATCGTGACTTTGTTTAAATCGTCTGCAATTTTTTGACTACTAATTGGTTTCGTTTGTTGTTCCAAGTAAAGTAAAATATCACGCTTTAACAATACATCTTTTGATAATCCAAACACCTTAATCCCTCCTACCTAGTTTCCCTCATCAGTAATAAATACGTCAATTTCTCATTTTATATGTATTCTTTTTTAGAAATTACATACAGTATATTGTGTTCAAATCCGAAACGTCAATACTCTCTAGACTGCTTTTAGCAAGATCTGTGTCTTTTTGCACAACGGTAATTGTAAAAACGCAGAAAAAAAGACTTAGGATTGTTTATCCTAAGTCTTCTTAGTTCTATGTACGGGCACATGAGAATCACTGCTTAGTGCTGCTTCCTTCCAGATCTGACACGCTTCACAATATTCCCATTGCCCAAAAAACAGTATAACGTATTTTTTAGAGTTTGGCTAGTTCTTTTTTTCTTTTTTTGCTTGTTTTTTTAAACGACGTAGTTCCCGAAAGAAATCTGTTAGTAATTGACCACATTCTTCGGCTAAAATTCCTGATTCAACGTAGCTCCAATGGTTAAAACGTTCATCTACTAATAAATTTAAAAGGCTCCCTGCCGTTCCACCTTTTGGGTCAAAGGCACCAAAATACACCTCTTCCACTCGGGATAACAGCAATGCGCCGCTACACATTGGACATGGTTCTAAGGTAACAAATAATTGGGCATTCTCTAAGCGCCAACTCCCACTGTTCTCACAGGCTTGCTGAATAGCAATCATTTCTGCATGAGCAGTGGCATCTTGTGTCGTCTCTCTTAAATTGTGTCCGCGACCAATAATTTCACCTTCTAATACAACAACTGCGCCTATCGGTACTTCTCGAATAGCTTCGGCTTTTTTAGCTTCTATGATAGCTTCTCGCATAAAATATTCTTTTTGTTCTTGTGTTAAGGAACTTGTCTTCACTCACTTCACCTCGCCCTCACTTTAGCATGGAACGAAGAAAAAGCAAATAAAAACTACCCCTAAATGTTAGAGGTAGTTTATGGTTTAGAATTTACTGTCTACAAAATTTGTAATTTTATCTTTAACATTTTCTGTAGCGTCTTTAACATTATGACCATATTCTACAATTTGGTCACGACCATTGTTGACTTTTTTAGCAACTTTCATAAATGAATCGATGTCTTTATCTTCTAAATTGTCAACAAAACCCAATAATGTTTCATTTCCATTAAATTTGTCATCGACAAAACGTTTCACTTTACGTCGGTTCGACATAGAATGTACTTTGCTAATGACTTTCTCTGATACAACTGCAGCGGTTGCGATTCCTGCAATTGCTGCCACGCTTAAACCAATAGTTACTTTTGTTGATGTTTTCATAATACGACATCTCCCTCTTCTTTTTTACTATGATAACACGTTGAGAAATAGAAAAACAGTAATATGAATAGATTTCGCTCAAGACGGCATCGTTTTCAATAACAATATAGATTATTGATTCATCGTTTTTTCTACACTTTTTGTAATAAGAGGTTGCGAAATTTTTCCATCCCAGAATTTAATAAATGGACCTGTCAGAAAAGCATTGATGAACGTTCCTATGCCAATTGGTCCTTTGAAACAAAAACCAATCAGCGCAAAAATAATGTCTTGTACCATCCGGACTTTTTTGTAGTCCCAACCAGTTTTATCCACAATTGTGGGTGCAATGGAATCATAAGGTGCAGCCCCAACATTTGCTGACATATAAAAGGAAGCACCAAAAGTAAAAAATAAGCCCCCGATAATCAAACATATTGTTTGTTCAATCAGTCCATTAGCCATTATGTTTAAATGAGCAAAAAGTGTGGTATACATATCAATAAAAAATCCTGTCAATACCATGTTAATGACTGTTCCTGTACCAATGTACTTACGGCCAAACAAAAAAATGAGAAGCAAAATACCAAGATTCACTCCAAGTTGGTAAACACCTAACGACAAACCAAAAAGTTGTCCTAAAGCAATATTAGCACTAGTAAATGGGTCTAAACCAACATTGCCAATTCGCATAATAGTTACTCCGAAAGCGAGAATTAAAACTCCGATTAGGGCATAAATTGAACGAATAATCATTTCTTTTATATTCATGTTTTTCATGATGGGCTCCTTTAAACAGCAAACATGTGCTAGTTTCATAATAAAATCCTTCTTATGATTGTGTCACAAGAAGGATTTTCGTTAATCGCGATTGTTGTTACCAAAAAGTAAAACGAGACGAAGTAATTGTAAAAAGGTACTCACGGCGGCTGCCACATAAGTCAACGCGGCAGCTGTCAATACTTTGCGTGCCATTGGAACTTCTGCTTCTGTTAGAAGTCCACCCTCACTTAAAATATTCAACGCTCGACGTGATGCATCAAATTCTACAGGTAACGTCACTAGTTGAAAGACTAATGCCATTGCAAAAGCAATTATTCCAAGGTTAATTAATACGGGACCTTGTAATAGCACACCAATTAAAATCAATGGAATGGAAATACTTGAACCAATATTGGCAACCGGAACAATCGCCGCTCTTAAACGCAAAGGAAAATAACTTTGTGCATCTTGTACAGCATGGCCACATTCATGGGCTGCAACGCCAATAGCTGCTACCGAAGTTGATTGCGCTGTTGCTTGTGATAAGCTTAATACTTTTGTGCCAGAATTATAATTATCTGTCAGATTTCCAGCGATTCCTTGCACGCCTACATTATGAATTTGCTGATTTTGCAAAATAAATTGTGCTGCTTGAGTACCTGTCACATTATTTTGACTACGTACTTTGTCATATTTACGGAACGTACTATTTACATAAGCCGAGGCTGCCATCGATAGTGCCATTCCGAGAATTATTAAGATATACGTTGGATCAAAAAACATCCCATAAGGCATTTTAGATTTCCTCCTTTATTCGTTTTTTATTAGTATAGCAAGTTATATTGAATTTTCCATGAAGAGAACCTGAAAAAAATTCCTTATAATTTCTTCACAAATTCTGATTTTAATTTCATTGGACCAAAACCATCAATCTTACAATCGATATTGTGGTCTCCTTCAACCAAACGAATATTTTTTACTTTTGTTCCTTGTTTCAATGCGTTTGATGACCCTTTGACTTTTAAGTCTTTAATTACAGTAACCGCGTCGCCATCAGCTAACAGATTGCCATTCGCATCATGTACCACAAGTCCTTCTGCTACTTCGGTTGTATCCCATTCATGCCCGCATTCTGGACAAATAAATAATCCACGGTCCTCATACGCATATGTTGACCCACATTCTGGACAATTTGGTGTTTCAGTCATTGTTATTTCCTCCTTGATTTCAACTAAAAAGAGGGAAAGCTCCCTTCCCTCTATTATACTAATATTTGCAAAAATTTCTCGCTTGATTGTGTTTTGTGAGTATTTTCTTATTCAAGAATTATTTTAAAGAATCAGGAATACGCTCGTTTTGAATAATTTGTTCATACGTTTGACGCTCAACGATAATCTCTGCTTGGCCCTCTTTAACTAACACAACGGCTGGAATGGGTAATTTATTATAATTACTAGCCATCGCATAACCATATGCACCTGTTGCAAAGGTGGCAAAAATATCGCCCGATTCAATAGCTGGTACTTGAATATCTTTCACTAGAATATCGGTACTTTCGCACGCTTTACCCGAAATAGTTACTGTTTCAGTTACTGTTTCTTCCGCTTTGTTGGCAAGGATTCCTTCATATTGCGCTTGATACAATCCCGGACGAATATTATCGGTCATTCCTCCATCGATGGATGCGTATTTGCGAATACCTGGTAAATCTTTAATTGCACCGATTGTATGCAAACTGATTCCCGCTTCAGCTACCACGCTGCGTCCAGGTTCAATAACAATTGCTGGACGAACCAAGTCATTTTCTTGGCAAA
Organism: Enterococcus sp. DIV2402; assembly: GCF_017426705.2. NCBI lineage: Bacteria > Bacillati > Bacillota > Bacilli > Lactobacillales > Enterococcaceae > Enterococcus > Candidatus Enterococcus lowellii. The sequence goes on along the minus strand of NZ_CP147251.1, from coordinate 1,071,785 downwards.
AAGCTTCCGTTAGCTCCATTAACGGATCTAAGAAATAACTATACGGTTGACGAATATCTTCTTTGGTATAAGTAACCCCAAATCCGCCACCGTAATTTAACTCTTTGACATCGTAAGCAAAACGTTTTTTAATTTCTAAAAGCAAACCTAAAGCTACTCGTGCAGCTGCTAAATGAGTGCTATTGTCTGATAATTGGCTACCAATATGGAAATGAATACCATAAAAATTAATTTCTGGTGCATGAATCGCTTGCTCAATTACTGGGAATAAGATCTCTTCGTCTAAAGGAATGCCAAATTTAGAATCTTTTTGCCCTGTTGAAATAAATTCGTGTGTGGACACATTTACTTCTGGTGTAATTCTGAAAAGAATATTGGCTGTTTTGCCTTTTTCACGGCACAAAGCTTGAATCAACTCAATTTCTTGAATACCATCAACAATAATTCTGCCGACACCATAATCAATGGCCATCTCCAATTCTTCAATTGATTTATTGTTACCATTAAACTCAATATGCTCTGCTGGAAAATCAGCTTGAATCGCTGTAAATAATTCTCCACCACTGACAACATCTAAACAAAGACCCTCACGCTCAATAATTTTCAACATGGCTAATGTATTGAACGCTTTGGACGCATATGCCACTCGGACATTATCGTATTTTTGAATGAAATCTTGTTGAAAAGCTTGGCATTCATTCACGACTGCTGTTTCAGAGACTACATACAAAGGTGTACCATATGTTTTTGCTAATTCGACTGTATCACAGCCATCCCAAAATAAATGGTTATTTTTTACTTCTTTAATCATCGAACGACTCCTTTATTAAAATTAATTGTTACATTCATGCGAATTTGAAAGCTATTTTCGTATAAAAATTTACTATTTGAGGACAAAAACGAATTTTCCTCATCAATTTATTAGGAAAATCTTTCTAACCATTGAATTATTCTAATAATATAGTATATAATTTCAATAATCTACATAAAAACTTCGCATTTTTAAGTTTTTTTGCCAGTAGATTAAATAGAACGGATATATAAAATTCGAGAGGATGTGTAAAAAATGGCAATATTTAAAGGGTCAGGCGTTGCGCTTGTCACTCCAATGCATAATGATGGTTCGGTGGATTTCGATAAGTTGAAGGAATTGACAGAGTGGCATGTTGAGCAAGGTACAGACGCAATTATTGCTTGTGGCACAACCGGAGAAGCATCTACTTTAGACGATGAAGAACATATTGCAGTAATCGAAGCAGTCGTAAAACAAGTCAATGGACGAATTCCAGTAATTGGCGGAACAGGCTCTAATAATACACAACATGGGATTCATTTATCAACTGAAGCAGAACGTGTAGGCGCCGATGCGCTGCTAGTCGTTACTCCTTACTATAACAAAGCTACAAAAAAAAGCTTAATCGCTCATTATGAAGCAATTTGTAGCCAAGTGTCTATTCCTGTTATTTTGTATTCTGTTGCATCACGCACAGGAATGAACTTAGACGCTGCCACAGTTGCTGAGTTGAAAAAAATTCCAAATGTTCAAGGTATTAAAGAAGCCAGCGGTGACATTTCACAAATCGTGGAAATTAGTCGCTTAGTTGATGAGAATTTCGCACTTTATTCTGGTAATGACGATCAAGTGCTCCCGTTACTTTCAGTTGGCGGTTCAGGAGTTATTTCAACGATTGCAAATATTGCACCAAAACAAACATCTGAAATGGTGCATAATTATCTGTCTGGCAATTTTGAAGCAGCAAAAGAAACACAATTAACACAAATACCATTAATTCAAGCGATTTTCTCAGAAGTGAATCCAGTTCCTGTAAAAGCTGCTGTTTCTTTACTTGGAAAATGCAATTTAAGCTATCGTTTACCACTAGGTGCACCTGAAGAAGACACAGTCGAAACATTAAAACGTGAGATGACTGCTTACGGAATCTTGTAGGAGGAAGCATATGAAACGAATTATATTAAGTGGCTGCAATGGCCGTATGGGACAAGTATTGCAAACATCGATTAAAGCAAATGATGAACTAGTCATTGTCGCGGGAATCGATCATAATCCACAACAAAATGCTGATTTCCCTGTTTATGCGACAGCAAAAGACGTCCAAGAAGAGGCTGATGTGATTATTGATTTTTCACATTATACAGCTGTTCCTCAGCTAATTGAATTTGCTGTTACTAAAAAATTACCAGTTGTTGTAGCAACAACTGGACTAGAAGAAGACACCAAAAATTTATTAAAAGAAGCCTCAGAAAAAATTCCTGTCTTCTACTCTGCAAACATGTCATTAGGAATTAACGTTTTAGCCAAAGCGTTACAAGCTATTACGCCAGCTTTAGAAAGTGACTTTAACATTGAAATCATTGAAAAACATCACAATCAAAAGAAAGATGCGCCCAGCGGCACAGCTTTGCTTTTAGCAGATGCAATCAATGATGTTTGTGAACCGAAAAAAGACTATATTTTTGGACGTTCAGGTAATGATAACGAAAACAAATTAAGCGAAATGGGCATTCACGCGGTCCGTGGCGGTACCATCCCTGGTGAGCATATTGTGATTTATGCTGGCGATGATGAAATCATCGAACTAAAACACACAGCTTTATCACGTGATATTTTTGCCAATGGTGCGTTAAAAGCGGGTGTTTTCTTAGCAGACCAGCCTGTTGGTTTTTACAATATGTCAGACCTACTAGCTTAAAAAATAAGAACATCGAGAAATTCTCGATGTTCTTATTTTTTTAATATATTACCGTACGACCTGTTTGCGCCGATTCATAGGCACATTCTACTAATCGTGTTAACATCTTAGCTGCCTCTAAGTCATAATACGGCAGTTCTTTCTTCTCAGAATCATTAACTAAATCAACAAATAATTCTATTGGATACTCTGTTAATTTACTAATGCCTTCCGATGAAATCAATGTTTTTCGTTGATATTCAGCTTTTAAATTACTTTGAATAAAAATGGCTTGTGGTTCGTGTTCATTACCAACAATTTGTAAAGAACCTTGAGTCCCGATAATTTCGAGATAATTATCCAAAGTAGATGCCAGAAATGAAGTTGCTGCTGTCCCAATGGCACCCGACGCAAATTCAATAACCGTAGTCGAACGCTCATCCACGCCGCTCCCCCATTGTTCATTCATCGTGCAACTGACACTTTTCGGTTTGCCACAAATTAACGGCAACAATGTAAAACCATGTGAGCCTAAATCTAGCGTGACACCTCCGCCAGATTGACTGACATCAAACCAATAACTTGGCAAATGATTCTGGATAACCGCACCATGCGAACGACGAAAATAGGCTGACGTCACTTCTCCTAATGCGCCATCATGCACTAATTGAAACGCATAATGATAGGCATTGTTGGCTAATGATTCGAGAGAAATCATAAATTTTACATTATTTTCCCGAATCACTGCTTCAATTTCTAAGCAATCTTGAGAAGTTAAAGCTAAAATTTTCTCTGAAAAAATATGCTTCTTCGCTTGTGCTGCTAAAATGATTAACTCTTTGTGCATCGTTGTCGGTGCTTCAACAATTACCGCATCAATTGTTTCATCGGCTAAAATCACTCGATAATCTGCTTCAAATTGTGCGTGATATTCATCTGCTGCTTGCTTTCCGCGAAGCTCATCAAAGTCCCACACATAAACACAGTCTACTTTTTTCGCTAGTAAACGCGCCATAAATTTTTTCGTATGCACATGCCATGCAGAAATTAACGCTACTTTCATGCTTTTTCCTACTTCCTTTTTTTCTTTTAGTATAGCATGAAAAAAAAGAAGAAAAACGAGGATTCGTTTTCCTTCCTTCATATTAACTGATTTTTTTTCGGTTTAAATAAATAACATACATAGCTCCAACAACTAAAGAAAATAAGGGCAAAGAATAAATCGTCAACATTCCTAAACAAACTAGCGCAAACTTCATTTTCAAATCCATTTAAAGGTCTCCTCGTTTCGTCTTTCGTGTTCCAAATCTTTTTCTCGAGATTATTGTACAAAATCTAGAATAAAAGACGACCCTTTGCTAGAATTTCTTACTGAATTATTATAAAACGGATGCTCTCCTAAGAATCATTTAATTTTAACAACTAACCTATTTCAGAGTTTCTGAATATGTTAGAAAATATCACGTAAATCAACGCATATATTCCTACGTTTACCCTCTTTACTGATTATGACTCGGACTCTTCAATCTCTTCTTTGATTTCATCTATATCAATTTCATTTTCTAGATATTCTTGGTTATCGATTGGAAAATGTTGGCGAAATTCTTCCAATTCATGTAACATAATTTGACCATCTTCTAATTTAAAATCTAAGATATGCCCACCAAACGAGCGATCATCACTAATAAAATGTAGATGAAAACCTGCTGCAGCCGCACCATGAAATAATTTAGGCGTAAAAAAACCTACAATTGTTCCAGAAACATTTTTTTGTTCAAATTCGGGTTGGTGGCGAGCTATTTCAATAAAGCGTGGATACGGTTTTTCTTGTTTAGGTGCTACTCGTACATGCATCGCCGAAAAAGCACCTTCAATTTTAACAGCCGTAAATAAATTCGGACTAATTTGTTCACTAATGATTGCTTGAACATTCACTGCTTGTTCGTTTGACAAATTAAATGTTTTTTCTTTTTCAAAATTAGTTACGGCAGCATAGGGTGTTAATTCTTCACCTGTAAGTTGAAAAATTTCTCCGGTTTGATAGGCATGATACATTATCCCATCTAAAATAATCACTTCGCCATTTGAGCCTGCCAATGTTCCAATACCAAAATCACCATAATTTAATAATTGACCTATTTTTTCAGTTCCATCCATTAAATCATTCATCAAACTACCTAATACTCCATGTTGGTAAAGATAACTTCGATTTTTCTCTGTCATTGTCTCACTTCCTAATAAAATTAATCCGATAAAATACCTTTTCCTAATTTACTATTATCAATTAGAATAGCCATAATTACTAAACCTTCGATTCATGCTTGTTGCAATTCTTCTTTTGTAGTTACATGTCAACCTTTTGCACCACGTAAGTAACAAAATCTACAAAGCCAAAATGATTGGAATTCAGGATAAATAGCAATCGTTCACAGTAACAATCCTATCATCCGTTACGTTTTTTGAATACTATTGATGATTCAAGTAAATGGACTTTATCTAAATTTTGATGAATAAGTGTAAATTGAGATTGTATTTCTTTTTATAAAACAGTTTCTAATTTCTGTATTATTAATAAAAATAAAAATAACACTAAAAAATTATTTTTTCAAACAAAAACAACTATAAAATTACGTATAAAAGCATATAGAATATATTTACATATAATATAACAGAGATAAAAACTGTTCAATAATGAAGAAAAAGCTACGCTTAGATAACTATCTAAGCGTAGCTTTTTTAAAAAATTTTACTTGTAGTATAATCATTTTTCTGCCAAACGATTTTTTTCCATTACTTTGAAAAATGGATAATAAATTGCTGCACTGACAAAAACCAAACCAAACGTAAAGACCACATTGCGCCAATCCATACTAGATAAGTAAGCTTGTGCAAAAAATGGCGTAAATGACGGATCAATAATAAATCCATAACCAATTACATGAAATTTTTGCGCAAAATATGTCAGTAACAAATTAACAATTGGCGCTGTTAAAAACGGGATAGCTAAAATAGGATTTAAGACAATCGGTAAACCAAAAATAACTGGTTCGTTAATTGAACAAATACCTGGAATCAAGGATAATTTACCAATTGTTCGAAACTCCCGTACTTTACTGCGCATCATTAATAAAATTAAGCCCAGTGTTGCACCAGCACCACCCATCACCGAAATACGAAACATTTGTAAATTCATTAAGTGAGTCATTGCTTCATTTGATGCCATTTGTTCTGCATTATAGCCTGTTTGCGTAATCCCTAAAGTAAAAACAATCGGAAAAATAATCGACGAACCATTAATACCAAATAACCACAAAATATTACCTAAAGTCACAATTAGTAAAAAGCCACCTAAACTACCTGCAATATTCGTTGCAGGTGTTAAAATCTGCATGACCGCCTCTGGAAAAATTTGATCGGTTGTCACGACGAAGATAATATTGATGCCGTAAAATAAAATAATAGTTACCAACAATGGAATCAACGTATTGATAAAGGTTGCGACCATTGGCGGAACACTGTCGGGCAAAGAAATCTTAATGTCTTTTATTTCAAACCAGCGACAAATCTCAACCACTAATAATCCAACAATAATGGCAACAAATAACCCATTCGTTCCTAAATAATTTAAATCGATTTTACCTTCAACTACAGGCGTACAAATCATTGCGTAGACCACAGTCGCAATCATCCCTGTCATCGCCGCATTCAATTTGTATTCATTGGCTAATGAATACGCAATTCCAAATGCACTAATTAACCCAATAATCCCCATTGTTAAATTATAAGGTGCAGTAATCAAATCATAATTGGCAACTGCAAATTCTTTCCAGGCTGCTAAAAAGCGCATGAAAACATTTGCTGTTTCAGGATTGTATTGCTCCATATTAATTGACGGATTGGCAAAGATTAAAAAGAAGGAGCCAATCACGATAAAGGGCAAACTAAACATCATCCCTGTAGAGATTGCTCTCAAATGTCGCTGATTGCCTAATTTTGCTGCTAAGGGACTTAATACCCCATTTAGTTTATCCACCATAGATTCATTTCCCATTTTTTCTCCTCCTTACCTTAGACTTGCCACGAATTAAATTGAAACGCATTTTCCACCTGTTTCGTTGGATCATACTTTTTCAAAATTTCATCGTATTGTTCTTTATAGTCATTGTCTACTTCGGCTTGAGGAATTACTTTACTTGCTTCGTGTAAAAAATGATGCGAATCACGGCCCATCTCTAATCCACGGGTCGTATGTTTGTCTAAAGCATAGTCCGGAATTTCAGGAACATAGCCCATCGCAAAACTTTTAATCACAATATTTTTTAATAAATCGGATGAACGATCTTTTTCTGATGCACATAGATAGCGAATTGCATGAATAATAAACATTAAACGGTCCGATTCATTGTATTGAAATTCTTTGCGCATTTGATTAAAATTATTGACCATAATTGCTGCTTGTGGATTTCCCATACCAATATCTTCTACAGAAATGGCTAACAAACGACGCCATAATTTTTCTTCATATTGAGGAGAAGTAATGTACATTTCATAGGCAAATTCACATGCGGCTTTTTCGTAACCACGACGAATTGATTTTTGTAAAGCAGAAATAACTTCATCGCCTGCTAACCCATTTCTAGTTGTTGTTCTTGCCCAAGGATCTTGAATAATTTTTTCTTTTTCCATGATATAATGCTCCTATCAAATAATATAAAGGTGATTGTGAAATGAATATTGAAATGCTCATTGAGAAATATCAATTGAACAATGCAGAAGCGCAAGTTTTGCGTTACATGCAAGAAAATAAACAAAGCTTAAAACAAATGGGGATTCGCGAAGTCGCAAAACAGTCCTTTGTTTCTACCGCAACAATTGTTAATATGTCGAAAAAAATTGGGTTTTCTGGATACAGTGAGTTAGTTTTCTTCTTTCAAAATGAACCTACTCCAGCACCTACTTTTCAGGTCATCTCAGACAGCGAAAGCCAACAATTTACCCAATTATTAACTAACTACAAAGACAAACGTATTATGATTTTAGGGTTTGGTTTCTCTCAAAATTTAGCTAATTATTTTGCAGAATTTCTAAATTTATACGGGTTTCGCGCTACAGCTAATGGCCATTTAGAATTTTTGCGTGTATCGGTTGAAAACGAAATGTTAGTTATTGTTATTTCCAATTCTGGAGAAACTCGTCGCTTGATTGAACTCACCCGTCTTGCGGTAGACCATCGTTTAGAAGTCATTGCTTTTGTAGGTGAACGTTGCTCTTCAATTGGCTCTATAGCGCCTTTAACAATTAGCAGTGATACGTATTCGCCCCGTTCCTTTCAAGAATTTGCGCCTAATTTATTTTTTGGTACTGCACTTAATCAGTTTGAGTTACTCATGAGTGCGGCACTCAAATCCATTTTCACTTAAAAGCTGATTGACAACTTTGGCTTTATTATACGGCATCTCTTTTCTTTTATATGTGTTTACAAAGATTATTAAACATGTTTAGTCATTTTAAAACATGTTTATCCACAAAACACGAACATTTAAAAGTTAATTGAATAAAAAAACCTCTCGTTTCTATCTGAGGTTTAGTTTTAATTGAGTTGTCGTAAAGACTTTTTATGTAGGAACAAAAAAAAATAAGTTTAGATTCACTCTAAACTTATTTTCCATCAAGTTTTTCTAAGGCTTTTTGGGGAACTTCTGCTTTTTGTACTTCTTCGTAGCTATTTTCTCCTTTAAAGCGGGTCACGTTAATTTTTAAGTAAGCATCTTGCTTAAAAGGTCTGCCTAAATCAGGATGCGTCATGAAATCTAATGTTTTTTCATTTCCTTCTTTATCATATCCTGCTTGACTGTATTCATATTGCACATATTCTTCTTTATTATCAAAGCTACCTTTGATTTCTGTCCCTTTATCATTGATTTGTGTATAATAAGCAGTTGGTACCATCATATAATAGAAGAATCCACCACCTGCCACAACCAATAATACAAAGAAACTAATAAGTGATTTAGCTAATTTACTCATGACTCTTTGCCTCTCTTTCTAACTTTATTGTAGTTGGTTTGAAAAATTTTAGCGAGTGAATGAACTGACATTTTGCTTACAGTATTGTCATACGATGTTAAAAACTAGTTTTATGCCCGTTTAAAACAGCTTTAATCATTTTTTAAAGAAGATGTAATATGCTGTTCTATTTCTTTTTATGTTTTTCTATATTATACTCCTATCAAACAAGATAAAGGTGATCGTACAATGAATATTGAAATACTGATTGAAAAATATCAATTAACCCCAATAGAAGCGCAAGTTTTGCGTTATATGCAAGAAAATAAACAAAGATTAAACCAGCTAGGAATTCATGAGGTCGCTGAGCACGCCTATGCTTCCACGACAATTATTGTAGATATGTTAGAAAAAATTGGTTTTGCCAGCTACAATGACTTAGTTTTTTCCTTTCAAAACGAGCTGACACCACCAACACCGCCTTCTTTTCAACTTGTGTCAGAAAGTGAAATTCAACAGTTCACCCATTTATTAACTACATATAAAGACAAACGTATTTTAATTTTAGGTTTTGGCTTTTCTCAAAATTTGGCGGACTACTTTGCGGAATCTTTAAATTCATCTGGATTTCAAGCATCCGCTCACAATTCTTTAGAACTTGTGAAAACAGCCGTTGAAAATGAGACGTTACTTATTGTTATTTCTAATTCTGGAGAGATACATCACTTGATTGAATTGATGCAGACGGTTACCGAACGTAATCTAGAGGTGATTGCTTTTGTAAACGCTCGGTACTCTTTAGTTAGTTCATCTGCCCGTCTAACGATTAGCAGTGACTCCTCTTCGATCCGTTCCTTTCAAGAATTTGCGCCTAGTTTATTTTTTGGAAACACACTGAGTCAGTTTGAATTATTAATGAGTGAAACACTTAAATCACTTTCCAATTAAACGTTTAACTATGTGGAGTTTTTCTATCAAAAAACAACCAGCCAAATTTTTGGACTGGTTGTTTTATTTTAAACATTTTCAGCAATATAGCGGACAAGTTTTTCTGTTTTTTCCCATCCTAGACAAGGATCGGTAATAGATTGACCAAAGATTCCTTCACCAGGTTCTTGACGACCATCTTCTAGGTAACTTTCAATCATAAACCCACGAACATATTGTTTAATTTCTTCATTCCATTGACGATTAGTTAAAACTTCTTGAACAATACGAATTTGTTCATTATATTTTTTACCAGAATTATCGTGATTTGTATCGACCATAATAAATGGATTTTTGTAATTGCCTTTTTTGTAGGCTTCAATCACTTTTAATAAATCTTCATAGTGGTAGTTTGGTACAACACTTCCATTTTCTTTTAAAGCACCACGCAAAATAACGTGAGCTAATGGGTTTGAACTAGTTTCTACTTCCATCCCATTGTACATTAATTCTTGTTTTTGTTGGCTCGCATACAACGCATTAAATAAAACGTTAATATTGCCACTTGTTGGGTTTTTTAACCCGGTTGGATGGTCAATACCACTTGCTACAAAACGATGCTGTTGGTCTTCTACTGAACGTGCTCCTACCGCATGATAGCTAACAAGGTCTTCAATAAACTCTAAATTTTCAGGATATAACATTTCATCAGCAGTTGTTAACCCTGTTTCTGTTAAGACGCGTTTGTGCATTTTACGTACTGCAACCATTCCGCGAACCAAGTTAATTTCACCTGATGGGTCTTGTTGGTGTAATAATCCTTTGTAACCATCGCCATTGGTACGTGGTTTATTTGTATACACACGTTGTACGATGAAAATTTTATCTTTTACTTCTTCTTGTAATTTTGCTAATCTTCTTGCATATTCTAAAACTGCTTCTTCATTATCTGCAGAACAAGGTCCAATAACTAATAAAAAGCGGTCGTCTGTTCCTTCCATGACTGCTTTTAATTCTGCATCGCGTGCAGCTTTTTTGGCTGCTTCCTCTTCAGTTAGTTTTGAAATTGATTTAACTGTATCTAAATTAATATGTTGGCTTAACGCTTTAAAACTCAAATTCTTTCTCTCCTTTGCTATTTCTCTTATAGTAACAGATTTCAAGATAATAGTGTGAATATTTTGAATACTTTCTTACGAATTCTTTTATAGATAATACGCAAATTGAAAATCATCAACCCAAGTATCATTTATCCAAAATTCTTTTTTGTAATGCGCTTCTTGCTCAAACCCCATTTTTTTATAAAAGGTAATTGCCCCAGGATTCGTCGCCATTACTCGTAAAGAAAGTTTAGCGATTCCTGCTTTTCTCGCCAAACGAAACAGCTCTTCAATTAATAAACGTCCCACACCTTGACCTTGCGCAGTTGGACTAACTGCAATGCCAAAAATCCATTGTTTATTGCGAGAAGGAATCGTATCAATCACGTGATACGACAATGATCCTACCACTTCTTGACCTTTGTGTGCAACTAATAGCTGTTGGTCAGCTAATTTTTTCTTAAACGTCTCATAGTCTTCTGTATTAAGCGGAACTGGTGTATTGGTTTCATCCCAAATTTTTTCCAGCAACCACAATCCTTCACTATCTTCTTCTACAAATGGTGCAAGTGTAATCTCCATGTTTTCTCCTTTATATCGATACAATTTCTATCTTCTTATTAACCCATTTTTTATGAAAAAAAACAAGTCGTTAAATAGCTTGTTTTTAGTTCAAAACAAGCCACAATCTTTTACAGCTTCCTTTTATTTTTTGACAAAAATACTTGGAAATCGCTACCAATCAATGTTTTTTTCTATTTTTTTGATAATCTTCTTACTTTTTTCTCATTTTTGAAAGAAAGACTGTACAAAAAGAAAAAACTTGATATAATCGGGTCAGTTTCATCAAAATTCAAAGAGATTTCTTGGAGCAAAAGCAATACATTTTAGAAAGGATCTACAACATCATGATGTTCATCAATTTTCTTCTTGTAGGTACGTTGACAACCTTAGCTGAATTACGTTGTTCTAGCACTTTGCATGGGAAAAATAAGACATTCATATTTTTACAAAACACCGTATATATTAATTTATTTTCGCTCTTTTTATTACGTTTTATCTTACAAAAAAATCATTTATTTCTAAATGAGACTTACACAATCACCTTTAGCTTGAAATACGTCTTATTTGCAATGGTAATTGGGTTAGTTTTTTTATTTATGAAATATCAAATTTATCATTCCGCTCATTTGAAGGAATGTAAAAAACCACGGACCAAAGCTGAACGAAACTGGCTAATTATTGATTCAGCGATGTTTTTGATTGGATGGTTCTTGCTAATTGGTACCGATTGGTTTCATCATTTCTTTGGTTCCATCGCACCGGAACAGTTTATGTTTAATTTTACCTCGCCTGTAAATGGTGCCGCCAATGAGCTTTTAATTGATGTTGTAGATACACAAATTTTATTATATGTGACTGGTGCTGTTATTTTTTTAACTTTTTTATGGGCACCTGTCAATGTCGTAAACAAATATCGTACGCCGTTACCAAATGGACGTATTCGTAAAATTGGCGGTGTTATCGCCGCATTTCTATTATTTATCTCTAGTATTTATGCCATTTCGACCTTGCGCTTAGATGAAGTTATCCATTCGCTAACTTCGAAATCATCTTATATTGAGGATAATTATGTTGCACCTGATTCAGTTAAATTGACTTTTCCTAAACAAAAACGAAATTTGGTACACATCTACTTAGAATCTATGGAAAACTCTTATTTAGATTCTTCTTTAGGTGGGAATTCAGAAGAAAACCTCCTGCCAGATTTAACAGCTTTGTCCCAAGAAGGCATGCATTTTTCTCAGGATGAATTATTTGGCGGACCTTATCAAACATATGGCTCAGGTTGGACAATGGCGGCTGTTGTAAATATGACAGCCGGTTTGCCAGTCAAAATTGCAACAGATAGCCATGCCTATGGTAAAAAAGATTACTTTTTACCTGGTGCAACTACTATGGGTGATATTTTAGCCGAAGCAGACTATCAACAAACATTACTAATGGGCTCTCCTGCCAATTTTAGTGGCATGGCAACTTATTATCAAACGCATGGCAATACACATTTAGTCGATTATCAACAAGCGAAAGAAAGCAACCGTCTTCCTGAAGACTATTACGTTTGGTGGGGCTTTGAAGATCAAAAATTATTTAGCTTTGCCAAAGAAGAATTAACACGTTTGGCAGCAAGTCAAGAACCTTTTGCTTTGACGATGCAAACAATTGATACGCACTTTCCAAATGGCTATGTAAGTAACGAAACACCGAAGCTTTATGAAAACCAGTACGCCAATGTGATTGTTCATTCGCAAAAACAAGTGACTGAATTTGTACGTTGGATGCAAACACAACCGTTTTATAAAGATACAACTGTCGTGCTAACAGGCGATCATTTAAGCATGGATAAAGACTATTTTGATAACATTCCTGCTGATTATCAGCGTTCAACATTCAATCTAATTTTAAATAGTGCTACGCCTGCCAAAACGCCCCAACGTGCCTATGCTCCTTTTGATTATTTTCCAACAATTTTAGCTAGTATGGGTGTCACTATCCCTAATAACCGGTTAGGCTTAGGAACTGATTTAACCTCAACAACGCCTACCCTAATTGAGAGAGATGGTTTTAAAAAAGTCAATTTAGAGCTCGCAAAAAAAAGTAAGTTTTATAATCAAGAGTTAGTTACACCATGATAAAAACGGTCATCATTTATCATTAAAATTAGTTGCAAAAAACTTAAAAACAAGCTTCTCTTATAGTCGGAATTGATTGTAAGATAAGCTTGTTTTTTAATTGTATACACATTTAGCTTATATCCAATGATACCTATCAATACTGATATAATAGAAATGATGAGATCATTTATAGTTATATTGTGAAATCTAAGGACTGGTGAGACTAGCGTAATGATACTAAATAAAAACATTCGTTCACTTTTATGAGCATTCAGAAATAGCAGAACAAAAAACATATACCTATCAAGTTACGTTTCATAAAGAGAATAAAATCATTCAAAAAAATAACTATTCAAGTAAACTACGTAACTTTAGATAAAAAAGACTATACTATAAATAAATTAATGAAATCAAAGTAAAACGATATGCTTTGAAATATAAATTATGAGGAGAGATAGCATGAAAAAAGTACTATGGATATATTCCATAAATGTTCAAGATGGTGGTCCACCATTCGGCTATGGCCACAATACATCAGGAAAAGGTGTTAAACGTTTTAAGGAAAAACTTAAAGAAGAATTACCATCCGACATTGACCTTCAATTTATTAGTTACGATACTACGAGCAACGTGCTACCATCAGCGGATTTAATTATTTTTAATGATTTGGATTCAAGGTATATTCCAGAGAAAATTAAAGAAAAGGGGCTGTGTATTCCTTATCAGAATATTTATACAGGAAACGTTGAAGATGTTACGCACTTAATTCTTAACTCTTTGACAGAAACAAAAAATTAGTTCAGCTTACGAAACCTTATCTTACACAAACGATAGCCGAAAAATAAGAAAATGGTACTCATGTATACTTACCAAGGTTTCATCCACAAGTAATACATGAGTGCCGTTTTAAAATTAGTTGAATTTTCCACTTGTATAGCTTTCTTCATACAAGCTTTTGCTTCAGACTTCCTTCAGATTCCACGTCACAATGGACTTTTACCACCAAGTTATCATGCATGTCGGGCGCACAAAAAAACCATCGAGCATAATACTCGATGGTTTAAAATTAGTTACTTTCAATAGAACCGATAACAGCATTCGCTTCATTATTTCCTGTTTCAATTGCTAAAGAAGCAATGTTATCTGGATTCGTAAAGACCACAATCATGTCTGTATGACGACCAGCGTCTTTAATCATGTCTAGGTCAACTTTTGCAATCAATTGACCACGTGCGACATTCTGCCCTTCTGCAACATACAATTCAAATGGTTCACCTTTTAAGCTAACTGTGTCGATGCCCATGTGTAGTAATACTTCTACACCTGAAGCTGTTTGAATCCCCATCGCATGTTTTGTTGGGAAGATATTTAAAATCGTTCCAGCAACTGGCGCAAAAATTTCTCCTGTAGTTGGTACGACTGCAAACCCATCACCCATCATTTTTTGAGAAAATACTTCATCAGATACTTCAGTAATTGAGACTACTTGTCCATTGGCAACTGCATAAACATCTTGGATTTTTGGTACTTCGATGACCGTTTCTTTTCCTGTTTCAACGGCTGCTGCTTTTGGTGCACCTGTATGCATACGGGACATTTCATCTGCTACAAATTGCACTTCAGTACCAACAATCACTTGAATATTATTTTTATCAATCACTTTGATTCCTGGAACGCCTGTTGCTTTTATCTTCGTTTGATCTACGATGTCAGTATCTTTCACTTGCAAACGTAAACGAGTTGTACAATTATCAATTGTTGTTACGTTTTGACTACCACCTAAACCTTCATAAATACGTTCCGCCATTACTGCATGTTTACCACCAGTTGATGATGCGACATCTTCAGTTACTTCACTTTCGCCTTCTTCACGACCTGGTGTCATTAAATTGAATTTTTTAATAGCAAAAGTAAAACCAAAGTAGTAAATTGCGGCAAAAACAAGACCTTGTACAACCAACATTAATGGTTGATTGGCAACGGGATTTTTCAATGCTAAGAAGAAATCTACAAAACCAGCACTAAATGCAAAACCAGCTGTCCATTGGAAGAACGCACTGATTGCTAAAGATAAGCCTGTAAATACAGCATGTAAAACATACAATGGCCATGCAACAAACATAAATGAAAATTCTAGTGGTTCAGTCACCCCTGTAAAGAATGATGCAAACCCTGCAGCCATCATTAATGACGCGGTTACTTTTTTCTTCTCCGGACGTGCAGCACGATACATCGCAAATGCCCCTGCTGGTAAGCCAAACATCATAACTGGGAAGAAACCAGCTTGATACATGCCTGTTTTACCAACGATAGCTAAACCTGAATCAATGGCTTTTTGTCCACCTAAGAAATTCCCAATATCATTAATGCCTGCTACATCAAACCAAAATACAGAGTTTAACGCGTGATGTAATCCAGTTGGAATTAATAAACGGTTAAAGAATCCATACAATCCAGCTCCTACAAAACCTAAGCTAGAAATTCCTGTACCAAATGTTACTAATACATCATAAATTACTGGCCAAGCAAAATATAAAACAGCAGAAGCAACTACCATTGAAACAGCTGACATAATTGGAACTAAACGTTTCCCACTAAAGAAAGACAACGCCATCGGTAATTTTACATTACTAAAGCGATTGTACATTGCAGCAGCAACCAAACCAGCAATAATCCCGATTAATACGTTATTTTGTGTTTTAGTAAATGCTGCGGCTACTGCACTTACATCATCCAATCCTTGAATTGTCTGAATAGAAGCCGGTGACAATAATTTTTCTGGCACAAGGTACGCAACTAAACCAGCCAAAGCTGCGGCACCATCTTTATCTTTTGACATCCCTAATGCTAAACCGACTGCAAATAACACTGCCAAATGACTTAAAATCGCATCCCCTGCATTAAACATAAAAATTGTAAATACATTGATATTTGGATCACCATTTCCTACCCAGTTAGCAATCCCCATTAAAATTGCGGCAGCTGGTAATACAGCTACTGGTAACATTAACGAACGACCCATTCGTTGCATATATGCTTTCATCTTTATTCCTCCATTTGTTTGGCGATACGCAAGCGTTCAATATGAATCGCCAGGTAGCCTAATTCTTCACTTGTTGTTGATACTTGATAATTTTTAATTAGCAATACTCGTATTTTTTTCGCAACTTCATAGCTTTCCGGATATTTCCGTTTCACCATCTCGACAATCTCATCATCTAACACTGCGTATTGTTGATTGTGATAACGTTGTAAAAGCAAACGCAAGTGATTGGCTAAACGAGAATAATTTAATGCCATTTGTTCTCCGTGAATATCGACGGACAGTTCTTTTTCTATTAAGCGAATAATATCTGAAATAATAGTGACTTCCCGAATACTTTGATGATTACTGTTATGTCCACTTCTAGCGCTATGCAAGTGAATGGCGATATACCCCGCTTCATCATATGTGTAAGGAACACCTAACTCTTTGTTTAAATAATCCACTGCCCATTGTGCGATACTAAATTCATCACTGTATAACACTTCGATTTCTCGAAGTAATTTATTACGAATGATAATTCCATTGCGAATGTTCGATGCAGAAAATGCGATGTGATCCGTCAGTGCAATAACTATATGCTCATTTAATTTTTCCATTAAGACGGTTTCCGCATAATCAATAATATGTTCCGCGGCAAATAAAAATTGTTCGTCAATTTGATTTAATAAACTTTGCAACTTCATTTGTCCTTCTGGTTCCATGACGAAAATTCGTTCAATCTCACGTGAAAACAATAAGTCATTTCTTTTTTTCTCAAACCCAATTCCTTTGCCAATTGCTACTTTCTCTTCGCCATCATCTTCAACTAATACAGCATTTTGATTTAAGATTTTTTTGATTTTCATTGCGAATAATTCCTCTTCTGCAGAATAGTGTGTTTCATTTTACTAGAAATGTTTGCGGCCAACAAACAAAAAAAGCATGGAAAAATCCCCTAAAAAGTGTAAAAAACACCCTTTGTGGAATTTTCCATGCCTAGTCTATCCTAGTCACATGAAAACAAGTATGTTAACAATTTCCAATTGTATAGACCTATTTGTATTTTGTCAAGAGATACTCTGCTACTTTTCGGTATCTTTTGCCTCATTTTCAACAAATTCATGACATAAACGCTGAATTTCTTCATAGATTTCTTGCGCTTCTTCTAAACTATAGGCATTTGCTCCACTAGCTAAGGGATGCCCACCACCATGATGTTGTTTCGCTAATTCATTAATTACTGGGCCTTTTGAACGTAATCGCACACGGTAATAGCCTTGTGGTTGTTCGACAAAAATCCCCCAGGCTAGAACATCCTCAATCACGCCTGGCAACGGTACTACACCAGCTGTTTGAGCGTCGGTGACTGAAAATTCTTCCATCAATTCTTTGGTAAAAATAATACGCCCAGCGCCATGTTCATCGATTTCCAGATTTTGATACACATACCCTGAAAGTCTAGCGACATCTCGTGAAACTTGTTCTAATTGGCGATTTAATTTCGTTGCATCAAATCCATATTCAACTAATTTTGAAGCAATTGCTAATGTGTGTGCAGACGTCGCTGGATACAAAAATCTTCCCGTATCCCCTACAATACCGCCGTACAATAGACGTGCTGCTGCTTCATTCATCACTAATTCATCAGGGAATAACTGCCAAAAATCAGCAATCATTTCACTACAACTACTTGCATGGGTATTGACCCAAACTAAATCGCCGTATGGTTCATCATTTGGATGATGATCAATTTTAATTAACTTATCGCCTAAATCGTAACGCGAATCACTAATTCTTGGTGCATTCGCTGTATCTGTCACAATGACTAAAGCGCCTTGATAAGTCTCTTCTGGAATTTCTTCCATGGTAGCTAAATATTCTAAGCCTTCTACCGGTCCACCTACTTGATAAATGGCTTTTTCAGGAAAACTTTGACGTAAAATTTCAGCTAAACCAACTTGTGAACCTAACGCATCTGGGTCAGGACGTTGATGACGATGAATAATAATTGTGTCATATTGTTTGATTTCATTTAAAATTTCATTTTGTATGCTCATTGAAACTCTCCTTTCTATGGACGCTCCATTACTTGGCAAACTACAATCGCTTTACCAACTAATGAATTCTCAATAAAGATTTCAATATCTAGTTTCGCTGAACGTCGACCTAATTCGAGAATTTTGGGTTGTAAAATAATTTCACTTTCTAACTGAATTAAACGGAAATAATGTAAATTCACTTGCTCAATCCAAGTATTGCGTCGTTGATTAGCAATCATCGTACGTTTTGTGGCATTCGCAATCACTTCATTCAACGCACCAAATGAAATGGTTCCTAGTTCATCAACCATTTGTGGCGAAACAGTAAAACTAAAATGTGGTTGGTCTAATTTATGCCCTTCAAAATCTTGTTCAATAATACGTACTTGATCGGTAATTTGATCAGAAATTGTATCAGAAACTTGGGGTTGACGTTGAACTAATTGCATAGCTTTCATGACATCTTGACGCGTCACAATCCCTATTAAAGATAAATCATCTGCTACAACAGGCATCACTTCCAAGCCATCCCAAATCATCTGATGGCTGACCGATGCTACACTCATTTCTTTTTTCACCATGCGTGGATCTCTGGTCATCACCCGTTCAATTAGTTGACTGCTTGATTTTTCAAAAACATCTTTTGCCGTCACAATTCCAACTACACGCATGTTACGATTGACCACAGGATAGCGAGAATGATGGGTTTCTTCAGATAATCGCTTGTAGTCTTTTACGGTGTCTGTAATCGTTAAATATTTGGTCTTGTCTAATGGCATATAAATATCGCTGACTAATAAAATATCTTTTTTGATTAATTGGTCACTTAATGCACGATTAATCATTGTCGCGACTGTAAAAGTATCATAGGTTGTTCGTAAAATTGGTAGCTCAAGTTCATCTGCCAATTGCTGAATTTCAGCTGTTGTATCAAACCCACCAGTGATTAAGACAGCTGCTCCTTGTTTAAGCGCGAGTTCTTGTACATTTTCACGGTTTCCGACAATCATTAACGAACCGGGCGTTATATAACGTTCCATAGCATTTTCTTTCATTGCTCCGATGACAAATCGGTTTAAATCTTTGTCTAAACCTGCTGAACCACCCAAGACATCTCCTTCAATAATTCGAACCACTTCACTGAAGGTTAACTTTTCAATATGTTTTTTTAATTTTCGTTCAATCCGAATTGTTCCAACACGTTGAATGGTTGAAACCAACCCAATATTTTCGGCATCTTTGATTGCACGATACGCAGTTCCTTCGCTGACTTCTAATTCTTTGGCAATTCCGCGAACAGAAATCCTTTCGCCAACAGGTAAACTCTCAATATGCGCTAAAATCAAATCATGTTTTGTTGCCATTTTTTACACCTCAATTTTTTGTTATTTTAGTCTATTATCAGATTAAAATAATTCAATTACTTTGATTAATACCTTCTTCGCTATATCACTTCTGTATGTTTATCTTTTATTTACTTTCACTGTTTTTTCACTATAAAAGTTAATACAGTGTAACACTTATATTGTAACAGATAATAACAGATAAAATAAACAAAGAACTCTACAAAATAACAGAAAAAAATCCTTAGACAAGTTATCGTCTAAGGATTTTTGAGTATATTTTATAATTTGCTTGCTGCAGCTTCGTCAACAATCACAATAACATCATCATGCTTTTGTAAAACACTTGCAGGAAGATCCGTTGTTACTTCCCCATCAATCATGCCTTTTACTGCTTCTGCTTTTGCTTCGCCGAATGCCATTAAGATGATTTTTTTACTTTTTAGAATTGAACCAATCCCCATTGATAATGCGTGTGTTGGAACATCTTCAACTTTATCAAAGTAACGTTTATTCGCATTGATGGTTGATTCTGTTAATTCCACAACTTGAGTAGTTGCATCAAATGGAGTGCCAGGTTCATTAAAACCGATATGGCCATTTTGACCAATTCCTAATACTTGAATATCAATTGGATGTGTTGCAATGATTTCATCGTAATGTTTGCACTCAGCTTCTAAATCTTCTGCTTTGCCGTTTGGTACAAACGTTTCTTTAAATGGTTTTTCATTAAATAGGTGTTTATTCATAAAATAGCGGTAACTTTGTTCGTCATCACCACTTAAGCCAACATACTCGTCTAAGTTAATAGATACTTTATCTGAAAAATCTAAATCACTTGCAATCATATAGCTGTACATTGTTTCTGGTGTGCTACCTGTCGCTAATCCGAAAACTTCCGCGCCATTTTCAATACCTTCTTTAATAATTTCAAACGCTTTTTTTCCGCCTTCGTCCGCATTTTTTACACGAATAACCTTCATGAAAAACTCTCCCTTACAATTTGTATTTTGGTATATGCCAATTTTAACATTCTTTTATTGTAAAAGCAAGAATCCTCATGAAAAATCTACTTGTTTTTCTGATAAGCTTTTTCGATTTCTTCAACCAACGCGTCATCTTCTAGTTTGGTAACACTTTGAATCACTTCGCGTAGTGGTTTTTCTGCCAATAATTGCGCTAGCTGTTCGCTTTCTTGATCTGCGGCATCACGATAGTTTAAAATCATCGCCACGACTTCCAATAAATGTTGGTAAGAAAGATCACGCTCTTTTGCTTCACGAATTGGACGAATAAAACGTTCATCAAAGCCCAGTTTACGAATAGGTGTCCGAGCCACGCGTGTGATATCATCTGAAATGTACGGATTTTCAAAACGATGAATGATTTTCTCTGCGTATTTTTCATGTGCCTCACGGTCAAATCCCCATTTAGCAATCAATAAATCTCCTGTTTCTTGTAACACATTCTTTAATTGCATCAATACACGTTCATCGGCAATGGCTTCTCCAATTGTTTGATAGCCGTAGAAACTACCAGTATACGCTGTTGTTGCATGTCCCGTATTAACAGAAAATAATTTCCGTTCAATATATGGTTCTAAATCTTCTACATACAAAACGTTTTCTAACTTAAGCTCTTGGTTTTTGCGTTGTTTCGCGTCAACTACCCATTCGCTGAACGGTTCAACCGATACAAATAAGGGATCTTCATGATGTTGAATCGGCACAATTCGGTCAACTGCTGCATTGGGGAAGCCCACAAATTCTTCCACATAAGCTAAGTCCTCATCGGTTAAATATTCTTTTACTTTTGAGAACAAGAACTGACTACCACCAATCATGTTTTCACAAGCAATTACATCAACAGGTGTCGTTTTTTGTGCCTCACGGCGTTTTTGGATGCCTTTTGCAATTAATTCAGCAATAAAAGGCAAGATATTTGGTCCAATTGCAGTTGTCACAATGTCCGCTTCTGCGATAGCATCGACTACTGCTTCAGGTTCTGTTTGGTTATTTAACCCATTCACATTCGTTACCGCAATGCGTTCTTTTGCTTCACTTGCTAACTCAATTTCATAGGCATTTCGCGCTTTTAACGCATCAATAATTGTGGCATTAATATCAACAAAATCAATCGAAAAGCCATTATTGAATAAAATTTCTCCGATAAAACCACGACCGATATTTCCTGCACCAAAGTGAACAGCTTTCATTCTATTCAACCTCCTCAAGCAAGCTAATAATTTCTTCCACAGAAGATGCACTCACTAATTTCACCACATTATCTACATCTGAACAGAAAATCGCAATCTTTTGTAAGATATCTAAATGCTCGTTATCTACACCCGCAATGCCAAATACAACCATTGCTAATTTTTCTTCATCAGAATCAGTACTAAAATCAATCCCTTGAGGAACTTGAATAATTGAAATGCCGCTTTTTTTCACGAATTTTTTAGCTTCATCTGTACCGTGAGGAATTGCAATGAAATTTCCCATATAAGTAGATACTAAATTATTTCGGTCAATCATCGCATCCACGTAAGCTTCATCAACACAACCAGCTTCCACTAATAAACGACCACTTTCACGAATCGCCTCTTCTTTTGTAGCAAATTCCTTGTTTAATAAAATCATGTCTTTTTCTAATTGCATTATTTTTCCTCCTCTACCTCTCTTATTTCATTTACAAAGAGAGAACTAATTAATTCATAAATAATTTCTTTGGTTTCATGTTGATAGATATCCATGTTTAAATCACTTTCAATGATTGAAGCACTAATTAAACCTAATAACTTTTCTTCAGCAGTAGTCATTGGTTCGGGAGCCAACATTAACAATACTCGTGTAAGCGCCATTGGTTTTCGATCCATTCCTAATACAGGAATAGGGGAAGTTAAATCAAAAATACTGAAATAAGGTCCTTTCACATTCGAATTCGCACTATGGAACAACGCTAAATTCGTGCCCGGAATGCCAATAGGTGCCGTTTGGTGGCGTTTTAACACCCGCTCACTAACTTTTTGCGCATCTTCTACAATGACACCTTCCAATTCATTGATAATCTGTTGAATGGTAGCGTCCAGATTTTTATCAGTTTGAATAGTTTTAACATCAAATTGTGTCAGTAAATCATTGCCTACTTTCATAATTTCATATACCTGATCAAAAGAACCTTCAGATTCTTTTGACAGAATAGTTGGTTTAGCACTTTTTGACTCAAATCGTTTTTCGTGAATTTCTTGTTTGATTTTTTGTATTTCATCGTCCAATAATAATGGTGAAATTAATTTATACGGTAATGTAAAATCAGGTAAGAAAATGGTTGATAGAATCAAATCAAATTCTTTGTAATTCACATGACTCATCTGTGAAATTTTAATCACTTGAATATGATCGATTTCAGGAATGTATTTGCGTAAGCGACTTTCTAAAATCTTCGCTGTGCCAATACCACTGGAACATAAGACTAAGGTGGAAATAGCTTTTTTTGTCGGGTTACGCTCCAAAGATGCCGCAAAATGAATCACAATATATGCTAATTCATCATTTGAAAAATGCTCTTTAGGAAACTGTTTGGCAAGTGCTAATTGAATCGCTCGTGTCAAATCATCGTATTGCACCATCACTTTATCTAGCAGTGGATTATTTGCTAACTGGACAAGGTTATCCATCCGTTTAAACGCTGCTGATAAATGGGTTAACAGATCGTAATACAAGGTGTCATCTGCTCGAAAATCAATATGGGTCATTTCTGAAACAAAACGGATGACTTCCCGAATTTGGTAAGACAACTCTACGTCAAAGCTTTCTAAAAAGATGTTTTGTGGTTTCTTATAGTTGACTCCTTCTAACTGTCGGGCAAAGAAAATAGTTTCTTCTATCGGCATTACTAAATCATGTTCTTCTACATTTTCCATAATTTGTTCAGCCAACGCATAAATATCAGATGAAATTTGACTATCATCAATCGGTGAGATTAATAAGTGATTCGATTTTACTCGATCAATCGACAACGCCAAAATAGTTACCACTTGTTGGACTTGATTATCCGTCACTTCTAAAAATAGTTTGTTACGCTTATCTAAAATAACTGTTTTAGCAATGTAAAAAGCCTGCGATGTAATTAGATTCAAGAAGAAATTTGATGTTACTTGTTCGGTTGTCGTTGGTGTCAGTAAGGAAAGATAATGAAAAAATTCATATTCACTCACACCACTATAAATAGTATTTCCCAAGATTTGACGGCGTTCATATTCACCACCAACAATGATAATGCCTCTTGCTTTCCGACGTTCCAGCGCTAGAGAATATTCAGTTAAGCTTTCTTCTACTACTTGTAAATCTGCATGGATTGTACTGGGACTCACTTCAAAATCAATTGCCAAACCTTCAATCGTTTGTTCTTCATCTGCCAAAAGTAAACTGGATACTAAGGCACTCTGACGATGAATAGTATCAAGAGGTGCTTTTTCATCCTCTTGTATCACTTGTTTAATTTCCGTTAACTTTTCAACTTCGCCAACTAACCGATACCCTTTGCCACGTGGTTTCACAACTTGAACTTCCATCGGTTTCAAGCTTTTTTCAATACTAGATATTTCACGATATAATGTTCGCTTGCTGATTTGTAATATATCTAATAATTCTTGCGGAGTAATCCCCTCGGTATATTCAACTAATAGTTTTAGAATTTGTTTTTCCCGATTCGAGAAATACAAGTTATTCACCTCCTCTAAAATGGCAAAAAGCAGTGAGTAATCTCCCTGCTTTTCGCCCCATGTTCAATCAAGTAGCGAGCAAACAGCTAGCTATGATGCTTATTGTTCTTTCATTCGATTAACAACTTCTTCATAACGTGGACTATTCATAAAGTTTTCAACTGTCACAAAATCAGAAGATGGTGCTTTTTGTTTTGCACGTTCATATAACTCAACTTGTGTGACGATTAAAGTGTTTGGTTCGTCTTTTAGATTGTTAATTGCTGAATTGGTTACTGGAACATCAACGCCAGCTTTTTTAATCATGTTACGTAAGACCGATGCGCCCATCGCACTTGAACCCATTCCAGCATCACAAGCAAAGATAATTTTATCAATTTGTTTATCTGCTGTTGGTGCTTCAACAACTGTTTCTTCTACTACCGCTGTTTGTGCTTGACCTTTACTTTCGGCTTTCGCAGCTGCAACGGCTTCTTGTGTTGCTGCAAATTCATCTTCTGTTGAACGATCAGATTTCAAGATAACCATCGAAATCAAGAAAGAAACAACGGCTGCAACAACCACACCAGCAATTACTGGTAGATGGCCGCCTTTAGGTGCCATACCTAAGATTGCAATAATTGATCCTGGTGAAGCGGCTGCCTGCAAGCCTGCATTTAACAATTGGAAAACGAATGTTCCTGAAACCCCACCACCAATAACGGCTAAGAATAAAACTGGTTTCATCATTACATATGGGAAATAAATTTCATGAATCCCACCTAAGAATTGGATAACTACTGCGCCTGGTGCAGAAGACTTCGCTGAACCTTTACCAAACAATGTATACGCTAACAATATGCCCAAACCTGGACCAGGGTTCGCTTCTAATAAGAATAGAATTGATTTTCCTGTTTCAAGAGATTGTTCTGTTCCTAACGGTGTTAAAATACCATGATTAATTGCATTATTTAAGAATAAAATTTTTGCTGGTTCAATAAAGATATTCGCTAATGGTAATAAATTCGCATTGACAATAGCTTCTACGCCATTTCCCATCATTGTTGTTAATGAACTAACTACAGGTCCAATACCATAAAATCCTAAAATTGCTAACGCAAAACCAATTAACCCTGCTGAAAAGTTATTGACTAACATTTCAAATCCGGCACGAATTTTATCTGAGAATAAGTCATCAAATTTCTTAATACACCAACCACCAATTGGGCCCATAATCATTGCCCCAATAAACATTGGCACTTCTGATCCGACGATTACCCCCATCGTAGCAATTGCCCCAACCACTGCACCACGTTGACCATGAACCATGCTTCCGCCTGTATATCCAATTAATAATGGCAATAAATACTTGATCATTGGGTCAACCATTGTTGCTAACTGTTCATTTGGCCACCAACCTGTTCCAATAAATAATGCTGTAATAACACCCCACGCAATAAAGGCACCAATGTTTGGCATCACCATTCCGCTTAAATAACTTCCGAAACGTTGAACCTTGGCTTTCATTCCTTTTTTCTCTTCCGCCATGTCATTTCTCTCCTCCCAATAAATAAATTATTTTTCTTTACACACTTAGTCTAAATTATTTTGGTAGGGTTTTCAATTGTTTCTATATGGAGTTTTGGCACACTTCTTTGTGCCATCATTGTATGTGAAAAATAACAATAACAAATGAATATAATCACTACGTTGAACTGCTTTATAAATACCTAGTAACATCGTTTGCAACTAGCATTTAGCTCAAAGATAGATTTTCATAAAACCATACTTAAAGTTATGTTACAATTAAAGAAAGCGTTTTACAAGAAGGAGGCATTCTATGAAAAAAATATCTCTAGTTAATTTTATTGGTGCCCTAATAATTCTATTAATGGTGTGGTTTCCTCCCACAAGAATTTTTTTAACCGATGTCGATTTTGGAACGCCTATAGTGGGTATTCTTTCTTTGCTGTTATGTATAAGTACAGTCGGAGCCTATAAAAAATATAAACAAAAAATAGATATTTTTTCATTTATAATTAGTTTAAATCCTTTGATTTTTATCGTTGTACTTTTCATTATAGCTTTATCAGGTGGTCCTTTAGCCCCCTAATTTGTTGGCAAATGAAAAATAGAGCAACAAGCAAATCACGTTGATTTCCTTGTTGCTCTATTTATTTTCATTCAATGTTAACGACTGTTGTCACTATCGTAGCGCTTATCTTCTTCTATTTCGTTGACTAGCTTCCATGATGACCGGTAAAATCACTGGTCGACGTTTTGTTTGTTCAAACAAATAACGACTTAATTGGTCACGAATATCTTGTTTTAATTTACTCCATTCAAAATCGTCTTCATGGAGATGTTTGTCAACAATTTGCTCAACCATTTCGCCACCTTCACGAATCAAGTCACGACTTGCTTTGACATAAACAAAACCTCTAGAAGTAATCTGTGGTTTCGATACAATTCGTTTTTCTCGGCGATTAATGGTCACAACAGCGACAAAGATACCATCTTCTGATAACACTTTACGGTCTTTTAAGACAATATTACCAATATCACCGACACCAATTCCATCAACCATAACATTTTCTGCGGGAACTGAACCGGCCGTTGTTAGCTCGCCTTTGTCGTATTCCAAGACGTCCCCACGCGCAGTAATAAAGATACGGTTTAATGGCAAACCTACTTCTTGCGCTAAACTGGCATGGGCTGAAAGCAAACGATATTCTCCTTGTACTGGAATAAAATATTTTGGTTTCATTAGGTTCAACATTAACTGCAAATCATTTGGACTTGCATGCCCGGATACGCGTAAGTTATCCGAAATATTTTTCACAGTAGCACCGGCACGATAAATAATATCTTCTGTTTTTGCTACAAAGGTTTCCATCGCAATCGTTGGCGTTGTAGTAATATAAACCAAATCGCCCTCTTTAATCCGTAATGTACGGTGAGCACCACTTGCCATTCGTTGTAAAGCTTTGATTGGTTCACCCATTCGACCAGTTTCTAAAATAACTAATTGGTCGTCATCATAGTTTTTCATTTCTTTTTGAGTAATTAAAATAGCTTCATCAGGAATTTCTAATTTACCTAACTTCATCGCCGTACGAATAATTTTACCAAAGTCTTGTCCCGTCAATGCCACTTTGCGGCCCGAACGATAAGCAGCATCCATCACTTGTTGTACACGTTGTAAGTTACTAGCAACACAAGCAACAATAATGCGACCTTCCCAATAACGAATGGTATCATAGACTTCATCCGCAATTTGAGCTTCTGAAGCTACTGTGGCAGGATTTTCAGCGTTGCTTGAAGTACTTAATAAAGCCAACACGCCTTCTTTACCAATCTCCGCTAGACGAGCAAAATCTGTTTGATACATCGGAACAGCTGCCTGATCAAATTTAAAGTCTCCTGTATAAACGATATTGCCAGCTGGTGTTTTCAAACTGATTCCGACTGAATCAGGAATCGAATGTGTTGTTGGAAAGAAGCTAACAGTTGCAGAACCAAAGTCAATTTCAGAATGCACATCAATGACGTGGAATTCTTTAAATTTCTTTGTTGGTTCGTAACGTTGTACGGTTAATTTAGCTAATTCAATTGTTAATTTTGTCCCAAATACTGGTGCTTGGATTTTTTCTAAAAAGTATGGTAATGCGCCAATTGCATCAGCATGTCCATGTGTTAAAAATACACCCGCCACACGCTCGGCATTGTCTTCTAAATACGTGAAATCAGGAATGACCGTATCGATTCCTAATAACTCATTTTCTGGATAGCGTAGACCACAGTCTAGCACAAATATATCCTCTCCCACTTCAGCAATGTACAAGTTTTTACCATTTTCTCGCACACCACTAAGGGGAATAATTTTGATTTTACTCAAAATTTTCACCTCTCAATTGTTTATATTTACTACTTCTTATAAGTATGTATATTTATTTTTAAATAAGAAACACGTTCATTATTATCCTATTCATTATACAACACATTTTACGAAAATCGCAGTGTTATATCTTCTACCTACACGAAAAGATTCTTCTACAGTATAACATAACTTCATTCTTAAAAAGAAGATTCCAATGATTCTATCAGCGATTTATTAAAAAAACAGCTGATTTCTCTAAAGAAACTAGCTGTTCATTTATTATCCAATTACTTTTTTGCCGTTAAAAACATCATAGTCAATTTCATTAACTGATTTAGCAACAACAATCGCTGAATAAACATCGGAATTTACATTTAAGATGGTTCGTAACATACCGACAAACCACTCGACACCAGCAAAAATCGCAATACTTTCAATTGGCAGACCCATTTGTGGGACAATAATCGCTAAAGAAACTAAGCCTGCACCTGGTACTACTGCATTGGCTAAAGAAATTACTGTTGCAGCAATAGCGACATAAATCATTTGCGAGATACTAAAATCGATTTGATACATTTGGGAAATGGTCATTACCGTAATGGCCATATGCATCGCTGAACCGTTACTATTTAACGACATTCCTAGAGGTAAGACTAAGTTGGTGATACGATCACTTACACCTAATTTATTTTGCGTTTCCTCCATTGCAGTTGGCAAAGTAATGGCTGAGGAAGTTGTCGCCAAAGCCATGATAGTCATGTTTTTCATATTTTTGATTAAACGTAGTGGGTTGACACCTACATATAATGTAATGAAGGTAATCCATAATCCCAAGAATAACAATGTAGCTAAACCATACACGCCCAAATAAGAAAGCAAGGACAAAATAATTTCTGGGCCTAAATTACTAATTGTTGATGCAATAAGAGCAAAAATACCTAGTGGTGCAATAATCATCACATAGCGAATAATCATCAAAATAACTTCATTAAAATCAACAATGATTTGAGCAAGCCCTGATTCAGGATGTTTGCTCATAAACTTATTTAATGCAATCCCGAAAAATAGCGCAAAAACAATAATTTGAACAATGGTACCACTTGAAAGTGACGCAAAAATGTTCGTAGGGATAAAGCCTAAAAAGGTTTCGGAAAAGGATATTTCTTGTGCTTCAATAGCTGTCTCTTGCACATTCGACAGATCCGTTCCGCTACCAGCATTAAATACGACTGCCATCAAAATGCCCCAAGTAGCTGCTAAAAGCGAAGAACAACCAAACACAAAAATTGTGCGTCCACCTAAATTCGTTAGTTCTTTTGATTCAATACTTGCAACCGCTTGAATAATTTGGCCTAAAATTAAAACCGGAATAGCCATTTGCATTAATCGTAAGAACAAATCACCTACAATTTTTAAATGTTGTGCCATTGATGGAACTAGTATACCAACCAATATACCAATAACCACAGCAATGACAATTTGACTCGTCATCGAAATTTTCTTTTTCATATTCTCTCCTTTTTCAATTTCAGAATTTTAAAACTTTTTCTTTACATGCAAACTGACTATCTTAATAAATAAAGATAGTCAGTTTATAGTATACACTAAATTCAAACAAAGAAAATATTCATGCCTTTAATTAGGAGTCGCACTTTTTTCTTTAGCCAATAGTGCAAATAAAATGACACCAATAATTAATAAGATACTAGCTAAATAAAAACCTACTTGCATTGATCCTAATGTATCAGCTAAATACCCTGTTACATAAGGTGCTAAGATTGAACCAGACATACCAATAAAGTTATACGCACTCAAGGTTGTACCTAACGCATTAGCTGGTGCATTTCTTGTTACATAAGTTACTACAATCGGATCTAGAGCTAATTTACCTGTTAATCCATATAAAACCAACATCGCGATTAAGATTGTTCTATCTTGGACAAAGGCAATCGCAAAAACAGAAAGGATTGCTAATGGAACCAAAGTGAAAACAAGCGGTTTCGCTTTCCCTAATTTATCGTTAATGCGTGCAAATAATAACGCTCCAGGTATTGATGCCCATGGAACTAAAGAAGAAATAAATCCAACACTTGAACCTTCGAAGCCTCGCTCAGCAATTAAAAATTGAGGCAACCAGGTAATAATTACAAAGTTTGCATAGATACTTGTAAAACATAAAATAAACGCAGCTAATAAATTACGATTACTAAAAATTGCAATTAAAGATCCTTTTTGTTTTACAGGTGCTTCTTGAGCAGTTTTATTCACATCTTCTGGTCGAATAACTTTTTCTTTCAAAACAATAAAAAATAAAATGCCGACAATCAGCGTTGGTACAGCCATAATATAAAATGGTTTGCTCCAATGTTCCCCATTTTCTAAAACTAATTTACTTGATAGTAAATACCCTCCTGAGGTACCAAACGCCATCCCACTATTGATGATTGCGTTTCCGACTGTTCGTTTGTTATCAGGAATTGCTTCAGTAGATAACGCATATTGCGGACCATAATATGCGCCTTGACCAATCCCAGCAAATGCTCGAATCATTAAGAATAAAACAAATGTTGTTGCTATTCCTGTTAAATAAGTCATAATAGCTAAGACAATAAATCCGATGGTAATAACCAATTTCCTTCCGATTTTATCACCAATAACACCAAATGGTATCTGAGCAATTGCGTAAGTTAAGAAGAACATACTATTCGCTAAACCTAATTGTGTGTTACTCAAACCAAATTCTTCACCAACAACGCCCATGATTGGATTAAAGATTGTTCTTGTTGCATACATCAATACCCAACCAACAAAAAAGATAGCTACAACTTTAATCCAGTAGTTATTACTAACTTTTACTCCTGATGGTTCGCTTGTTCTCTTCATATTTTCCCCTCTTTTCTACTCTTTTTTTTAAAACAATATGATGTTGTTTTATTGCCTTTATCTTAAAGGTTAGGAGAATACGCTTACAATAGAAAAATGTCCAAATTTTAGTGTTCTTTTTTATCCTTAAAGCGAAAAAGCATGTGAGAATAAGTTATTCTCACATGCTTTGATTAAAATTATTTTGCTTTTTTCAAGTTTGCTGATAAGAATAGCAACGTTCCGACAACTAATAGAACGACTGAAATGTAAAAGCCCATTTCTTTTGAACCAGTCATATCTGAAATTGAACCTGTTAAACGTGGTGCAATAACCGATGACATCATTCCAAAGAAATTAAATACACCTAATGTTGTTCCAACACCAACTTTTGGTGCATTTTCACCTAACCAAGAAATGATAATTGGTTCTACCGCTAATTTTCCTAAGAATCCATATAAGATTAATGCAATCAATAAGAAGACTTGGTTGGTTGATTGTACTGTAATCAATAACATTGCCGCAGCTAGTAATTCTAAAACAACGATAAATTGAATTTTTTTGTTCATGTATTTATCAGCTAAACGACTGAATAATAAAGCTCCTGGAATTGATGCAAAGGCAACTAATGAAGCAGAAAATCCAATCGCTACACCTTTGAAGCCACGTTCTGTTCCCAAGAAGTTTGGTAACCAAGTAACTGTCATATAATACGCATAACATGTTGCAAAATATAAGATATATGTGAACAACATTCTTGGTGCAAATAAACTCTTGAACGATACATCTTCTTTAACTTTTTCAGGCGCAGCTTTCTTTTTCTCTTCTAATTTTGCTTTTTCAATAAATGCTACGTCATCTTTGTTTCCGCGGATTACTAAAGCAAATGCGATTAACATACAAACGATTAAGGCTACTGAAATGTACATCATAGTTTGCCAAGGCATTTGCATTTGAACAACTAGTAAACTAGAAAGAATCAAACCAAATCCTGAACCAATCGCCGAACCACTATTAACAATCGCTGTTGAGAAACTTCTTTTTGCTTGTGGAATATTTTGTGAAGTCAATGAATACGCAGCTCCATAAAATGATCCACAACCAATTCCGGCTAAGAAGCTTCCTGCATAAATCATTCCAATACTTGATGCTTGTGAAATTAAGAACGCAGCAATTCCAAATAAAATAAATCCTGGAAGCAAGACTTGTTTCTTACCAATTTTATCAACTAAAAAGCCAGCAGGAATCTGCATGATAACATATCCTAAAAAGTAAAAACTTGAAATTGAACCTAAGGCGCTGTCTGAAATGCCGCCTCCTAATGAATCGTTAATTTGTGGATATACTGGCGCTAACGCTGAGCGATAAATCCAAATTGTTACCCAGCCTGAACAAAGCAAGATGATTATTTTTTTCCAGTATTCCATACCAGCATTAACTTTTTTTGTTTCCATTCTATTTCCTCCATGTGTGCAAAGTAATAACTTTACAATTAATTATTCTCATAAATCGCTAAAGCAGCTTTCACCGCTTCACCGTGTTTGATTGGTGCTCCATAATATGTTAAGGCACCTTCTAAAGCGGTTAATACTTGTAAAACATTTTCATGACGACTACTGTAACCCATGTTACCAATACGCCATAATTTTCCTTTTAAATCACCAAATGAAGAGGCAATCTCCACACCAAATTGATTCAATAATAATTCACGAACTTGCTCGCCATCACCAACACCATCTGGAATCATTACAGGCGTAACTGTTGGCATTTTTGTTGTTAAATCACCATAAAAGCCCAGCCCCATCGCTTTAATTCCAGCAACAATTGCTTGGTCATTTAATGCATGACGTGCATAAATATTTTCTAGACCTTCATTAATAATTGAACGTAATCCTTCATGTAACGCATAAATCATACTTGTTGCCTCAGTATGATGATTAATACGTTCTGAACTCCAATAACGTTGCAATTGACTTAAATCTAGGTAATTACTAGAAATATGATTTTCGTTACGATCATCTTTACTCAAACCTAATTCTTTTTGGTAACGAGCATCTAAAACTGCTTCAACACGGTCATTGTAAGTCACTAATGACATTCCAGCTGGTACACTTAAACATTTTTGTGTTCCACCAACCGCAATATCAACACACCAATCATCAACTTGTAGAGGAACACCACCATACGTAGCAACCATATCAACTACAAAGAACATGTCATTTTCACGGCAATGTTGACCAATTTTATCAATTGATTGCATTTGACCATTGGCTGTTTCACCGTGAACCATCGCTACAATTTTTGGTTGGAATTCATCGATGGCATCGATCACTACTTGTTGATCGAATGTTGATGTCCACTCTTTTTCCAGATACATAATCTCTGCTTTGGCACGTTCAGCAATTTCACCTAATAAATAAGCAAAACGTCCATATGCCGGAATCAACACTTTATCTCCTGGTTCAATGAGTGCAATCATAGCTGCCTCTAAACCAGAACGAGAAGTGCCATCAACAGCAAAGGCTTCTTTATTTTGGGTCCCAAATGGTAATTTAATCATTTCTTTGACATTATCCATAATTGTCAAGAAAGCTGGATCAAACTGACCCAAAATTCGTGAACTCATTGCTTTTAACGCAACAGGATTTGCCTCAACGGGTCCAGGTGTCATGATGGTTCTGTGTGGAATTACTAATTCTGAAAACATACTATCTCATCCTTTTCTTTTTTTGAAAAATAGAGTTATCACTTCAGCACAACTTATGACTAATTTTAGCCAATTTATACAAAAAATGATTTGAGTCTATTCTCCTTTTTTTATATAATAGCAAAAAGGAGATGTTTTTGTGAAAACCTTAATCGATTTGTTAGCGATTCCTCGCTTTACAAATTTAACATTGCTTACCGATTCGGTAGATGCAACTTGCGAAATAGAGAGCGTTGAGATTACAGAAACGCCAGATATTGCTCACTATATTCCTGAAAAAACGTTTATTTTAACGACAGCGATGATTTATAAAGATAATCAACAGGCACTCTTTACTCTCATCGACTCATTAAAAGAGAAACAGGCTATCGGCTTAGGAATTAAAGTGGGACGTTTTATCGAAGCGATTGATCCTTCTGTTATCGCCTATGCGAACCAAAAAAAATTGCCAATTGTTCAAATACCTAGCACCATTCCATTAGGTAATTTGTTACATCAATTGCTGAATTTATTATGGTATACAAAAACTGAGCAACTCAGTTACGCATTAGATATTCAAAAGCAATTTTCTGACATGTTGGTAAATGATGTGAGTTACGAACGCTTCATTGATAGTTTTGGCGAACTGGTCAATGCACCAGTTATCTTATTAAATCCGTATAAAAAGATACTTGCTTGTTCGAAACATTTTACAAAAATTACCACACCTGCAGATTATTATGTCGAGCAATTGTCACAACGAAACTTTGCATTTGCTCAGAAAAAAGCTACCTCGTTGTTGATTGAAGATTCAACTAATAAAAAATTGCAAGTAGCGTATTATCCAGTGGAGATTAATAGCTATTTTCCACATTATCTTGTGATTTTGAATCCTGAGCAGATTCCTTATCCAGTATCTGATTTTGCAATCGATCAAGCAAAATTGGTCTTGTCATTTATGCTTTATAAAAATCAAAAGATTCAAGAATCCTTGGACCATTTAAAAACTGATTTTTTAACACGAATGATAGAATACCAACAATCATCTTCCCCTAAGGAACGTGACTGGCTTGATTTGGGCATCAATTACGGATTAGTTAAAGCACGACATTATCGTATTATTTATATTGCTTGTCATAGTAATAATTCAAAAAAAATTCGCTATCAAGAAGAGGAAAGCCAACTTGCTTTTCAATGGTTACAAGAATCACTTGATTCTCAAATTAAAGATATGAGCTTATTCAAAATCAAAAATACCAATCATTTTGCCTTGCTCATTCAACATAAATTAGATCACGTTGAAGAGATTTTACTAAATGCCGCAAATGAATTAAAAATAATTAGTGGCATTCAATTAGTATTT
This sequence comes from Enterococcus sp. DIV2402, assembly GCF_017426705.2. Lineage (NCBI taxonomy): Bacteria > Bacillati > Bacillota > Bacilli > Lactobacillales > Enterococcaceae > Enterococcus > Candidatus Enterococcus lowellii. The sequence goes on along the minus strand of NZ_CP147251.1, from coordinate 1,036,487 downwards.
GGCATGGGAAATATTTATGATACGATTCAACAAGTTGCCAAATCATTTATTGAAGCAGAGAATGCTTATAATGAAATGTTGACGACAACGATTGACTTAGAGAAACCAATTGCTCATTATCAACCACGTGGGATGCGAAATTTATTTGAAAAAATTAATATGACGGATATCCACTATTTTTGCGAGAGTACTTTGAAAGAATTGGCTTATCCTTCAGAAGACTCTTTTATCGAATTACGGAAAACACTCAAATGTTATTTAGACTTTCAATGTGAAATTGCTCAGACAGCCAAAGCATTGTTTGTCCATCGAAATACGATTAAATATCGTATTGAGCGTTGTTCACAACTCCTTGGAAAAGACATTCATGATTCAGTTACTAGTCTTGATATTCGACTTGCGTTGGAATTATCAGAAGAGACTTTGGATCAATAAGTGTCCGGAGAACAAGAGAAATCTTGTTCTCCTTTTTTCTTACTCTTTTTCTGCAAAAGCGTTTGAACCACCATATTGATCGAAATGAACCGTGTCACTCTTCAAATAATCATAAATATTCGCAGCAACAGGAATACCATTTTCCATGTAGTTTTCGAAGTTCAATTGATTGATTTCACCCGGATAGTACACTTGTTTAAAACCTTCTGCCACAGGAATGGCATGTAAATCACTTACCATGGTTTCGATATTTTCTTTGAATTGTTCTAAATCAGTGAAGCGTTTTGGATCGATTAAAATAAAGATTTGTCCTAAATCACGTCCTTTTGTTAAATCGTTGTACATTGATGACACATTTTTCCCAAACGGTAAACCTAATAACATTCCTGATAAAATATCCACCATCATCATTAAGCCAAACCCTTTAGGTCCGGCAATTGGTAATAACCCATGCACGTCATGAGGATTTGTTGTTGGTTTTCCTTCACTATCAACTGCCCAGGTATCTGGGATATCTTTATTTTTAGAACGTGCATCTAAAATTTTGCCCCATGCTTGTACCGTAGTGGCCATATCAAAGACTACCGGGTCACCTACTTTTCGCGGAGCGGCAAAAGCAATTGGGTTTGTTCCAAAATAATTTTCTTTACCACCAAATGGTACAACCATCGGATCTGATTGACACATTGAAATGGCAATCAAATCTTGCTCTGCTGCTTTTTTTACATAATAAGATAGTGCGCCGCTGTGGCTCATTCTACGAATCCCAACAACCGCCACTCCGGATTCTTTCGCTACATCCATTGCATATTCTAAGCTCTTCAACGCAACAAATTGTCCTACACCATTTTCTCCGTGAACAATTCCTGTGCTTGGCCCAGTTTTTTCAAAAGTAATCTCCGGGTCAAGATTGACACCGCCTTTAGCAATTCGTTCAGCGTAATAATCTACACGAACAGCGCCATGTGAGTGAATGCCATTCGCATCTGCAAACACAAGATGATTGGCAACTTCATTGGCATGTTCTGATTTTAGCCCAGCTTTTTCTAATTTTGTTTGGATTAATTGATATAATTCATTTGGTTGTACAATAACTGTTTCTTCCATTTATATGCTCCTCTGCCTTAAATTTCAGGATCGCGATTGCAATCTTTTGAGTACACGTAAGATAATGGTTCTCCTCGACCAACAGCATAGGCTGCTTGTTGGACATAAGAGCTCATAAAAATATAATCTCCTTTTTCAACGGGATACCATTCATTATCTAAATTGTACATACCTTGTCCTGAAAGCAAGTAAGCACCATGTTCTTGATAATGTGTTTCAACATAACCGTGGCTTGCACCAGGTTCAAATGATAAGATATGGAAATTCATATCAAAACCAAGGTCTTTTGGTAAAAAGTCCCATAATAAAACATCTTCCATACCTTCGTATTGAACGGGTTCAATATCTTCAATGTTACCTACCACTTTATGAGCTTCGTAACCTTCTAATGGTTGATAACGTTTTTTATAAAGGAAAATTTCTGTTGGTTCTTCTTGAGCATTTTTCAAGTACATTAATTGACTTGCAGGAAAATACGCATAACCACCGCTTGTAAGTTTATGTGTTTCTTTATCATCACGAACTTCCAATGCTCCTTCAATCACGTAGACTAGTGTTTCCACACCTTCTCCGCCAAAACCGCGACTGTTTTCGCCATCTTTTTTCATTGTGATAATATAATCAACAAAATTTGCTCCAATTTGTTTGGAACCTAAAATTGAGCAACCACAGTTTTCAAATCCTGGTATCACATTATTAACTAAGCCATCATGAGGAAGAATAGCAAAATTATTCTTCTTGATCACTGCTCTAGATTGTAATAATCCATCTAAGTACCCTGTGTTGTTGTTTTTGTAACCCATGCCTATTCCCTGCTTTCTACATTTATTCTTTATATGCTAATTCATATAAGGCTCTTGCTAACACTTTTACACCTGCAACTAAATCTTCATGGTTGGTTGCTTCTGCTGGATTATGACTAATCCCCTTAATACTTGGAACAAAAATCATTGCTGATGGATAATGAGGCGCAATAATTTGAGAATCATGTCCTGCACCACTATGCATCACTTTGTATTTCATGTTTTCTTCTTTGGCTGCTTTTTCTACAGTCGCTACAATTTCTTCATTCATAGGTACAGGTGTTTCATCCATCCATAAATCAATATCGATATCTAATTGATGTTTTTCAGCAACTTCTTTCATTAACGCTTCGGCTTCTTCTGTGAAGTTCTTTAACACATCTTTGTCTGTATGACGACAGTCCATGGTGAATAATACTTCTCCTGGAACAACGTTTACCGTATTCGGTTTTGGTTCAACCTTCCCAAACGTCACTACAAGCGGATCTCCGACGACTAACGCACGATCGATGATCTCTGAGCAAATCTTAGAAAAACCGTATACAGCATCCTTACGATAGCCCATAGGTGTCGTTCCAGCGTGGTTTGCTTCACCTTTTAATACAATCGTGTAGCGACGTTGTCCTGCAATGTTGTTGACTACACCAATTTGTAATTCTTCATTTTCTAAAACATTTCCTTGCTCAATATGGATTTCAACAAAAGCACGGATGTCTTCTCTTTTCGGTGTGCTCTCATCGCGGAAATCAAATCCTTGGCGATGCATTTCATCGACAAATTTTTTCCCTTCAAAATCAGCAATTTCTTCTACATCAGCACGTTTTGCTTCACGGACGAAGTTTTTACTGCCCCAGAAAACAGTTGGGAAACGACTACCTTCTTCTTCAGCCATTGAAATCACTTCTAAAGAACGTAATGGTTTGCCATAAGTTTCTAATAAGTATTGAATCGCCACATATGCTGCAATCACACCAAATTGTCCATCTAAATTTCCACCATTCACAACTGTATCAATATGTGAACCAGATAAGATGGTTTCTTCTGGGTATTTTGTTCCTTCTACACGACCAAATAAATTTCCTACTTCATCAAATGAAGCTGTTAGTCCTGCATTGGTTAATTGTGTTTCTACAAATTTTTGCGCTTCTAACCAAGAATCAGTATAAAGAAGGCGCGTCATCCCTCCAGTTGGATCGCTGCCAATCGCTGATAGATTTTCGATATTATCTGCTAATACTTTCTCTAAATCCATATATTAAACATCTCCTTTGTTTGTTATATCTATTGTAATCGTTTTTAAACGAATTATCATTGTACATTTGTAACAAAATCAAATGACTTTTTGTGCTAACTTGCCATATAATTTATGTTATAAAAAAAAGAACTTGAAAATATCCAAGTTCTTCCCATCTATTTTTTCATTTTGCTAATCTGAAACAATCGTTGTGCCAGCATCATCCTGAATATTTTCTAAATTCTCGATTGAAGTAATTACTGCTTTACGGTTGCTTGCCGCTTTAACAAAGTCCAATGCTGCTTCAATTTTTGGTAGCATACTGCCAGCAGCAAAATGCCCTTCTGCAATATATCCTTCTGCTTCAGCAATACTGATTGTTTCTAACGCTTTTTGATCAGGTTTGTTATAGTTGATATAAATGTTATCCACACCCGTTAATAAAATTAAACGATCTGCTTTGACATTTTCTGCTAAGACTTTTGATGTAAAGTCTTTGTCAATAACTGCCTCAACACCCACATAACCACCATCTTGAGCAATGACTGGAATCCCGCCACCACCAGCGCTAATTGTTACCACACCGCCTTGAATCATTGTGCGAATGGCATCTTTTTCAACAATACTTTGTGGTTGTGGTGAAGGAACCACTTTACGATAGCCTCGACCTGAATCTTCAACAAAAGTTGAATTATCTTTTGCTGCTTCGATTTTTGATTCTTCTTCTGTGAAGAAAGGACCAATTGGTTTTGTCGGATTTTTAAATGAAGGATCATTTGCATCAACTTCTACTTGTGTTACAACTGATACTACTGGTTTTGATACATTACGCTTAGAAAATTCATTATTCAACGCATTTTGTAACCAATAGCCAATACTACCTTGTGTCATAGCGACACAAGAATCTAATTGCAATGCTGGATTTTTTTCACTTTCACCAGCTTTTTGCTGTAATAATAAATTCCCTACTTGAGGACCATTTCCGTGACAAATGACAACATCTTCGCCTTTTTCTACAAAATCAACAATATATTTTGCAGCTTTTTTAATAAATTCTTTTTGACCGACATCTGTAGGATCCGTATCTAAGATAGCGTTTCCACCTAATGCAATAACATTTAAACTCACGTTATTCTCTCCTTTTTCTCGTCATTATCGAGCGCCAATAATAAGCCATAACTTAAATCTTTTCCTGAAGAATGCCCAATTCGCATTACGTGCTGTACATCTTTTTTAATAACAGCTTTTTCTTTATTCGCTTCTAAATCTACATATAATTGATAGACAAGCGAATTAACATAGCCTTTAATGGAGTACCAAATGTATTCCTTACTGATATCGGTAGTTGAAAGTGGTTGTTGCAAGGCAGTGAGAACTTCTTTTGCTCGGGTATCTTTCATGACATGTAGCATAACTAAATAAGCAACTAGAATATCATCCCCACTAGGTGTTAATCCTTTTCCTCTACCAACAAGATAGGCAACAATTTCTTGCCACTCACGTAATGTTTGTTGTTTCCTTTGGCGCATTTTTTGGAAAATAATTTGTTCTTTTTCTTCTAAGGGTAAACCAATTTGCTGTTCTAAGTTTGCTTCCAATAAAACTTCTCTTAACAATTGTCGTTGTGCAGTTGTTAATTGAAACTGTTTAACTTGAAGGCTGACAACTTCATATTCTGACCATGTAATTTTTTTGATTCCATTGCGACTATACAACGTCAAACCATTCGCAAAAATTTTCACGAGATTATCTTGTTGCACATAAGGAGTAATCGCTTGAAAAAGATCATCTGGTAAATAAATTCCAAAACTTGATAGGTAACCTGCATAATTAGCAACATTTACTAAACGATCGCCCACTTTAAGATTAAAGGAACGATCAAAAACGCTATGGATTTTTCCCATCTTACCGAATTGGTTGATGGGAAAAATACCGTCGCTAATTTTTACGTTATTCAACGTCAATGCCTAATTCCTTCGCATAAGCTTCTAAAGCATTTTCAAAACATCCTAGAGGTGCGCGAACTGTACCAGCACCTACTTGACCACGCCCTGCTTCTTTGTGCGCAATACCTGTATTGATTAATGGTGTAATACCAGTTTCAACTACTTTACGGATGTCAATACCTAGACAAGTTCCTTTAAAGTCCCAAGTTGGAATTGTGAATGTTGGATTATGGGTAATACAAATTTTTGCCATCTCGTTTGAAATATCTAAGGCATCTTGGAATCCACCAGCACCAACGAAACGTGTAACACCTGGAGCAGCAACCATAGCCATTCCACCTACACCAATTGTTTCAGTAATTGCACTATCACCAATATCTGGATTACCGTCTTCTTCTGAGAAGCCAGTGAAGTACAAGCCTTTAGGCGTATTTACTGGAGCAATGTGCCAAGTATCACCTGTTTCTGCAATACGTACACCGAAGTCAACACCGTTACGTGCCATTGTTGTTACAACAGTTCCTTTTGTGCCTTTACGTGCACCATCAACAATCGCTTTACTTGCTGCCATCATGATGTTTAGGAAGAATTGATCAGTGTCTGATAAGAATTTAATTACTTCATATTTTTCTTCTTCAGAAATATCTAAGGTTGTAATTAATGGTGCCATTTCTTTTAAGAAGTTTAATGATGCTGCAATATTACGTTGGTGGAATTCATCTCCCATTGTAATCGAACGAGCAATCAATACGTTTAAGTTCAAGCCTTCTTCTGTTTTTTGTAATGCTTTAGATAAAGTTGGTCCTAAAACATCTTGAATCCAGATTAAACGGTCAACTACTTCTTTTGAATAAGCGCCGAAACGTAACACTTTTCCGATACCTTCATTTAAGATACAGAATGCGCGGTTTCCTTCTGAACGGTTTTCAATCACAGACATTGGCATGTTTGCTGAAGAAATACCACCCATTGGTCCAACGGCTTGAACATGGTGACAAGGAATGAAGCGAACTTCATCATTTTCAAACAGTTTCAAAGCATCTTCTTCAGTTGTTGCCCAACCTTCAAATAATGCTGCCCCTAGACAGGCACCTTGCATAGGTTTTGTCATATCTTCCCATTTAATTGGCGGTCCGGCATGAAGTAAGGTTTTCTTCTCTTCGTTTAACTCTGGAATAACTGTTTTCGCTGGAACGACATCCACTAAGAATGGTTGTGAATTTTGCATTTTATCAATTACTTTTTGGTTTTCTGTTGCAATTTGTTCTTCATAATCTTCAAGAGCATCTAAAATGCGAATCATTTTTTTGTTTCCATTCGCACGTGGGCGCCAGTTAAATTGCTCAGATTTTCCGCCATATTCAACGATTGATTCGTTGAAGCTTTGTAAGCCAACGTTAATAATACGTGGTTTTGTATTCAATAATTCCATCACTTTTTCGCTAACTTCAGGAATTTCAACTGTTTCGCCTTCGTATGCAACTACTGATTTATCTTCTTCAGTAAATTCAATGCCTTTTAGTAATAACGCTAAGCGAACTGCTTTAGCATTGCTTTCTTCAACAAATACCCCTGCATCTTTTAGTCGTTTTACTGTCTCATGATAATTTTGTGGATCTTTAGTTGTTCCACATACAGTTGCTACAAAGTGTAATTCACGTCCATCAGCTTTTGCTGTTTGGCGCGCTTCTTCAATCGCTGGTAATAACGCACTTGCCATATCTGCATGTGCACCGTAACCTAACACAACATCGAATAAGATGATGCCTGTATCTTTATCGGTTGCATATTCTCTGATTTTTTGAATACGAACTTCTGGATCAATCATTGGATGTGGTTTACCTTGTGTATAGATATCATCCCCTAAGTCCATTACTTCATAACCATGTGATTTCAAGACAAAGCCTTCTTTTTTCACTAAGCCTTCCAAACCTAATGCCTCAGAAATTAACATACCTGCTTCAGAAGCCAGTGTTCCGCCTGAATACAACCCTTTAACCACTTTATCTTCTGGTAAAACAGGTGCATCTGGTTTAGCAATTGCTTCTAAATAGTTAGCTTTAATAGCTTCTTCGTTCGCTAAATCAACCGCAATACGAGCTGTTTCTTCTAATGTGTGTGCTAAATAAACTTTTCCTTCATGGGCAGTTGGTTTTTCACCTAAGAAAATAGCAACAACTGGTTTAGAAATACTTTGTAATAATTGAACCACTTCATCACGTACTTCTTTTGCAGGTGGTTTAGAGATAACACAAATCACATCTGTTGGTTCGTGGTTTTCTAAAGCAACGATGGCATCTTTCATTGTAATTGCGCCAACTTTATCGCTTAAGTCACGACCACCAGTTCCAATTGCGTGAACTACACCGCCGCCTAAACGGTCAACGATAGTTGTTACTTCTTGGATTCCTGTACCTGATGCACCAACAACACCGATGTTTCCTGGTGATACTACGTTAGTAAAGGCAACTGGAATACTAGAGATAATCCCTGTTCCACAGTCAGGTCCCATCATTAAAAGACCTTTTTCGTGAGCTAATTTTTTCAAGCGTACTTCATCTTCAATTGCAATGTTGTCTGTAAATGAAAAGACGTGTAAATCATTTTTTAAAGCCTTTTCCATTTCAGGTGCACCGTATTCACCTGGAATACTAAACAATGCCACGTTTGCATCAGGTAATGCTTCTAAAGCTTCTGCCCAAGAAGTTGATGCAGCTTTGGCTTCTGATCCACCTTTAGAAGATAAATCGCTTAGAAATTCATCGACAGCCGGTAATACTTCGTCCATAATATTATCATCTTCACTGTCTACAACAATCATCAAATCGTTTGCTGATGCTGCTTCAGCTTCTGTTGATAATAGATTAGTATTGCGCAAAATGTCTTTGTTTGCATCTGTCCCCATCATAATTTGGCTCATTGTAACGTTCTCAAATTCATTGATCTTGTTCGTCAAAAGCATCAAATTGATTGAATCTTGGTAGTTATTTTTCAAAATAACAGTATTTAACATTATATTTCCTCCTTTTATTGCTTACATCCTTATTGTAATTTTTGTTGTTTGCGTTTACACTGGACAAAAGTCTAAATTTATTTTACATTTTTTATCCAAAAAGCGCAAAAGGAGACAACTATGACAATTAAAGAACTTATGTCTTTAGAACTTTTTAAAACCTGCAAACTTTTAACTGGAGATATTGGATTAACCAATGAAGTTGATTCTGCCATGGTATTAGAAGCTTTAGATATTGAAAATTGGAGCAAAAAAAATCAATTAATTTTAACTTCACTGTATGCTTTCAAAGATTTGCCGACAACTGATTTAATTAATTTTTTCCAAAAGATGAAAAATTTAGGAGTTAGTGGTTTAGTCGTTAAAATGGATCGTTTGATTACGGTTTTGCCCGATTGGCTTGTCACACTTTGTTTTGAACATCAAATTCCTTTAATTAAAGTGGAACAAGAAATTAGTTACGAAAAAATCATGTTAACTATCTATGAACCATTATTAAATCATCAAGGGCACTTATTGCGAACGTATTATGATGTTCGTCAGCGTTTTACCAAAGTCGAACGTAATCTGCATTCATTTGAACAAATTATGGAAACTTTTTATCAATTAATTCAATTGCCTTGCACACTTAGCATTCCAGCTCTGTCACTCGATATACACAAAGGCCCTTCTTTTGAACAATACATTGTGCAAAAAAAAGATTATATCGAAACCAACGAGTTTACCAAAAATTATTATGAACGCCTGAATTTATTTTCTTTAGATAGTTCACAACAAGCAACTGCTTTACAAACTGAAATTACGACACGGTTTGGTAGCCCTTGTACGCTGATTGTTTATCAATTGAAGCAAACAATTGAAGCCTCGCATATGATGATTATCGAAAATGTCATTGATATTATTCATGAACGTCTTCAAATGGAATATCTTTTGAAAAAAGAACGTTATGCCCGGATGAATAATTTGGCAGATGCTATTTTACAAAATACCCCCACAAGTTTGGATGAATTAAATAGTTTATTAGAAGAAGCAAAAATGAATAATTTTCGTTATTATCAAGGGATTACTTTTTCCGCTAAAGCTGGAGAAACATATCCTCATAATTCTGAAATCTTAACACGACTCTATGCGTTGCGTTCAAACACAATTTTCTTTGAACATTACAACTATACGGTTATTTTGTACAATCTTGAAAAAATGGAACAAGAAATTAAAAAAGAAGAAATCAAAAAAATTATCGATGCAACAACTCTTGAATCGGAAGAAATCACTATTTCTTTCAGTTTGGTTAAAGAAAAAGGGGAATTAAAAGAAATCTTGCTGGAATGCCTTGATGCCATTCGTTTCAATCAACATTTTCATATTGATCCGATTGTGTCGATTAATGATTTAGGAATCTTTCGTTATTTCATGAGGGAAAACCAAGCTGAACAACTAGAAAAACTAGTGCCACCGCAGTTGCATCTTCTATGGGAAAAACACGAAGAGCTATTTCTTACGTTATATACCTTTTTCCAAGTAGGAAGAAATTACAAAAAAACAGCTGAGACGCTCTTTTTGCATTCAAAAACGATTCGTTATCGTCTTAATAAAATTGAACATTTGTTAAACATCGATTTGACAAATCCAATTCAATTGGTTAATTATGAGATTGGGACGTATTTATTGAAAACAAAAAGGAGAGACAAATAATGACTGAAATTCTCACGTTAAGTAACGGCTGTCAAATCGCCGTAAATACACCAGTTACAACCAATGGAAAATATATGGTGTATTTACATGGGGGTGGTTTTATATACGGAAGTAAAAATGACTTACCCCAAGCATTGGCACAGCAATTCTTGGATGCTGGATATACGATTTTAGCGATGGACTATTTATTAGCGCCCAATCATTCATTAAAAGACATTTTAACAGGTATTTATGATTCTTTTGCTGAAATAAAAGAGACGATAATTAAAGATGCCCCCTTTAGTTTTTGCGGACGCTCGGCAGGCGGTTATGCACTGTTATCTTTAACTGCTCATTTGTTACAAACAAATGCGACTTTACCAGAATGTCTAATTAATTTTTATGGTTATTACGATTTGAAATTTATCCATACAAAACGCCAATTAACAAGCACTACAATTACACCTGAAATGATTGCAGGCATCGACCAAACCCAGACCGTTTGGGACGACCCACTATTACAACGTTATGTATTATATATGTATGGTGTGCAGCAACAACAATTAAATGATTTTTATCAAGTGTCTGAACAAGCAATCGATGATTTTACTATTTCTGCAGAATTATTGAAACAATTCCCGCCTACTTTTAGCACAGCCAGTACTTCTGATGCAGAAGTTCCTTTTAAATATAGTAAATCATTAAAACGTTTGATTCCCGACTGCAAATTCGTTCCTGTTTATGATTTAGAACATGACTTTTTAAAGCAACCTGAAGATGAACAAGTGCAAAAAGTATTTAACCAACTAGCTACTTGGTTAAACTAGCACAAGCCAAATAAAAATATCCGAACTATATAGAACATCCTCCTGCATTTGCACAGGGTTTTGTTATATAGTTCGGATATTTTGCGTGACCACTTAGTCGTTTTGATTATACACGTACTAAGTCCATCTCATGCAATGTTTCTGCAATTTGGACAGAATTCCATGCAGCACCTTTTAACAAGTTGTCTGAAACTACCCATAAATGGAAACCATTATCCACGTCAACATCTTTACGAATACGTCCGACAAAAGTTTCTTTTTTGCCAATACTATTTAATGCTTGCGGATAGATTTGTTGACTTGGATCATCTTCTAAAACAACACCTGGTGCAGCTTCCATTAATGCACGAATATCAGCGACAGTTAATTCATCTTTTGTTTCAATATAAACAGATTCTGAATGACCGCTAGCTACTGGGATACGTACACAAGTTGCTGATACTTTGATTGTGTCGTCTTCCATGATTTTTTTCGTTTCGCGAATCATTTTCCATTCTTCATAAGTGTATCCTTCTTCAGCAAATACATCAATTTGTGGTAAGGCATTAAATGCTAATGGATAATGTTTTTTATCTCCGCCACAAGGTAAAATTTCAGCTTTCAATTCTTCAACTGGTGTGTCATTTAAATACGCTTGTGTTTGTTCTTCTAATTCGCGAATAGCACTCGCTCCAGCACCAGAGACTGCTTGATATGTAGACACAATCACGCGATCTAAACCAGCTTTTTGGCGAATCGGTTCTAAAGCAACCATCATTTGAATTGTTGAGCAGTTTGGATTAGCGATAATTCCTTTATGATTTTTCAAGGCTTCTTTATTTACTTCCGGCACCACTAATGGCACTTCTGGGTCCATACGAAAATGGCTAGTATTATCAACAACAACTGCACCACGTTTAACAGCTTCTGGGGCGAATTGTTTCGAAATGCCGCCGCCAGCACTAAACAAAGCGATGTCAACATTCTCAAACGATTCTGGCACTAATTCTTCAATAACCAGTTCTTCTCCTTTGAAAGTAGCTTTTTTTCCCGCAGAGCGCTTAGATGCTAATAATTTTACCTCTTTAATAGGTAGCACAGTTTGCTCCAACATTTCAATCATTTTTGTTCCTACTGCACCAGTAGCTCCTACCACCGCAATACGATATCCTGACTCCATCTAAAACACTCCTTTAATTAATTCAACATTTTCATTATTTTATCATACTTCTTAGAAATTTCTAGCGTTCTGTTTGAAAATTTTTGTACTTCCCATTTAAAATTCCTTTGATAAAAAGATAATTCTCTATAAAAACCTTTATAATTCAAGGAAAATAACTTTAGTATTTTTCCTTAAGAAACGTTATACCTCTTGTTTTCAATGTATCAAATATATGAGAATTTTCTCATTAAATAACGAAAGAGAAACTACCCTTAGAAACAATAAAGAGGACCTAGCAAAATGTTTTTATTTGTGAAAAACACTAACTTTGTTCTATAATTGAGTTAAGAAGAATTTTGGGGAAGATTCTTCGCAACGTGTATAGGAAAAACTTCCTATTTAATAATCAAAGACAAAGGAAACAAGAGCGACTTCGCCTTGTTTCCTTTGTCTTTTTTATTCTTGGATAAATAATGCAAAACCTCTTGGAGCAACTTCCACAGTTGTGTCAGATGCTTCCACTAAATTACTTAAAAGAATATCACCAGCTTTTTCAGCGCGAACTTCTTTCGTTCCTGTGTTGAAAATTCCTGTTAGAATCACGCCATCTAATTTTCGTTCAAAAACAATGACCCCTGAATCTTCCGACACTTGTTTCCAATGAATGGTTCCTTCTGAAAGAATTTTTTGATTTGTTTTACGTACGCTAATTAGCTCTTTGGTAAATTGATGTAAATTCAAATCTTGTTCTTTTTCCTCCCAAATCATACATTTACGACAATCCGGATCCATTCCCCCAGTCATCCCTACTTCATCACCATAATACAGGCAAGGAACACCAGGTTGAATATAGGTAAAGGCTAAAACTTGTTTCATTAACTCTTTATCTTCTTTTGTTTCAGTTAACAGACGTGGTGTGTCATGTGAGTCTAAAACATTAAATTGTATTTGATTGGTTTGATCGCGATACAACATCAATTGATTGTTCATTTCAGAAACCATTTTACTCATGCTTAATTCGTTTTTAACAAAATATCCCATAATGGCATCTGTAAAAGCATAATTCATCACAGCATGAAATTCATCGCCTTGCAACCAGCTTTGAGAAGAATGCCAAATTTCACCTAAAATATAGAAATCATCCTTGGCCTCATCACAAACTTGACGGAACTTTTTCCAAAACGCATGATCGACTTCATTGGCAACATCTAAACGCCAAGCATCAATATCAAATTCTTCAATCCAATAACGAGCAATAGCCAAGAGATGTTCTTGTACTTCTGGATTAGCTGTATTTAATTTCGGCATATGGGGCGTAAAAGCAAACACATCATACGTAATATCTGTTGCTTCTTCAAAGAATGATCCTTCTTTATAACTTGCTGGAAATTCATTTACATGGAACCAATCAGCATACTTAGATTCTTCGCCATTTTTCAAGACGTCTTGCCATTGAGGCGACGTATCTCCCATATGATTGAACACTGCATCCAACATAATTTTAATACCACGTTTATGACATTCTTCTACCAAATTTTTAAATGTCTCTGCATCGCCAAATGCTGGGTCAATTTTTAAATAATCAATTGTATCATATTTATGATTTGAATACGCTTCAAAAATCGGACAGAAATACAAACCATTAATACCTAAGTCTTCTAAATAATCCAAATGATCAATTACACCTTGTAAATCGCCGCCAAAGAAATCTTTGTAGCTAGGATCTTTAGACCCCCACGGTAATGTCTCTTCTGGATCATTACTCTTATCTCCATTTGCAAAACGTTCTGGGAAAATTTGATACCAGACCGTTTCTTTCACCCATTCTGGTGCTTTAAAGCGGTCAATTTCTTGATAAAATGGCATTCTGAAATAATTATTGGGCATTTCTAAAAATTTATCTGTTAATGGATAAACCCCATGGTCGCCATAAAAGACTGGCAAGCCATCTACACCTACTAATGAGAATGCATAAGACAAACGTTTATAAGGTGCCGTCACCTCAACAAACCAATAATCATATAAATCCGTCGACATTAACAACGTCATACGTAATGGTTTTTTATGCCATTTTTCCTTATTCAATAAGTACGGATCTCCATGTAATAAAGAAACCTCGCGAACATCTCCTCTAGCGGTTCTTAAACGGACGTGCATTGTTTTTTCATCATATAGATAAGCAAATTCACTTTCTGGGCGATGATAAATAGCTGCTGTATTCATAAAATTCATTTCTCCTTTTCAATTTTTCACTATTATTATGACACATAAGAAAAACGGTTGCAACGATTTTACAGCAATCGGTTGCATTTAATTTTTCAAACTGAACAATTGCTGTTTCTTTCCTTTTAATTATTAGAAAGTTTCTGAATTTTCTCATTTTTTCGTAATCCTATAAACACTAGAGTTATCAGCTATTTATACTTTTTTTATTTTTTTGCAACTTAAAGCTTGACTATTTCAGCAAACGGTTGCATAATCACATGTGTAGAAGAAATATTATTTATGGAGGACAACAAAATGAAGACAAATTGGAAAAAATATGTGACAACTGGCTTAATGTTAGGTAGCGCGGTATTATTAGCAGCTTGCGGTGGAGGTAACTCTGATACACAAGAGGATGCAAACGCTTCATCAAATGAAGAACCTAAAGTTGAAGGAAATGTAAAACTTTGGGTAGACCGTGACTTCCTTCCTGCATATAAAGAAATCATTGCTGATTTTGAGAAAGAATATCCAGATGTAAAAGTTGAATTGACAGAAGGTACTTCTACTGATGCTCAAAAAGATGTATCCAAAGATCCTAAAGCAGCAGCCGACGTATTTATGATGCCACACGATCAATTAGGACAAATGGCTGAAGCTGGTTTAATTTATCCAAACACTAAATACGCAGATGATGTCAAAGAGAATAACGTTGAATCAGCCATTGAAGGTGCTTCTTGGAAAGGTGAACTTTACGGCTATCCTTATGGTGTTGAATCACAATTCCTTTACTACAATAAATCAAAATTATCTGAAGATGATGTGAAAACTTGGGAAAGCCTAACATCTAAAGGTAAATTAGGCGCAAACTTTGGAGAAGCTGGTGCCAATTATGTCTTCGCTCCATTATTTATGAGTAACGGTTTACACTTATACGGTGAAAATGGTGAAGATTCAAAAGGAACAGACTTTAATACAGAACCTGGTATTCAAGTTATGCAATGGATTGCTGATCAAAAAAATAATCCTGGTGTTGTTCAATCAAACGCTGAAACTTTAGCAAGCTTACAATCTGGTAAAATTGATGCCTTCTTATCTGGTCCTTGGTCTAAAAATGACGTTATCAAAGCCATTGGCGATGATATGGCAGTAGCTGCTTACCCAACTGTTGACTTTGGTAATGGTCCAGTACAACAAAAAGCCTTCATGGGTGTAAAACTATTTGCTGTAAACCAACAAACAGAAGCTCCTTTAGCAGCAATGGCGTTAGCTGACTATATCAGTAATGAAAGCTCACAACTTACTGTCTTTGAAAGTAACGGAATCGTTCCTTCAAACAAAGCAGCTCAAGAAAGTGACACTGTCAAAGCGGATGCTGTCTCTACTGCTGTAGTTGAAATGACTCAACCAACACACACCGTTGTAATGCCTAAAATTCCTGAAATCGTATCATTCTGGCCAGCAATGGATGCTGTAATCAATGATACTTACAAAGGAAAAATCAAACCAGCTGATTATCAATCAAAATTAGACAAACTAATCAATGATGTAGGTACTCCAGCAGAATAACAACCGAACATTTAAGGCGAAAGAGCCCTTCTTTCGCCTTCCTTTGTAAAATAATGAAAGAGAGTGGAAGGCTATGTTTACAAGAAAAAAATATGTACAGAAAACAACCTTTCGTGAGTTATTCAAAAAAGGCGATGCAATGACAAAATTGTCATTTGTTATTATGGGATCTGCAAACTTTGCCAATAAACAATGGCTTAAAGGATTGATTTTCCTAGGGACACAAGTTGCTTTTCTTTTTTGGTTAATTCGCAACGGATTAACAGCATTAAGTATGCTATCAACATTAGGAACACAAGAACAAGGGTTAGTCATGGATAAGAAGTTAGGAATTCCTGTGCTTCAAGAAGGCGACAACTCGATGCTCATTTTACTTTTCGGTATTGCAGCTCTTTTACTTTGTATTTTAATGATTGTTCTTTATATCGTAAATCTAAAAAGTGCACGTCATCTTTATGAATTAAAACAAGCAGGTCAAAAAGCACCTACAACAATGGAAGATTTGTCTAGTTTGTTAAATGAACGTTTCCATGCAACTTTGATGACCATTCCATTATTAGGTGTTTTATTCTTTACTATTTTACCGTTAATTTATATGATTTCTATCGCATTTACAAACTACGATCATAACCATCTACCACCGAAGAATCTATTCACATGGGTTGGTTTTTCAAACTTTGCCAATGTTTTAAATGGAAAAATGGCAGCAACCTTCTTCCCTGTTCTTAGTTGGACATTAATTTGGGCAGTCATTGCAACAGCTACTTGTTTCTTCTTTGGTGTCTTATTAGCATTATTAATCAATCGAAAAGGCATTAAATTTAAAGGGCTTTGGCGAACAATTTTTGTGATTACCTTAGCTGTACCACAATTCGTTTCATTGTTAATTATGCGTAACTTATTAAACGGTGCTGGCCCGATTAATGCAACATTGATGAGTTGGGGATTAATTGATACAGCGATTCCTTTTTTAACTGACCCATTATGGGCGAAAATTTCTGTTATCTTTGTAAACATGTGGATTGGCTTACCAGCAACAATGTTAGTTTCTACAGGGATTATTCAAAATCTACCGGAAGATCAAATTGAAGCAGCGCGCATTGATGGTGCAAATGCCTTCCAAATTTTTAGAAACATTACGTTCCCACAAATTTTGTTCGTTATGACCCCTGCTCTAATTCAACAGTTTATTGGAAATATCAATAACTTTAATGTTATTTTCCTATTAACAGGCGGTGGACCAACAAATTCTGATTTTTATGGAGCAGGATCAACCGATTTACTGGTAACTTGGTTATATAACTTAACCTTGAATACGATGGACTACAACTTGGCTTCAGTTATCGGTATCTTAATCTTTATCCTCTCTGCAGTATTTAGTTTAATTGCCTATACTCGAACAAATTCATTTAAGGAGGGCTAACGACTATGGAAGCAAAAAAGAAAAATAAAAGCTATAAATCAAGTCAACGAATTTCCTTAACTGGAAGTTATATCTTATTAATCGTCATGTCTATTGTCTGGATGTTCCCGATTGTTTGGATTATATTATCGAGTTTTCGTGCAGAAGGTGGCGCGTTTGTTCCGTATATCATCCCTAAATCGTTCACATTAGATAACTATAAAATCTTATTAAGTAATACAACAGGTAGTTTCCCATTTGTCCGTTGGTTCTTAAACACGTTGTTTGTGGCAACAATTAGTTGTATTTTATCCACTTTTATTACCATCGCAATGGCTTATGCGCTTTCTCGTTTACGTTTTAGAATGCGTAAACCAATTTTGAAAATCGCGTTAGTATTGAACATGTTCCCAGGATTTATGAGCATGTTTGCGATTTATTACATTTTAAAAGCTTTGGATTTAACTCAAACAAAATTTGCGTTAATTTTAGTTTATTCTGCTGGTGCAGCCCTTGGATTTTACATTGCCAAAGGATTCTTTGATACAATTCCAATGGCTCTGGATGAATCAGCTATGATTGATGGTGCGAATAAATGGCAAATCTTCACAAAAATTACGTTGCCTTTATCTAAACCAATGATTGTTTATACCTCTTTAATGGCATTTATGGGACCTTGGATGGACTTCATCTTTGCCAAAGTAATTATGGGTGATAAAGTTGAAAACTATACTGTAGCGATTGGGCTGTTCTCAATGATGACAAAAACAACAGCCAACTCATTGTTTATGGCGTTTACCGCTGGCTGTGTCTTAATCGCCATCCCAATTACAATTTTATTTATCTTCATGCAACGCTTCTATGTTGCTGGAATCACTTCTGGTTCTGTAAAAGAATAATCTTTTGTAGTAGTGAGACAATTGTTTCACTACTATTTTTTTAGATTTAAAAAGGTATGTGCCATTCGCTGCACATACCTTTTTCTTAGGATTTCTTCAAAATCAAATAACTATATTCGTCTAGTTGAAGTTGTTCGCTTAAAGGAATCAGTTGAGAGTGAATCAACTCAACAAATGTTTGTCCTTGCATTTCTTTAGGTACATCCACTGTCTCTCTCCCTTTTGTATGAAAGACAAAATAAATCGTTTCGTCAATGGAACATTTCTTAAAGATAATCGTATAGTCTGTGACACTTAAAAAGTCATATTCGCCTGCATAACCAACCGTTGGATAATTTTTTCGTAATTGGGTTAATTTAGCAATATTGCTCGTTGGCGTGACTTCCCAATTCATGCAGCGACGATTATCCGGATCGTCTTCGCCTTGGAGATAAATTTCACTTCCATAATAAAAACAAATGGACCCTGGCGTCGTTGCCAATAAAGCAAAGCACATATCAACTTTACGATAATCGTTTTGCGCACTGGTGATAATTCTTGGGGTATCATGACTATCTAACAAAGTCATCATACCCAGATTTTGATTTTTAGGATAACGAGTATACGCATGAACAAACTGTTCAAGAAATTCATAACCATTCAGTCGTTCAGTCGCAAGCCATTCTTGGATAGGCTTAGCTAAAGGATAATTCATCACCCCATCAAATTGATCGCCATTGAGCCATGCTTGACTATCGTGCCACAGTTCTCCACAAATATAGACATCTGGCTTAATGGATTTGACTGCTGCTCTAAATTTCTTCCAAAATTGATGATCTACCTCATTAGCGACATCCAAGCGCCAACCATCAATATCTGCTTCGAGGATCCAATAACTCGCTACTTGAATCAAATAGTCAATGACTTCTGGATGACTAGTATTTAGCTTGGGCATATGATAAGAAAAATTCAAATAAGAATCTTCTTCAAAATAGAACCAATCGTAATACTTAGATGTTTTGCCTTTGGTTTGCGCATCTTTAAATTGATAAGAAGTCCAGCCAATATGATTGAAGACCGCATCTAACATAATACGTATCCCTAATTGATGTGCTTTATCTACTAATTCTCGTAAATCTTCTTTCGTTCCGAAATGTGGATCAATCTCAAAATAATCTTCTGTATCGTATTTATGAGAGGTTGGTGATTTAAAAATAGGCGTGAGATAAATTCCCGAGATTCCTAAATCAGCCAAGTAGGGTAATTTATTGATGATTCCACGCAAATCTCCTCCATAAAATTCGAATTCTCCTAACACCGCTGACGATGCACTTGACCAAGCATGTGTTTTTTGCGGATCGTTTGTCACATCGCCATTCGCAAAACGTTCTGGAAAAATCTGATACCAGACCGTCTCTTTGACCCATGCTGGTGCTACAAACAAATCGTTCTCATGGATGTACGGAAACGAAAAATAACTATTAATGTCATTTTGAATAAATTCATCATCTGGCGAAAAGAAACCACGCTCTACAAATAGGACTTGTGTTTGTCCATCGTCTAACAAAAAACCATATCTAGCTTTCAAATTATGTGGTTGTATTTCTGCAAACCAATAATCAAATAACTCCGTTGAAAATTCTTTACGCATGGTTACTTGTTTTTTCTGCCACATCCAGACCCCTTTTTCATTGGGTAACCAACCATCTTCATGATCAATTAATAGAGTGACAGAGAGTAAATCATCACGTTTACTTCTCAGACGAAAATGAAGCGTTTGTGCATCATACGCATAGGCATAATTGCTTTTAGTTTTGTGTAAAATTGCTTGTTTCTCCATGTTATTCCTCCTAAATTTTCATTAAGCATATCTCTATTATGCAATCGATTGCAGTTATAATTAACAGTTAAACAATGTATTTTCAAAAAAACATAAGATAAACAAAGCAACCGATTGCAAAAAAGATAAAAAGGAAAGCCGTTATTATTCTAACAGCTCTGTAGGCACACATCTTGAAACATTCATTTGTTTGTACTTCGCTAATACTTCCAACGCCCCTGTCAAATGATTCGTAACCGTTTGATAATCTTCTGGCGTTAATATAGAAAACGTCTCGGCTAATTTATGTTTCACTTGCTTTTCTTTTTGTGCAAATAACGCCTTGCCCTCTTTCGTGGTAAAAACATTCACGATGCGACGATTTGTTTGATTATGTTTCCGTTGAACAATTTGACGATTTTCCAAATTAGTAATGGAACGACTAATCTGAACTTTAGAAGTTCCCACTTGTTGGGCTAATTCTGTCATAGAAATGCCTTCATTTGTTGCCACAATTAAAACAATTATTATTTCCATTTTAGTTAGTTTTAAATCTGCTAAATCTACTTCTAAATCTTGAAAAATCAACTGACTCATAAAAGAAAAAATATCCGTAAATACCGAAATATCTAATTCTGATGGTTGCTTCATCCTTGTTCCCTCATTTCTCCTTTAGTTTAAATGATTTTTAAAAATTTATCAAATGATGATTGTTGATTTTTGTTAACTATTATGATACCGTTAAACATGAATTTAGTTAGAGTTGTTGGTAAATTTAAACAGAGAAGAGTGTCACAATGTTAGAATTAAAAGATATTAAGAAACATTACACGGTTGGTTCAACCACAACAAAAGCCTTAGATGGCGTTTCGGTCGCTTTTCGTAAGCAGGAATTTGTTGCCATTTTAGGGCCAAGTGGTTCTGGTAAGACCACAATGTTAAATGTCATTGGTGGTTTGGATAAATATGATTCTGGTGATATGATCATCAATGGGAAATCAACCAAAACTTTCAAAGATCGTGATTGGGATGCTTACCGAAATAACTCGATTGGCTTTATCTTCCAAAGTTATAACTTGATTAGCCATCAAGGAATTATTGATAACGTCGAATTAGGGATGACGTTGAGTGGGATTTCAAAATCAGAGCGTCGCGAAAAAGCCGAAGATGCGTTACGTCGAGTTGGTTTAGGCGATCATATGAACAAAAGACCCAATCAATTATCTGGTGGACAAATGCAACGTGTGGCAATCGCTCGCGCATTAGCCAATGATCCAGATATTTTACTTTGTGATGAACCAACAGGGGCGTTGGATTCAGAAACAAGTGTTCAAATTATGGAGTTAATTCAAGAATTATCCAAAGAAAAATTAGTTGTTATGGTGACCCATAATCCAGAATTAGCCAACCAATATGCTGATCGTATTATTGAATTTTCTGATGGTCGCATCCAAAATGATACCCATCCACACATTGAAGGTGAAAAGAAAGACGAATTTCATTTAACACATACAAAAATGAAGTTCACGACAGCCTTGCGTTTATCTTTCAATAATATCCGTACTAAAAAAGGACGAACTTTTTTAACTTCCTTTGCATCTAGTATCGGTATCATCAGTATCGCGATTGTCTTGTCGCTATCAACGGGCTTCCAAAAACAAATTGATAATACACAGTCCGAGACGTTATCACAGTTTCCAATTACTATTTCTCAAGTGACAACTGAACAAGATCCCGAAAACTTCCAAAACAGTACGTCAAAAGGAACCTTCCCTACTGAAAAAGAAGTGACTGCCAAAATCAGTGATGCCGACCGCGCACAACATACCAATAAAATCGATCAAGAATATATCGATTACATTGAAAATATCGATCCTGATTTGAGTAATAATATTGGTTATACACGTTTAGTCAATATGAATTTATTACGTGAAATCGATGGTAAACCAGAAATGGTGAAATTCTCTAACGAAGCAGCTGATAGCCAAACCGGTTCGATGATGTCCATGATGGCAGCCCAAACTGGTGTCGGGATTTCTTCATTCCCACAACAATTAGATCCAGACAAAGGGAACTTTTTGAAAGATAACTACTCATTACTTGAAGGAAGTTATCCTGAAAACGCGAATGATGTAGTCTTAATTATTGATAAAAACAACACCACAAACATTAACTCTTTGAAAAACTTAGGGTTTGACGTTAAAGATGGTGAAAAAATTGCCTTTTCAGATATCATTGGTACCAACGTTACCTTAGCGTATAATGATGCATTTTACACTGAATTACCCACAGGCAACTTTATTCCAAATCAAGATTTAGAAGCGGTCTATGATAACAGCGACAATGAAGAATTGACAATTTCAGGCGTGTTACGAATTAAAGATTCATCAACAATGGATCTATTAGCACCTGGTATTGCCTACAGCGATACGCTAGCTCAAAAAATCATTGAAAAAAACAGTGACTCTGCGATTGTTAAGGCACAAAAAGACAGCGATATAAATGTCATGACCAATGAGCAATTAGATGACACAGCTAAAGATAATTTTTTGAATTATCTTGGAGCAAGTACTACACCATCTAGCATTATGTTATATCCAAATGACTTTAAATCAAAAGATCAAGTATTAGATTATTTAGATGCGTATAACAAAGGTAAAAGTAAAGAAGATACAATCATTTACAGTGATTTAGCTGGAACGATGACACAATTAACTGGTGGCTTAATGGACGCTATTACCTACGTTTTAATTGCTTTTGCGGGTATTTCACTTGTAACAAGTATGATTATGATTGGTATTATCACTTATACTTCTGTGCTAGAACGTACCAAAGAAATTGGGGTTCTAAAAGCCTTAGGAGCACGTAAAAAAGATATTACACGAGTATTTGACGCCGAAACAGCTATTTTAGGAGTAGCATCTGGGTCACTAGGGGTAGCAATTGCTTACCTAGCAACTTTCCCAATCAATGCTGTCTTATACAACTTGACTGAACTAGAAAATGTCGCAACCTTAAACCCAGTTCATGGATTAATTTTAATTATCATCAGCACAGTATTAACGATGATTGGTGGACATATTCCTGCACGCATGGCAGCTAAAAAAGATGCCGCTATCGCTTTACGTGCGGACTAGTCAAACATTCCTGTAATATGACAATATAAATACCTGAATAAACGAGAGCTAGCTCCATATTTTATGGCACTTCTCTACGATTGTTCAGGTATTTTTCTTTTTATACAGGATATGACAAGTGTTATTCAGTTATACTAGAAGTAACTAATACACAAGGAGGTTTTTGCCATGCGTGAACCAAAACCAATGACAGAAATATTGATTGACCATGAAGAGAAACAGTCACTTGTTGCCTTTGCTACGACATTAGAAACCATTGCTAAAAAATTAAAAGAACAAGGTAGCTTTCAATTTGTTCAAGGAACCAAAGCAATTTCTATTACGCCAAGTGAACAGCTAAAAGTTGAATACAGCTATACAAAAAAAGCGGATAAACATTCTTTTGAAATAGAATTCGACTGGTCTGAAGGACAAAAAGAAATGCCTTCAATGTCAATTGAATAAAGCTTTTTTCGGACAATGTTAATGCTTTGTCCGTTTTTTAGTCAGCACGCATTCTTCGCTCTAAATCTAACAGATATTTTTTACGAGCGATACCCCCACCATATCCGCCTAGTTCTCCATTAGTATTAATGACACGGTGACAAGGAATGAGAATAGCTAATTGATTGGCACCATTCGCATTGCCCACTGCTCGAACTTTATTTTTATCCCCTAATTGGATGGCAATGTCTTTATAATTCACTGTCGCCCCAATCGGAATGTCACATAAAAGCTGCCATACTTTTTCTTGAAATGCTGAACCTTCAGTATGAATTGGAATTGTAAAATGAGTAAGTTCTTCTTTAAAATACAACGCTAATTCGTTGGCTAAATTTTGCGTAATGACAGTCTCTCCGTGAATAATTCTCGCGTTGTATTTTCTCCGCATTTTTTCAATTTCTTTTTCTAATCCCCGACGATCCAAGAATTCCAATAAATATAGATAAGAATCATCTGAAAGGCTAATCATCCGACCAATAGGCGTTGAAATAAATGAAGCGTACAAAATTTTTACGACACCTTTTTTGGGTGGATTCCCCATAATTTTAGTAAATGCATCATTAAATCCACTAGACGATTGGTAGCCTGAATTCAGCTGCTGCTCAATCACTTTGCTGCCACTCTTAATTTCTTTAAAAGCCATTCCCATACGTCGAGCTCTGGCATATTGAACAAAGGTCATATGATAAATCTGTTTGAATTTTCTTCTAGCAGTTGCTGATGTCATCCCTAATTGCGCAAAATCAGCTTCTCGCCAGTGCTTGTTTGGATTTGCTTCAATGGCTGCCACTAATTCGCTCACTTCATCGGGTAAAGATTTAGGAAAAGAGAGCGGCGTGCATCGCTTACAAGGTCGATATCCAGCTAATAACGCTTCTTCAGCTGAAAGATAAAATTCACAGTTTTCAAACTTTGGTTTTTTGGCAGTACATGTCGCATGGCAAAACACGCCGGTTGTTTTAATGGCTGCGAAAAAAATACCATCATACGTAGAATCCTTCCTCACAAGTGCTTCATAATATTCTTTTCGGGTATCCATTGCTGTAATCAATCCAAAGACTCCTTTATTGTTTTATTTAATTATAAGAAAAAAACGGGCAATCTTCTCTCGAAAAATGAACAACTATTTTTTAATTTCAGTCTACCATCACCTATTGCAGAGAGTATAAGAAAAAATGGAAGAAAACTAATTCTCTTCCATCTCTGTCTTATTTTCTATACAACCGGGCTTCATATGGGCGTAAACAATCGGTTACGTCCTCCTCATAATTTGCTAAAATAATTTCTTGATTTTGTAATGCGCTTAAATAATCGCACGTTTGTTCCGTTCCCCCTAAATTAACCACAATTGTAAAGCACGCTTGGTCATCTTTTCTTTCATAACAGAAAAGATGGGCACTATTCAGTTCAATATAATGGAATTTTCCATTGATAAATGTTGGATTTTCCTTACGTAAAGCAATTAATTGCTTGTAAAAATGATAAATAGATGCTGAATTCCGTTGTTCTTCGACGACATTCAACCAGTTTTTATTTTCATTAATAGCTAACCATGGTTCTTTTTCCGAGAAACCTGCAAAAGTAGAGGCATCCCATTGCATCGGAGTACGGGCATTATCGCGAGTAGTTCCTGAAATGACTTGCATGGCTTCTTCGATTGTTGCTCCAGTTTCAATTAAACTTTCATAGAGATTTATAGAATCAACAGCATCAATTTGCGCAATGCTTTCAAATTGGTTATTAATCATCCCAATTTCTTGTCCTTGATAAATAAATGGCGTTCCTTGCAATAACATAAAGGTCATTGCCAATGCCTTGCCAGAAAGCGTACGATATGCGAGTGAATCATTCCCAAAAGCAGAAATACTGCGAGGAACATCATGATTTTCCATATATAACGCATTCCATCCACGACCGTCAGCTAATGCTTCTTGCCAACGAATCAAGGCATTTTTAAATGACAATAAATCGATGCCTTCATCGTTGCGTGTTCGCCACAAATCAATATGTTCAAACTCAAAAATCATATCAAAATAGCCGTGTTCTCCGACCCAAGCGGTAGCTTCTTCGGCTTTGACTCCGTTGGCTTCTCCTACTGACATCACTTGATGTTTTTTCAATAGCGCACTTAATTCTTTCAGGTAAACATCGATACCTTCTATATTTTTATAATTGCCATTCACATCAGCAAAATCAAACGGGCGATGCCAGTCATCTTTTTTAATATGTGAAATTGCATCAATTCGGAATCCATCTATGCCTTGTTCAATCCACCATTCAATCATCTCGAAGATTTTTTGACGCATTGCTGGTGAATCCCAATTCAAGTCTGGCTGCTCTTTAGCAAAGGCATGGAAATAATATTCGCCTCGCAGGTCATCATATTCCCAAACCGAACCACCAAAAATAGCATGCCAATCATTTGGTTCTTTACCATCAACCGGTGGATGCCAAATATAAAAATCACGATAATCATTATCGCCACCTTTTCGTGACTCTTGGAACCAATAATGTTGATTTGATGTATGATTAATCACCAAATCCATAATAATTTTAATGTCTAAGTCATGGGCTTCTTGGACCAAGCATTGAAATTCTGCCATCGTGCCAAAATCGGCAGAAATGGCACAATAATCCGAAATATCATACCCATTATCGACATTTGGGGATTCATAAATTGGCGTAATCCAAATAAAATCTACCCCTAATTCTTTTAAATAACTTAATTTTTCACGGATACCATTAATATCTCCTAAACCGTCATGATTGGTATCTTTAAAGCTTCTTGGATATATTTGATAGCCAATTGCTTCTTGCCACCATTTGCTCATTTGTTCCTCTCCTTCCATTTACTCTTATTATACGGAAACGGTTTCTAAAATGTAATTATTTTCTCTAAAAAATGATTGGCACCTTTGCGATACCAATCATTTCGTTCAGTCATCCAATGGTAATTTTTGAATCTGTTCGTCAGCAATTTGTAAACGTGTCTCGAAATTTTTCTTTAGAAAATAGCGATCATGTGTTACAGCTAAAATCGTTCCAGTAAAACTTGCAAGTAACGCTTCAATCTCTTCACGAACATAAATATCTAAGTGATTCGTTGGCTCATCTAAAATCAAAAAGTTGATTTTTTGTTGTAATAACCGCATTAAATACAGACGCACCTGCTCACCACCAGATAAATCACCAATACGTTTGGTGACATCTTCCCTAAAAAAGCCGTGCTGTGCCAACATCTGTCTGGCTTTTTGTTCCTCACCAATAAACATTTTCGTGTACGATAATATACGCTGATTTGTATCGGGAAAAGTTAGCTGTTGTGGTAAATACCCCAATTTCAAACTAGCGCCATATTTGATTTGTCCTTCATCTACTATTTCTTGATTCATAATTAAACGTAACAACGTCGTTTTACCAGAACCATTTTCACCGACAATAGCGACGCGTTCACCACGATAAATCGCAAAATCACTTTCTGTAAAAAGTAATTTTTCACCCATAATCTTCCCAATTTGCTGCGCGATAATAACTTCTTTTCCAGAACGCGAGGCTTGATCAATGGCTCGCAAACGCTTTTTAGGGACATCAGGCGCTTTAACTAAGATCATTTTTTCTAAACGTCGTTCTAATTCTTTGGCTTTTTTAAAGAATGCTTCGTTATCGCCTTCATTCCCCCATTGACGATACCGATGAATCATCCGTTTGATTCGCTGAATTTCTTTTTGTTGCAACTCGTAATTCTTACTTAATTCAACCATTCGAGCATTTTTCAATTCGATATAACGACTATAATTACCTGGATAATTTATCAGCTGACCGTCTTCAATTTCAATGATCCGCTTAGTAACTGCATCCAAAAATGCTCGGTCATGAGAAATCACGATAAACGAAGATTTCGTGGTCTTCAGATAATTTTCTAACCACTGAATCCCTGCTAAATCCAAATGATTGGTTGGTTCATCTAAAAGTAACACATCATTTTCTTGAATTAAAATCTTAGCTAACTCTACACGAACACGTTCGCCACCACTCAGTTGATGCAACGGTGTCTGGATTTGTTCTGCTAAACCTAAGCCTTTTAGAGTTGTTACAATTCGATCATTTAATTGATAACCGCCTTGTTCTTCAAACTGCTGCTGTAAGCGACCATAATACGCTAAAATACGTTCCAAATCGGCGGTTGTTTCCATCATTTTTGCTTCATAATGGTGAAGTTGTGCTTGTAATTCATGTAATCCAACAAAACTGTGACTAATATACTCAAACGCTGTTCTATCGCTCATCGTTAGCTGTTGCGGAACCCAGCCGATTGACACCCCTTTTTTACGGCTGATTACGCCCTCTTCAATGCCTTCTATTCCTAATAAAAGTTGAAACAAGGTCGTTTTCCCCGTACCATTTTGTCCCACTAAACCAATTTTTTCATTTTCATTAATCTGAAGTGTTAAGTTTTCAAATAGTGGTGTCCCACTAAAATTTTTACTGATCTTATTTGCTTGAATATACATACTCTTGCTCCTTTAAGACCACTCAAAAAGGCCATGGAAAATCCATGACCTGTCGTTATTTTATTCATCCATAATTCGTTGATAATTAGGGTAAACATACTGAATGGTCATTGATTTTTGTTTTATTTTGACTGTTTTTGGACACACTGCTCCCGTAAACGGCCATTGTAAAACCAATCGCGTGACTAAAGCTGATATGATAGCGTTGATAATTTTCAGTCGCTGTTATTTTAGTCAAGCATACCATCGAATACGTTCCCTCCTTTGTTGTTCTTATTTATTATAGCGAATTTATAATTCTAGTGCAAATCGGATTATTTTTTACTTGTTTTTTTCAAATATTAGGAGTACGATAGATACGAATTTAGGGTTACCTAAAAGTTAGCGAGGTTTTGATGATGGAAAATGAACAAACAAAAAAACTCGTCTCCTATGCAAATGGTCCGAGCTTAGAAGAAATTAACGGTACAGTCACGGTCCCTCAATCTGGGAATTTTTGGAAAAATTTAGTTGCCTTCTCAGGTCCTGGCGCGCTCGTTGCAGTAGGATATATGGACCCCGGAAACTGGATTACTTCCATTGGTGGTGGAGCTAAGTATGGCTATTTATTAATGTCGGTCATTCTCGTTTCCAGTTTAATTGCGATGTTATTGCAATATATGGCCGCAAAACTAGGAATCGTCACGCACATGGATTTAGCCCAAGCCACTAGAAAATTCACAGGTAGAAAATTAGGCGTTGTACTTTGGATTGTCACAGAGTTAGCAATTATGGCAACTGATATTGCTGAAGTCATTGGTGGCGCCATTGCTTTAAATTTATTATTTGGCATTCCTTTATTAATGGGCGTTGTATTAACTATCTTTGATGTATTGCTTTTATTAGTTTTAACACGTTTAGGTTTTCGAAAAATTGAAGCAATTGTAATGACCTTAATTCTTGTTATCTTAGTGGTATTTCTATATGAAGTCATCATTGCTCAACCCTACATGCCGGATGTGTTGAAAGGTTTAATTCCCCAAAAACAAGTCTTACATCATGGTGAATTAACCATGGCATTGGGGATTGTTGGTGCCACTGTCATGCCTCATAATTTATATTTAGGCTCTTCCATTTCTCAATCACGTAAATACAACCGTAATGACGAAGAACAGATTGCCAACGCCTTGCGATTTTCAACTTGGGATTCAAATATTCAATTATCCGCAGCTTTTTTTGTCAATTGCTTATTATTAATTCTAGGAAGTGCTCTATTTTTTGGTCATGGCGATGAATTAGGAACCTTTTCTGCTTTATACAATGCCTTGCAAGATTCTTCGATTGCTGGTGCAGTGGCTAGCCCCGTATTAAGTACGCTGTTCGCAGTAGCATTATTGGCTTCTGGACAAAATTCAACGATTACTGGTACACTCACTGGACAAGTCGTGATGGAAGGTTTTATTAACATGAAGATTCCCACTTGGGCTCGCCGAATCATTACTCGTGGTCTTTCAGTAATCCCTGTCTTAGTATGTACGATTTATTTTGGAGCAAATGAACAAGCATTAGATAATTTATTGATTTATTCGCAAGTTTTTTTGAGCTTAGCTTTGCCAATTTCTATGATTCCTTTAGTTTATTTTACAAGTTCTGAAAAAATCATGGGCAAACGTTTCAAAAACAATAAACTGGTTGCTGGATTAGGTTGGGGCTGTACGATTATTTTGACTCTTTTAAACATCGAATTAATTATTGAAACATGCGCTCAGTTTTTCTAAAAAACAAGACAACACCAAATAAGCTAGAATGAATAGTGGATCGTTCTAGCTTATTCGGATAGTTGACTGTTAAAGAGACCTCCCACTTACACTTGTCTCTTTTTAATACTCATATAACTTAATCTCTCCTGAAATATATTCACCCAAATAAATCGCTGAAACTTCTTTGCCTGATAACTCATGGACTTTATTGATTAGCCATGCTTCATCTTTATTGACGATATCCAAGAGGTCTTCATTAATTTGTCCATCCATAATAATTGGATAGCGGATATTTTCATCCCCTTGCTCAATAATCGTTAGTTGACCATTTTGCTCTAAGACAGCACGTTTAACTTTTGATACTTCATAAATACCATTACTACGTAGCTTAAACATTAAATCATTCGCTGAAATGCCATGTTGGAGGCACGTCGCAATATCAACTGTCCCGTTATGAATCAAGGTTGTAGGTTTACCATCAATAATATTTTTCACAAAACGGTTATGCTCTTTTGCAAATTTTACGATTAAAACCAAGGTCGTCCAGACAATTAATACTAAAACGAACTGTAATACACTAATCGCATCATTGTAAATCACTCCGCCAATAATTCCCCCAAGTACGTAATTTTGTACCTGATCCATCGCAGAAGAGGGTGCTAAGTTCCCTTTTCCCATAATATTGATTTGAACAATCAAACATAAAATACCTAACGCTAATTTGATAATAATTGGACTATATAAACTCATCTTCTTCCTCCTAATCTACAATCGTGACATTGGTATTTGCGAGATATGTTGGTTCTAAACGAAATGAATTACGATCATTACTTAGATGTAAAACATAATATTTCTCATCGACTAAAAATAATGTTTCATCGCTAAGCGTTAAATTATTAACATAAATTTTCTCAACAGGTACATTTAATTGCTCCGCCACCGTATGTAAGAAACCTGCCATTTGGGAAGAATTCTCATCTTGCGCTTCTTCTTGTTGATATTCCGTATATTGTGTTCCTAAAACAAACAATAAACTTAAAAATAAAATCAAACTCAAGTCACGATATTTTGTTTGAATTCGTGAACGCAAATAACGAATAAAGACAAATACAAAGAAAATTAAAATACCAAAAATAATAACATATTTAATCACATCATTAATACTCCCCCTGTTTTCAAGATAATTGAGACCATAAAAATTGATTGACATGTTTTTCCCCCCATAATTGTTTTCTTTAGTTTACTTGAATTGGTCTTTTTTCAAAACAAAAAACATCTGAATGAAAATTCATTCAGATGTTTTTTAGATAGTATTCACATTAATAAGATGTCTCTGTGTTTTTAATAGTACGAACACGAATGACATCAGAATTTTGTTCTAAAAGAGAAACAACGTTAGCTAATTTATCTTCGTCAGTTTCATTAATATCTACCAAAGTATAGGCGTAATCGCCACGTCCACGATTAATCATGTTATCGATATTAATTTCTGCCGCAGCAATTGTTGAAGAAATTTGACCTAACATATTTGGAACGTTTCGGTTAATGATTGTAATGCGATAAGGTGAGTAGAACGCCATTTCAACAGTTGGAAAATTCACTGAACGTTTAATCGTTCCAGTTTCTAAGAATTTTTTCAACGTACGGGCTGCCATTTTCGCACAATTAATTTCTGCTTCTTCAGTTGATGCACCTAAATGTGGTAACACTAAGATTTTTTCATTATTTAATAAACGTTCATCTGCAAAATCAGTAGTAAAACCAGCAAGGTATCCATCGTTAACAGCTTTTAAAATTGCTTCAGGATCAACAATTTCACCACGAGAAAAGTTAAATAATTTGGTCGTTGGTTTCATCATTGCTAATTCTTTGTCACTGATTAAATTACGTGTTTGCTCAAGCAATGGTACGTGAACTGTAATAAAATCACATGTTGAAAAAATTTCATTAATTTCAGTTGCACGTTTCACACGACGTGAAATACTCCAAGCTGTATCAACTGAAACGTGTGGGTCATACCCGATTACTTCCATACCTAAACGATAGGCATCATTAGCAACCATCGCCCCAATTGAACCCAAACCAATAACTCCTAATTTTTTACCTTCCAGTTCGTTACCAGCAAATTGTTTTTTATTTGCTTCTACTTGTTCTTCAATGTTTGAACCAGTTAAATCTTGAACCCAAATAGCGCCTTGAATAATTGGACGAACACTTAATAATAAGCTCGCAATCACTAATTCTTTGACAGCATTCGCATTGGCTCCTGGTGTGTTAAACACCACGATTCCTTTTTCAGTACATTCTTCTACAGGAATGTTGTTCGTCCCAGCACCCGCGCGAGCAACGCCTAGAACTGATTCTGGAAATTCGTAGTCATGTAATTTTTGACTACGTAAAATAATACCATCTGGAGTTTCACTTTGATTGACTTGATAATTGTCTTCATCGAAACGACTCATACCTTCTTGAGCAATTGCGTTGAATGTTTTAATCTGAAACATTTATTTCTCTCCATTCTCATCTTCGAATTTTTTCATAAAAGCAACTAGCGCTTCAACGCCTTCTTTTGGAAATGCGTTATATAGACTCGCACGCATACCACCTACCGAGCGGTGACCTTTCAAGTTTTGGAAGCCTTGAGCTAATGCTTCTTGGTTGAATTTTTTATCTAAGTCAGCGTCACCCGTTACAAAAGGAATATTCGTCAATGAGCGATAGTTTTGATCTACGGGGCTGGTAAATAACGTAGATGCTTCAATCGTATCATATAATAATGCCGCTTTTTCTTGATCAAGTTTCAAGATTTCTGATAATCCACCTAACTCTTGAATCCATTCAAAGACTAATTTCGCAATGTAAATGGCATATGTTGGTGGTGTATTATATAACGAATCATTAGCTGCTTGAACAGCAAAATCTAACATTGGTGAAAAGATTGCTTCTTTATTTAATAAATCCTCACGAATAATTACGACGGTTAATCCAGATGGTCCAATATTTTTTTGAGCACCAGCATAAATCAAACCAAAATCTTCTACTTTATAATCATTGGCTAAAATATTTGAAGACATATCCGCCACAATCGGCACATCGCCCACATCGGGAATTGTTTGATACGAAATCCCACCAATGGTTTCATTCGTAGTAATATGAAGATATGCTGCCTCTTGATCCACCATATCTTTAGTGATTTCTGGCACATAAGTAAAATTCTTATCTTCACTTGATGCAATTACTTCTACTTTTACACCATCAATTGCTTTTGCTGCACTAATAGCTTTTTTAGCCCAAGCACCAGTATTTACGTATAAGGCTTTTTTGCCAACAGCTAAATTTAATGGAATCATTGAAAATTGTAAGCTTGCGCCACCTTGTAAGAATAATACTTTATAATTATCAGGGATACCCATAATTTCTCTTAACAGTTTTTCTGCCTCTTTAATGATGTTATCAAACAAGGAGGAACGATGACTCATTTCCATCACGGACATTTCACTACCTTGGTAATTCACAAGTTCAGCTTGTGCTTTTTCTAATACAGGTTTTGGTAATACGGCAGGGCCGGCAGAAAAGTTATAAACAGTCATTCTTTTTTTCTCTCCTTCTAACAATAAGATGTGATTTTTATTATAGCAGATAGCCGTTAAATTAAAAAGATTTAACCAAAATTATTTTCATTTTTTCTGAAAAAGTTCGTATTTTCATTAAATATCCGATTTTTTAACGATAATTTTGTCTAGAACAATCGTTTTTCACAAACATATTTCTAAATACAACCTATTTCCCACTTAAAAATGGTGATAAAATGAGAAAAAGAGAGATTGCTCTCTCTTTCGTTGTGACGAGACAAATCAAGAATCTGAAATTCTTGGATTTCAGCATTGAATTCATATTTAAATAGATAAGAATGGCTACATCTTTTGCGCAACTCTTCACGAAAACTGTCTATTTCGACATAAAAAGCGACTAAAACAGATAGCTGCCTCATTTTTTATGCTACTATTCCAAACAAAGTTTTTGCAAAATATTATAATTCTTCTTGGATCATCGCTTTGAACTGTGCTTCATCAGAAGCTGCTTGTAAACGCGTTAGAAACTCATGGTTTTTAGCTTTTTCAATAATTCGTTGGAGTTGGTCTAGGTGGGTCACTTTATCTCTTACTAACAGGACAAAAATAATGCGTGGTGTTAACAATGTTGTTTTATTGGTTCCCATTTGATAGAACTCTAGCGGCTGTTCATTTAAAATACCTACAATCACGTCTTCTTTGGCATATGTTCCATCACTATGCGGTATTGCTACGGGTGGATCACTTGGTAAACCTGTAGGAAAACGTTCTTCTCGTTCTCTTAACGCCGCTTCGAATTCCATCGTTGCCCAGTCTTTATCTACTAAAAATTTCGTGACTCCTTGAAATAATTCTTCTTTTGTTTGAAAGTTTGTTTGATACATTATCTCTTTTTTCACCATGTTTTTTCTCGCTACACGTTTACGTAATCGTAGCTTCCTCCTTCTTCATCTTTTTAAATGTAAACGCTAACATAAATGTAGCATATTTTTCGTTACTTTGGAATATTAGTTGTAAAAAAAGCACAGATAAGAACTTCTCATCTGTGCAATCTTTTATTTAGCTGCTGCAAACATTTGCTCAATCAATTCTAATACATCACGAACTTCATTGTTTTTAACGATTGGTTCTGCGCCATCACGTACAACAGAATAGAAGTTTGCATAAAATGGTTGATATTCGGCTTTTGCTTCTGGGAAATCGACTTGCTCCGTTGCTTCTTCTGAAGGAGGGGCCATCGTTTTCGTCAAACCTACTCCTGCTTGAATTGGTTTTGGCGCTGAAGCATCCTCATCGTGAGTTGCACGAATAATTTCTCCTGAAAGATCCCAATCATCGATTCGTGCTGTGCCTTCAAATCCTTTAACATACCAACGAGGTAACGTTGTGTAATTACTAGTTCCGACTTCAATTAATGCTTTTACGCCATTTTCAAATGTTAGATAACTAATAAAACCATCGTCCACTTGATCGCCTAAAACATAGCTAAAATCAACGACGAATTTTTTAACAGGACTGTCTACTAACCATAAAATTTGGTCCAATAAATGAACGCCCCAGTCCAATAACATTCCGCCTCCATGCTCAGGTAAATGACGCCAGTCACCTGGAATCCCATTTGCTCCTTGCACACGTGATTCTAATTGAAACACTTCTCCAATTTGTTGGTTTTGATAAAGGTCACGAACCACTAAAAAGTCAGGGTCCCAACGACGATTCTGATGGACCATAAAGGTTTGACCAGTTTCTTTGGCAA
Organism: Enterococcus sp. DIV2402; assembly: GCF_017426705.2. Taxonomy (NCBI): domain Bacteria; kingdom Bacillati; phylum Bacillota; class Bacilli; order Lactobacillales; family Enterococcaceae; genus Enterococcus; species Candidatus Enterococcus lowellii. The sequence continues at coordinate 1,001,239 of NZ_CP147251.1, read as the reverse complement.
CTGCTAAAATTTCATCTAGTTCTGCCACATTCATTGCAACTGGTTTTTCACAGATAACTTTTTTCCCTGCTTGTAGACCACGAATCGCCAATTCTTTGTGGCTGTCATTAGGTGTTGCGATTAGAATTGCTTCTACGTTTTCGTCTGTTAGCACGTCTTCAAAGCTAGCGTAAGCAGTTAAGCCTTTTTCAGCTGCGGCTTGACGACGTTCTTCTAACACATCGTATACACCTAATAAATTGATTTTTTCTTTTTCAGTTGGCATTAATGTATGGGCATGGTAAGAACCCATCCCACCATAACCAATAATGACAAAATTAATTGCTGACATTGTCTTTACTCCTTTTACGCCCACCACATATCTGTTGGTTGGTCATTAATCATAATTGTTCGTAAATTCGTAATTGCGCGGTTTAAGCCTTCATCAATTGACATGATTGGATCTTCATGTTCGATACTTAAAACATAGTCATAGCCTTGAATTCGTAAAGCAGAAATAATGTCTGACCAGACTTTTAAGTCATGTCCACAACCAACGGAACGGAAAGTCCATGCACGCGTTTTTACATTTCCATAAGGTTGCATATCTGTTAGTCCATGCATATTGATATTGTCTTGATCTAAATACGTATCTTTCGCATGGAAATGATGAATCGCATGTTCATTCCCTAAAATCTTCACTGCGGCAACAGGATCAATTCCTTGCCACCATAAATGACTTGGGTCTAAGTTACAACCAATTGCTTTACCAGTCGCATCACGTAAACGCAACATGGTATATGGTGTATGTGCTAAGAAACCACCATGTAATTCAATCCCAATCTTCACACCTGCTGCTTCAGCTACAGTGTTGATGTCTTTCCAGTAAGGAATTAATTTTTGTTCCCATTGGTATTCATAACTATCACTGTATTCTGTTGGCCAAGGTAAGACCGGCCAGTTCACTTGAGTGTCTGTAGCATTTCCACCAGCTACACCAGAGAAACCGTTCACCACTGGAACGTTCATTAAATTCGCTAGTTTAATAGTTTTACGTAACAATTCATCGGCTTCTTGCGCTACTTCTTTAATGGGCGAAATAGGATTATGATGCGCACTCAACGCTGAAATCTCTAAGCCTTTATCCGATAATTTATGCAAATATTCTTTTCGTTCATCGCTACTTGCTAATAATTTATCAATATCTAAATGCGCGCTACCTGGAGAACCGCCTGTACCGATTTCCACTGTTTGCAAGCCTTTTTCTGCTACTTTTTCTATCATTTCATCAAAAGTTAAATTGTTAAATAATGGGGTAAATACACCTAATTTCATCTTTATTTCGCTCCTTCTCTTGCTTGATAATGACCATAAGTTGGATAATTATTTTCTGTTGGTGCGCACCAACGAATACCGTTTTTAATCACGCGTTGAACTTTTTCATTGTAATAACTTGGATACGTTTCGTGACCTGGTTGGAAATAGAAGATTTTACCATTTCCTCGGCGATACGTACAACCACTACGGAAAACCTCTCCACCTGGGAACCAGCTTACAAAAACTAACTCATCCGGTGCAGGAATATCAAAGTGTTCGCCATACATTTCTTCTTGCTCTAATTCAATAAATTCTCCGACACCTTCAACAATTGGATGACTCGGATTAACATTCCAAATACGGCAATGTTGCCCATCTTCACGCCATTTCAAATCACAGGAAGTCCCCATTAATTTTTTGAAAATTTTAGAAAAGTGACCAGAATGTAACACGATTAGTCCCATTCCTTCTAAAACACGTTGATGAACACGATTGACGATTTCATCAGACACTTCATCATGTGCCATGTGTCCCCACCAAACAAGGACATCTGTTTCTGACAATACAGCTTCTGTTAACCCATGTTCAGGTTCATCTAAGGTAGCTGTCTGAACAGTAAATTCTTCTTTAATAAACGCTGCTAGTTGTCCATGAATACCTTCTGGGTACATTTCACGGACTTCTGCATCTGTTTTTTCGTGGCGAAATTCATTCCACACAGTTACTTGGGTCATCAATAGACCTCCTCAATAAGTTGTTTTAGTGTTTTCACATTTAGTTGTGCAGCTTCTAGTGGCGAATAATTTTGGAAAGCTTCTTGCTCGACCACTAACCATGGCAATGTCAATTCTTTAGCATAGGCGACATACTCTTTTAATGGGAGTACACCCGCACCCAATTCGGTACTTTCTTCGAGAACTGCCTGTTTATCTTTCATATGAAATAAACCAATGGCTGTTTTATGGGCTTTAATCCATGCAGCAACATCGACGTCAGCATGTGCTAACCAATATAAATCTACTTCTAATTGCAAGTTTTCAATTTTACGAGCTAACAAATCGACAACATCTGTCCCTGCAATTTCTAAAAATTCATGAGCATGATTGTGATAATACACATTCATGCCACGAGCAGTGACTGCTTGAGAAATAGTCTGCATCGTCACAATGAATTCTTTCCATTCTGCTAAAGTTGAAAAACTTGCATAAGGCACAATTACGCGACGATTGCCAATGGCTTGTTCAAAGTCTAAGGTTACTTCCAAATTATCTCGTAATTGTTCATAAGGAACATGAGATCCTGCAATTTCTAATCCCAATTCAGCTACCAATGCATTAATTTCTGTAGCCGTTTTGTCATAATAACCAGCAAATTCGACGCCATCATAACCAAACGCTTTGACTTGTTCTAAAGAACCTACAAAATCATTTGCGCAGTCTTCTTGGATACTCCAAAGCTGTAAAGCAACTTTTGGTTTCATCATTTCCCTCCTAGTCTCTGCTCATTTCTGCTTATAAAAAGACAGGTTGTCCTGTTTCTGCTGACTTGTAAATCGCTTCTAAAATTTCGGTTACGACCAAAGCTTCCTCTGGTTTTACGACAGGTTCTGTATCATTGATAACAGCATCAATCCATGATTGAGCTTCCAATGTTGCAGGGTCTTCCCCAGCACCATCGTAAAAATCAACGCCTCCTGTTTCTAGTTCCACTTTTTTATCAAATAACAAGCCGTGTGCTTCACCGTTGATTGTTAACCCATCATTCATATCCGCACCACCTTTTGTTCCAAATAGCGTCGTTTTTGCTTCTTTAACATCTAAGCTATTTAATGCCCAGCTGGCTTCTAGATAAATGGTAGCACCATTTTCCATCACAACAAAACCAAAGGCGGAATCTTCTACAGTGAATTTTTCAGGATCCCATGGGCCCCAAGCATTAGCAGCATTTTTTGTTTCTGCTAATTTATGATAAGTATTCCCTACCACATATTTTGGTTTGTAATTGTCCATCATCCATAACGTTAAGTCTAACGCATGTGTACCGATATCAATTAACGGTCCGCCACCTTGTGCTTCTTCATCTAAAAATACACCCCAAGTTGGTACGGCACGACGACGAATCGCATGCGCTTTTGCTGAATAAATTTCTCCTAATTCACCTTCTTCACATACTGTGTGTAGATGTTGAGAATCTGTACGGAAACGATTTTGATAACCGATTGTTAATTTTTTACCAGTACGTTTTGAAGCTGCAATCATTTCGCGAGCTTCTTCTGATGTTTTTGCCATTGGTTTTTCGCACATTACATGACTACCAGCTTCCATCGCTGCAATTGATAATTCGGCATGTGATGAGTTTGGTGTTAGCACATGAACGACATCCAACTCGTTATCAGCTAGTAATTCTTTATAGTCTGCATAAACCTTTGCATCTGCGGTACCATATTTTTCTTTGGCTTCTTTGGCACGTGCAACAATAATATCGCAAAATGCCACCATTTCTACTTCTGCTACATTTGCTAATGCAGGCAAATGTTTTCCTTTAGCGATTCCGCCACATCCGATAATTCCAACTTTTACTGTCATTACTTTCCTCCTGAAAACGTTTTTAATTTGATAAATTTATTATAACTGAGAACGATTCCATATTCTTCCCAGATTTCATCCAAAAAATTCCCGAATTTTGCGCTAAAAAATAACTTCTGAAACAAATTACTGTTTCAGAAGTTATTTTTACTTAATCACATGTCCATTTATCATTGTCAAAGTGACACGCCTCAGCATTTGTATTTATTTCCTCTAATGGTGCGCTCTCTTTTTCCATTAACGATACTAATGTTTGGATAATTACCTCTTTTGGTTGGGCGCCGCTAATTAAATATTTTCCATTCACCACTAACGCAGGTACTCCTTGTAGTCCATAAGCAGCTGCTAAAGCTAAATCTTGACGAACAGCTTCTTCTGTTTCTGGATTATTAAATTGTACAAACCATTTTTCAAAATCAATAGAAGTTTCTTTGATTAGTGTTTCAATGACCGCACATTCTTCAATATCTAAGCTTCTAATAAATAATCCCTCTTGTAATTTGTCAAAAACTTCCCAGTAATCCTCTTGATTTCCAATCATACCAGCAGCCTTAGCAGCTAGTAACCCATTTTTAGATGTAGGAAAATCAAATGAGGTTTGCTTCATTCCTTCAATGTTAAAACGATGACGTTCATCATTTTCGTTAGCATGACTCCAGTGAGTCAATACTTCTGATTTGACCGCCTCTCTTGATCCAAACATAGCGATAAAATCTTCTGGTTCCCATCCCAAAGCATATGATTTATGGATAATTGTTAGTTCTGGCAACTCTTTTTTAATACTACGCATCCTATCAGACATAGGAAAACAAAAACTACAAATAACATCATGAAAAAATTCAATTTTCATAGATACACCTCCAACTATTTTTATTCAAAATAGCTTACTTTAAATTAGTAGTCAACTTTACCGCTCATATAGACTAGCTCACACATTATAATTTCCCTAGTATTTCTTTGCGATACCTACTGGGAGTAAATCCCATAATCTTTTTAAATACCCGAGAAAAATAATTATAATCAGAAAAACCCACTGCTTCAGCAATTTCTTTGACTGTCATCTCTTCTTGCAAATAACGTAAAGACTGTATCATTCGGTAGTTATTCAAATAATTAATCGGCGTTTGCTGATACTCCTTCTCAAAATCCCGAATAATTTTGTATTTGGAAATTTGAAAAGTTTCTTCTAAATCATCCAAAGAAAGGCTATCTTTGTAATGTGTCTCTAAATAGTCTTTGATTTGCTCTGTGATAGCAGTTTTTGTTAGTAAAACTTCTTTAATAGTTAAAAATAAATCATACGCACATCGCGAATTTACATATAACGATGGTTCTTCAATTACCAATTTATTAAGTTGTACCAACATTTGTTCGACACGTTCTTTTGAGCAGGTGCCAATTTGTATTGGCAATGATAACCACTGCAAAAATTCTTTAGAAAATTCAATATAAACAAAACTCCATTCCTCTTCACCACGATAATAAGTAAACTGATTCGGCAGTTCTGCTAAAAAGAAAGTCTGTTCATTTAATTCATAAATTTTATTTTTTGTTGCTAAATACCCTGTACCGCTTAATGTATATTGAAAAACGACGAAAGAGTCTTGTCGTTCTTTGGCATCCCAATAATACTCTTTAGGCGAATAGTCTAATCCAAAACCTTTTAAATAAGGTAACTGTTCTGTTGTTGGGAAAAGAAATCGATGGGAGAAAAAGGGACGCAATTTTGTCCTATCTTCCTCAATAATTTCGTCTTGTGTCATATTTTCCCCTCCTCTATGCTTAGTATAACGAATTTCAACTAAAAAGGAGAACCATTATGCCAATAAAATTTGATGAAAAAACACATTACTTTCATCTAAGCAATCAACAAATGAGCTATGTCATTGGAATTGAAAAAGAATGCTATCTTACACATCGTTATTGGGGGAAAGCTTTGCCCTCTTATGCTGGTAGTAATCAATTGCAATTTATTGATCGTGGCTTTGCGACAAATCCGTTTCCAGAAGAACGTACCTTTTCACTAAATACTTTGCCCTTAGAAACAAGTACGCAAGGAAACGGCGATCACCGCATTGCAAATTATCAAATCCGTTCACAAGACGGGCATGATGTTACTGATTTCCGCTATGACTCTTATTCGATTTCAGAAAGTAAATCAGCAATTCCAGGTTTACCAAGCTTACATGCCACTGCTGATGTAACGACACTAGAAATTATTTTAAAAGATGCTGTACAACAACTAGAAATGCGTTTAATTTATACTTTATTTGAAAATTATCCCATCATCACGCGTCGAGCTGTCTACATTAATTTAAGTGAGACGACTGTCGCTTTGGAAAATGCGGGATCAATGTCTATTGATTTAGCTGAAAGTCAGTTTGATTTAATTACTTTGGATGGATCCCATACGAATGAAGCAAATATTACACGCCAACCGATACGTTCAGGCATTCATCGAATCGAAAGCACTCGTGGGACAAGTAGTCCTCAACATCAACCGTTTGTGGCGTTAACTGCTCCTTATACGTCTGAATTTCAAGGAGAAGTTTTTGCTTTTCATTTCGTTTATAGTGGTAATTTCATTGCTCAGGTAGAGCTAGAACAATATGGTACGACTCGTGTCCAGTTAGGCATTCATCCTGACCATTTTGAGTGGCAATTAAAATCAAACGATACTTTTTACACACCAGAAGTTGTCTTAAATTATTCAAATCAAGGCTTAAATGGCATGTCCCAAACTTTTCATCAGTTATATCAAGAGCATTTAGTTCCTACTAATTGGGCGCAGAAAGAACGTCCGATTCTCTTAAACACATGGGAAGCAAATTATTTCGAGTTATCTGAACAAGAATTAATTAATCAAGCACACAAAGCAGCCGAAGTTGGCATTGAATTATTTGTTTTAGATGATGGTTGGTTTGGTGAACGCCATTCTGACGATTCTTCTTTGGGGGATTGGTTTGTCAATCAAAATAAGTTACCTAATGGTATTCATGGATTAGCAAAAGAAGTTCATCGCTTAGACATGCAGTTTGGTCTATGGTTCGAGCCTGAAATGCTTTCCAAACAAAGTCAATTGTTCCAAGAACATCCTGAATGGGCTCTTCAAGTTCCTAACTATCCATTAACAGAAGGACGACAACAATTAGTGCTTGACCTTAGTCGTACGGATGTACAAGATTATTTAATTCTAATCTTAACTAATTATTTACAAACGGGTGACATTGATTATATTAAGTGGGATATGAATCGACATTTAACTGAAGTAGGTAGTTCATTTTTTGCAACTAATCAACAAAAAGAAATTGGGCATCGCTATGTACTTGGGTTGTATCGCATATTAGACGTCTTAATCAAAAAGTTTCCCGATTGTTTATTTGAAAATTGTTCAAGTGGTGGTGGACGTTTTGATCCTGGTATGATGTATTATATGCCTCAAACTTGGACCAGTGATAATTCTGACGCGCTTTGTCGCAGCGTCATTCAATATGGTTATAGCTACTTATATCCACCAATTATGATGGGTGCGCATGTGTCAACTACTCCCAATCATCAAGTCGGAAGAAACACACCACTGGAAACACGTGGCTGGTTAGCAATGAGTGGCAATTTAGGGTATGAGTTGGATTTACAGTCATTGTCCAAAGAAGATATTCAAGAAGTCCAACAACAGATTGCTTTTTATCAAGCCCATCGACACTTATTCCAATTTGGTAAGTTTTATCGCTTGCAAGCACCAGATACCTATTTTGCTAGTGGTTGGTTGTTTATGAATGACGAAGAAGCCATTGCTATTTATTTTAATGGTCTATCTAGACCGGCGTTACCAACTAACTATTTAAAAATGCACTATCTTGAGGCAGAGGCAATTTACGAAGATATTCACACGAACCAGCAATACAGCGGAGCAGAATTAAATCAAGCTGGTGTGTTGATTCCTCGTGTCAAAGAAGATTTTCATACACATGTGTTTCATTGGAAAAAAATATAATAATAGTAAACTAGTTTATCAATAAGTCTGATGAACTAGTTTTTCTTATTCCATTCTAAACGTTATGAATTTCAGTCTGACTGTTAGAAAAAGCGACTTGAAAGAATACATTCTTTCAAGTCGCTTTCTATTATTTAACTTCCAAAATTTCTTCGCCTGCATCTACGCCTGTTTTTGCTAAAGGAGCGATGTCAGAATAATTTGCTGTATTAGTCACAATGACCATTACTGTATCATCATAACCCGCTTTTTGAATAGCTTCACGATCAAACGTACCTAGCAAATCACCTTTTTTGACTTTATCGCCACTTTGTTTGGCTGTTGTGAAATGCTCACCTGCTAAATTGACAGTGTCAATTCCAATGTGAATTAAAATTTCAGCGCCATTATCTGATTCAATACCATATGCATGTTTTGTCTCATAAACTACTGTCAAGATACCATCAACTGGTGCGAAAACTTCGCCACTCACAGGTTTTACTGCAATTCCTTTGCCCATCATTTCGCTTGAAAAAACAGGATCATTAACTGTCGATAATGCGACTACTTGACCTTTCACTGGAGAGCTTACTTTTTCTGCTTTGACAGTCATTTCTGATGTTACTGGAGCTTCTGGTGTCACTACTGTTGTTCCTTCAGTTACTACTGCTACTTCTGATTCAGACATTTTCTTTTTACCGTAAACAAATGTTAAGACAAATGCTAAAACAAAACTAATCACGGCACAAATCAAGAAACTTGGTACAGATTTAGCTGCGATTGAGATGAATCCAATAATACCAGCAGGTCCCATTGATACCGATAATACATGGAACAAACCAATGAACACACTTGCAATTCCTGAAGCAATCATCGCACAAACAAATGGATATTTTAACTTCAAGTTAACCCCAAAAATTGCCGGTTCAGTAATTCCTAACATTGCTGAGATTCCCGCAGAAGATGCTAAACTTTTTGTTTTTCATTCTTTGTAATAAAGAATATCGCAAATGTTGCGGCACCTTGTGCGATATTTGCCATTGCTGCAATTGGGAAGATAAACGATCCACCTGTTTTAGCAACGTCTGCTAACAATGTTGTCTCAATCGCTGGGAAACTTTGGTGTAAACCAGTAATAACAATTGAAGAATAGAAGGTACCAAACAATCCTAAACCAACTGCACCAGTTGTACTATATAACCAAACCAATGCATCTGTTAAACCATCAGAAACGGTCCGCATTACAGGTCCAACAATGGTAAAAGTTAAAAATCCAGTAATAATTACTGCTAGCATTGGCGTAAAGGTAAAGTCAAATACTTTAGGAATTCTTTTATGGAAGAAGTTTTCCAAATTAGCCAAAATGTAAGAAACTGCTAGAACTGGTAAAACAGAACCTTGATAACCAGCTTGTGCAACTTGTAAACCGAAGATATTCCAATAAGGCATGGTTCCTTCAGCAATTGCATTTGCTACGCCATAACCGTTTACCAAATCTGGCATAACCATAGCCATAGCCATGGCTGCTCCTAAATATCCATTACCACCAAAACGTTGTGTTGCTGAAAATCCTACTAATATTGGTAAGAAAGCAAATGGTGCCGACGCTAATAAATTAATAATACTTGCAAAATCGTTAAATGCCGGAAACATTTCTACAACTGATTGGGGTCCAAATAAACCTTGTGACGTTAATACATTGTTAATCGCCATTAACAAACCACCAGCAACTAAGGCTGGAATTAATGGGACAAAAATATCTGATAATACTTTAGCCATCGCCATGATCGGATTCGGTTTTTTCCCACTGCTAGCGATTTCTTTCAAATCATCCGTTGATGCTTCTTTGACACCAGTAGCTTGGACGATTTCTGCATACACTTTATTTACATCACCAGGTCCAATAATGATTTGATACTGTCCATTTGTTTCAAACGTTCCTTTCACATCATCGTTGTTATCCAGTGCATTTTGATCGATTTTACTTGAATCTCTCAAAACTAAACGCAGGCGCGTTGCACAATGGGCCGCTGCAACCAGATTATCTTCTCCGACTGCTTCAATCACTTCTAACGCAACTTTTTTGTGATCCATTTTATTTCCTCCTCGAATGTAATCGCTTTTTCTGATTTTTATTATAACGCATTAACCAGAATTGTCAAACGTTTATCAAAATAAATTTTATATTTTTTTTAGAAAACGCAATCTTTATTGATTTATAAATGTTAATTGAATTGTCATCCGTTTGACAAAATGAACAAAAAAAGCTATCTTTAAAGCAAGAATAATTAAAAGGAGCTTATTGATAATGAATGAATGGACAACTGAAATGAGGTATCGCCCATATGGACAATGGGATAAAGATTATTCACAAAAATTAATTACAGCTAAAAAAAATTCTCTCTGGCATATGAACTATCACATCCAACCAAACTCTGGATTATTAAATGATCCAAATGGTTTTTCTTATTTTAATGGTCGTTGGCATTTGTTTTACCAGCTATATCCATTCGGTCCAGTTCATGGGTTAAAGTCTTGGTATCACCTTTCTTCCACTAATTTAGTAGATTGGAAAGATGAAGGATATGGTTTACTTCCAGATAATCCGTATGACAGTCATGGCGTTTATTCAGGAACAGCTTTACCTGTTGGCGATCAATTACTACTAGCCTACACTGGAAATGTTCGTGGAGAAAATTGGGAACGCGCTTCTTATCAAATGGGTGCTTGGATGGACAAAAATAATCAAGTGACAAAGATTGAACAACCTTTCATTCCAGCTCCGCCTAAAGGCTACACGACTCATTTTCGTGACCCACAAGTCATTCCCTATGAAAAAGGCTATTTATTAGTGATTGGTGCACAAAATGATCAAGAAGAAGGGAAAGTATTGGTCTACCAAAGTGCTGATTTAACAGATTGGTGCTTATTAGGAGAACTAGACTTTACCAAAGAATCAATGGGTTTTATGGTTGAATGTCCCAACTTAGTTTTTATTGACGAACGACCTGTGTTACTGTTTTGTCCTCAAGGAATGGCGCAATCTGTGACACCTTATGATAATATTTATCCAAATATGGTAGTCATTGGCGATGCTTTTGATAGTGACGATGTAAAACTCATCAATCCACAACCGTTACAAAACTTAGATTATGGATTTGATATCTATGCTACTCAAGCGTTTAACGCTCCTGATGGACGTGTATTAAGTGTTGGTTGGGCCGGTTTACCCGAATTAGAGTATCCAACAGATGAAGAAGGCTGGGCACATTGCTTAAGTCTCGTACGTGAATTAACAATTAAAGACAATCATTTGTATCAATTACCTGTAGCAGAACACAAAGAGTTACGCCAAAAGCAAACAGCCTTAAAAGGCACAATCGGTCTCCAACAAGCACTTGTTGAAAATACAACTAATTGCTATGAATTAGAAATAACTTTACCAGCAAATAGTGAAGGGGTTCTTTCTTTCTTTGCAGATGAACAAAATAACTACCAGTTAGCGCTTCATTTTGACACAAAAAATGGTAAGATAACCTTAGACCGTTCCCAAATGAGCTTACCTTTAAACGAAAAATTTGGTACAACACGCACAGTTGAACTTACTCAAAGCCGTGCATTGAAATTACAAGTATTTGCCGATCAATCTATTTGCGAAATTTTCGTTAATGATGGTGAATATGCCTTAACCTCACGTGTTTTCCCACAAACAGGCGAAACACAGCTCTTTATCGAAGGCACTCAAGGTGAATATACTGGTAATTACTGGGAGTTACGGTCATCATCACAAAATTAAGGAGTCCAAACGATGGCAATTAAACTCACAGATGTTGCAAAAAAAGCAGGTGTTTCACCAACAACTGTTTCACGTGTGATTAATAACTACGGTTCATTAAGCCAAAAAACTATTGATAAAGTCCATGCGGCAATGAAAGAGTTAAATTATCAACCAAATTCATTAGCACGTTCACTTCAAGGGAAAAATACCCAACTAATTGGATTAATCTTTCCAACCGTTGCAAACCCCTTTTTGGTGAATTAGTTGAAAAGCTTGAAACTAAATTTTTTGAGCGCGGCTACAAATCCATTTTATGTGACAGTGCCAATAATAAAGAAAAAGAACAAGCCTATTTAAATATGCTTGCAGCGAATAAAGTCGATGGAATTATCGCTGGGGCTCATAATCTAGGTATCAAAGAATATGAACAAGTCGATTTGCCGATTGTTTCTTTTGACCGAGCCTTAGCAGACAGCATTCCCATTGTGGGTGGCGATAATTATCAAGGCGGTTATTTGGCAACAGAATACCTATTTTCACAAGGAGCTAAAAAAATTGGGATTATTACTGGTAGCAACGCGTCTGATTCCCCCACAAATAATCGACTCCATGGCTATCGTGATTTTCTCAAAACAAAAAATTTAACCGAGCATGTCTATCGTTTTGAATCATTTGAACACTCTCTCGCCTTAAAAACGATGCGCCTTAAACGAATCTTGGAAGAAGAAGATGTTGATAGCTTATTTTGTACAGATGATTTAACGGCAATTCTTGTTTATAATCTGTGTCAAGAAATGCAACGAGATATTCCAAAAGAATTAAAATTAATTGGTTATGATGGTACCCGCTTTATACAGAATTACTTTCCCCAATTAACGACTATTGGACAACCCATTGATGAATTAGCTGAATTACTTGTGGAATTATTGATTCAACGCATCACCTATCCAGATAAACAACTCGAATCTGCCTATAAATTACCGGTTAAAGTCTTACCCAGTCAAACAACATAAAAAAGGATGAGCGAAGTGTACACTTTGCTCATCCTTTTTGTATTTCCAAAATTAATACACCGCCTTGTGCAGTCTGATCTTTTTCAATCATCCATTGTGTCTTGTTTAGCTCATGGATACTAAATTCCTGTTGTTGATTTATTGTTTTATTTCCAAAAAGAACGGTTACTTGATTCTTATTCGTAGAAAGAACTTGACTAAAATCAAAGGTAATAGTAACTGCTCGGTCGATATTTGGATTAGCCGCTACTACAATTATCCGTTGCTCGTCTTGATAATAATAGGGCGTTGGTAAAATCTCTTCGCTAGAATAATCAATCGTTGCATACGGCATTATCGCTTCTTTCATCCTATAACCATGTATTAAATGAGAATATTTATGTCGAATAGCAATGAGTCGTTTTACATCCTGAAACATCGCATTTTTTAAGGAATCATTTAGTTGTTCCCAATCCAACCAATTTCCATATAACCAGCGAGCACCTGTAGTTACACCATCACCAAATAAATTGGGCGACAAATTTGGCAATGGTCGATAGTCTGCATTGAATTCTTCTCCCGCCATGAAAACGGGCACTCCAGGTGAAAGTAATCCCACATATCCCATCAAATAGCGACTACCTTGGGCACAATAAGGATTTTCATTACTAGGAAAACCAATCCAGCCACCGTCATGACAACTGATTTGTGTCGATAAAAGTTGTCCGTCTTGAATTCTTATTGGAAACTCTAGCTGTAATTCATTTTTATCTTTTTTTACTGTGATTCGGAAATCCACTTCAATAATTCCCTCTAATTCTATATTGCTGTTCCACAATTGACCAATAGTATCCTTTAGTTGAATATTTTCAATTTTCTTTTCTTCAAAATAGTTTTTTATTGTTAGTTTGCCAATTTGATTTTCATACATAACGTCTCCGATAACACACGTCTGCCTTTCATATCCTTCCCAAAATATTTCGGGAACACGTTCTTTTTCATACCAATGATTCTCTTGACTATCTTGAACCGTTCCATCTTTATAAAAAATTTTTAGCGTATAATTCTCTCCTAAACGTTGTTGTCTATCCTTAAAATAACCAATTGGATCATGAAGAATTCTAGAGGACTTATTTAACCCATAATTATGAGAAATAGCTTCACCGTGTTGCAACATGTCTACAACTCCTCGAATTGCAGGACCATTTTCTGCAATAATCGCAATGTCCTTACCAATCGCTTTAGACTTATGACGAATTTTTGCCCATAAATCATTGCGGTAATGGGCAACATCTAAACGAAAACCATCTACATCAAAATCTCTCACATAGCGAAACCAGGTTTCAATCCACCATTCATCTAAATCAGGATGATCTCCATACCAGTCATAATCAAACATTCCCCAAGATTCAGCATTAAACCAATTTGGGTGTTCCATTACAAGTGGACTTGTTTTCATTACACCATGTGTGATAACGTCTAGAAAAACTTTGATTCCTGCTTCGTGCGCTGTTTCAATGAATGTTCTGAATTCAACTTCACTTCCTAAACTTTCATCTAATCGATCAGGTCGAATACAAGCATATTCCGTCCATATATTAAAAAAGTGTTTCTCATCACACCACTGATGTCCAGACAACCAAATAGCATTAATACCTAACTCTTTTAAATATGATATTTTCTTTGTTAAAGAAGCAAATGTTCCTGATTGTGGTCCATTAGGCGACGTAAAATTTTTAGTAGCAATTTCATAAATAACTAAATGCTTCAAATAATCCGGGGTATCTACTATAGTCATTGAAAAAACTCCTTCTCGTAATAAATAATCTAATTTGTTTGTTTTACAACTTTATCAAAAATAGCCAATAATAAATAGGTTCTTAAAAGATGAATAAAACTAATACCAAGAAAGCAACTCATATACATTCCAAAAACAAACGCATACGGAGACAACACCATCACAAAAATTGGTGCCAGCCAAACGCCTATTAAAAATAAACTACTAATTGGATAACGCAACAGTAATTTCAACAAATTACGTAGCATTTGCTTCAATGAATCATCGAAACGAGAAAGATAAAAAAAAGCATATTGAGAAATATTCATTACTAACAAGGTTACCAAGCCTAGACCGACTATAAGCCAACTATGCAATTGCTGAAAATGAATGACGTAATTCCAATTGATAATTAAAATGCTACTAATGATTAATAATATTCCCCACACTATCGTACTTTGTTTAAAATTCTTTTTAAAAGACGAGATAAACGTAGTTGTAAGATGTGTTTCATTTTTGGTAATCATTCGTGTAGTTACTGTAAAACCTGCTGTTTGCGCAGCACCAATGGTAACGAGTGGCAAACTAAAAATCAGAATCAAAAAGTTTAGTAGTAATAAATGCCAAATTTTCATCATCACTCGATAAAATAACCCATCTATTCGAAATATATTTTCTATCATCTCTCTACTCCTTCACTGCTCCAACAACAATTCCTTGCACAAAATATTTTTGTAAAAACGGATAAATAACTAACAAGGGCACAATTGCTACCACTATTTTAGCTGCATTTAAGTTACGATCAGAAACAGCTAACAAGCTTTGTAGTTGTTCTGTAGATAATCCAGCTGCATTTTGAAGTGTTTCTGCAATGTTGACTGATAACGATTGAATATAGGTCATAAGAGGATAGTTTTCAATCTTTGTCATATAAATTAATCCACCAAAGAAATCATTCCAACTACCTACAATACTAAACAAGGAAACTGTCGCTAATGAAGGCAAGGAAATGGGAATATAAATCTTTAATAAAACATCCCAAGCATTGGCGCCATCTAACAAAGCTGATTCTTCCAATGATTTAGGCACACCACGGAAAAAATTCATGACTAAAATCATACTCCCTATTGGAACTGCACCTGGTAAAATCAAAGACCAAACACTGTTAATTAAGCCTAGATTACGTACAATTAAATAGGTCGGAATCATTCCACCATTAAATAACATCGCAAAAATAATCAGACTCATAAAAAATTTTCTAGAATAAAATACTTTTGCTGATTTAGATAATGGATAAGCCAATGTAACAATTAAAATGATATTCAGTACCAACGTAACCAGTACACGAAACACAGAAATCCCAAAAGAACGCCAAAATTGGGTATCATTCACAATTCTTTCATAGGCTGCCCATGTCAATTCTACCGGCCATAATCCGACACGATTTCCTGCTACTGCTTGTGAGCTACTCAACGACAACGCTAAAACATTTAATAACGGAATCAAGCAAGATAATGTTAATAAAATGACAATAGTGTAAATAATCAATTGGCGTACACCAAATTTTTCCTTCATAAAACACCCTCCTTTAATTAGAACATCACACGATTAGTCGCTTTTTCTGCAATCTTATTAGAAGTTAAAATTAATACTAACCCAATAATTGAACGAATTAATCCGACTGCGGCTCCTAAACTATAGTCTCTACCAATTAGACCGATTCGATAGATATACGTATCTAAAACATCACCACTTGCATAAACTGGAGGGGAGTATAGATTGTATACTTGATCAAATCCTGCACTTAAAATATTTGGCAAAGCTAAAATTGTCATTAAAATGATAAAGGGCATCATTCCTGGTAATGTGACGTGACGCACTTTTTGACCCCAATTTGCCCCATCCATTGTAGCTGCTTCATATAAACCTGGATCAATCGACGTAATCGCTGCTAAGAAGATAATTGAATTATAGCCAAATCCTTTCCAAACATCCGTCCAAATTAACAAATGCGGAAACACTTTGTTGCTTCCTAAAAAATTTATAGAATCCAACCCTAAATTGGTTAAAATTTGATTGACAGTGCCATCCAAATTAAATAAATTCACTACGACAGATGCCAAAATAACCCAAGATAGAAAATGTGGGAGATAGACAATCGTTTGCATAGATTTTTTCATCCACTTCACACGAATTTCATTTAATAAAATAGCAAATACGATTGGAATAATCGTATTAAAAATAATTTTTCCTACTGCAATAAAAACTGTATTATAGGTAACTTGCCAAATATCAGGAAGATTGAGTATGTATTTAAAATTATCAAACCACACAAATTCAGAATTTAAAAAACCTCGTGCAGGCACAAAATCTTGAAAGGCCATAACCAACCCAAACATTGGTGCATATGAAAAAACAGCTAAAAAAATCAATCCAGGAGTAATCATTGCTAAAAATAGCCATTGGTCTTTCGCAAACCAAGTTTTATTTTCTTTTTTTCTCTTCATAGTTTTCTCCTCTACTTGTTTTGATAAAGAAGAGACTGAGACATAAGTCACAACAAGATAAAGTAACCGAATAATACGAAGCGAAAAATAGAGTCGCTATGTTCTACGTAGTTCGGATATTTCACTGTTAACTAGACGTATGTTACAGCCTCACTTCCAGACATAATTAGTTATTTTCTTTGATAATTGTACTCATTTCATCTAAAATCGCCTGACCACCTTGTTGATTCCATTTTTCTACATAACTATCAAAGTTATCCATTGATTCTTCACCAGTAACAAATTTGATAAAGGTTTCTTCCTCTATCTTCGCTACTTGAGCACCATTTCGTTCATTTGCTTTAATTTTTTCAAAGATAGCAATCGGATGTACTTCATTAAAACTTCCATTTTGTCGAACACCATTCATCACATTATCTACGGCTAGCAAACGGGAAGCGTAAACTGCCCAATCAGTTGGATCTGCTTCTTTCGGATTGTCTAGATAGGATTTGATTTTATTGGCATTATTTCTAACGGTAAAACTATCAATATCCTCAATATTAGTTTCTCCTAAAGCAGCATCCGAGGCTACCACTGCATCATCGATTTCACTTAAGTTTTTAAACATCTCAATATTGACTGGACGAACAGAGCCATCCACAGCTTGCTGCATGTATTGATAAATTTCTGGAAACTCATTTTCAATATCTTTTGAATTAGCTACTTCATCAAAAAGTAAATCAATCATTTCTACAACAAGTTCTGGTTTTTCAAATCCCTTGCGTACAACTACGAAATTGCCAACACCTGGTTTAGCAACACCATTTACTTTGCTATCTTTGTCTTCAATTGCAAAAGGGGTAAATTCTGCCTCTGAATTTGTTGTTCTAGCTTGAACTAAAGCCCAGTCTGGCATATGCCATGGTCCAGGAATAATTCCTAACTCACCATTAACCATCATTGCATTAATGTCATCATATGTTCTTGTCCCAAATTGAGAATCTAATACACCTTCATCAAACCAATTTTTTAAATGAGTTAACCCTTCTTTCATTTCAGACGTGTTCGAACCATAAACTAACTCGCCTTTTTCATTTTCTAAATACGTTTTAGGATACGCATTAAAAGCATTTAAAATAGCCGTAGCAGTATAACCTGAACCACCATGATTATCTGATGTTAGCCAATTGGCAAAGGCAATTCCTTTAGTTTTCCCAGTGCCACCCGCATCTTTTTCCTGAAAAGCTTTAGCTGTTGCTTCTAATTCATCTAAAGTAATAGCTTGGTTCCCATCTTCATCCAACTTGATGTTTAATTTATCTAACCAGTCTTGGCGAACCCATACTAAGTTTGGTCCAAAATCATTTGCTGTTCCAGGTAAAGCCATCAAACGATCATCAATCGTCGCTGCATCGAGTTGAACATTATCAAATGATTGATAAATTTCTTTAATATACTCACTGGCATGTTCTTCATAAATATCAGTCAAATCAGCAATTAGATCGTTATCGGCTAATTCTTCTAATTCATCTCGTCCTACTACCATCATATCGGGAATATCTCCTGAAGCAATTGCCAACGAAACTTGACGATTATAATCATCTCCATTCGCTTCAAAAGAACTTTCTAATTCAACACCTAATTTTTCCTTAACTAAACGACGATAGGCATTATCACTGTAACTATCACCTTGAGGTAATTTTGAATTTGGAGCTGTTTGTTGTCCTACAGTCATAATAATATCCCCATCTTGATTCGTAGGTGCTTCTTCTGCCTTTTCCCCACCACAAGCGGTTAAAACTAGCGGTGTAATTGCTAAAAGTGAAAATAAAGTTTTCTTTTTCCAACTTTTCATTTTTGTATCCCTCCGTTATTTGATAATACAAGTATACGCAATCGTTTTCATCGCATAAATAGCACATTTTCCATTTTTATAAAACAAATTCCATAACATGAAGCGCTTTCAAAAAGAATCTTCATTCTTATTTGTAGGAACAAGCAATTCAGACTATACTTTTAATTGTTCAACTAGTTTTTAGGAGGTTTTCACATGTACCATGTATTAATTGCGGATGATCATTTCGATCAACGTGAACTACTATACTTTCTTTTAGAAAAACATTCAACCCAGTGGATAATTTATGAAGCCATTAATGGCAAAGAAGCACTTGATATTTTTGCTAAGCAACAAATTGATTTATTGATTACCGATGTACAAATGCCTTTTACAACAGGAATCGAACTGGCTGAAACAATTCGGAAAAAACATCAACAATTACCCATATTATTTATTAGTGGCTACGATGACTTTGCTTACGCTAAAAAAGCACTTGATTTACAAGCCGTCAATTATCTTCTAAAACCTATTAATCCAGAAGAATTTTATTTACAGCTAGATAAATTAGTTACGTCTATCAAAAAAACAAAAATTGAAAACACACAACAACAACGGATTAATCAGCAAGATTTATTAATCAAATTATTTAGTGGGATTTCTTTTGAAAAATTAACTGTAGAAGAACAGGCTCTTGCTTTTCCTCTACTTACAAAAACGACGTATCTGCTAACGATCGACAGCAACCATGATGAAGCAGCAAAGTTGGAAAATTTTCTTTATCTCTATGTAGAAGATGCTGTATTGATTCGAACAAGTTTAACACGCTTTGTTTACTTACTCTCCGTTTCTACTTTCCATGAGGCTGTCTTAAAAAAACGCGAGTTGGTACAACAGCTTCAAAAAGACTTAGGAATTGAAGTAACTCTTGAATTATCCCAACGTATTCATAAAGCTTTGGATATTTACCAAGTTTATCAACAGCATAATGAACAAATTACTAAGAAATTCTATCAAATAGATAGTCATCCTACATTAGGATTAGCGTTACCTACCAAAGATATTGTCAAAGAGGAAAATATTTTAAATGAAATAAAAAACACTATCCATCTTCAAGATTTTGAAGCTCTTCAAAATCAAATGGGTCTTTTATTTTCACAGTATGAACAAGCGGCTAGCGAAACACCCAGTATTGTAAAATTTTTCTTTGCTACAGTGTATCGTAATATTGTCGAACTTATAGCAATTTCCCCTATGGAAGTTCGAGCTGGTTTGGAACTAATACTAGAAGCCACCACCTTTGAACAAATACCAAAAGCATTCACAAAATTGCTCCAACTGGCACAAAAACGATTGAATGATTTGAATAAGACGACCAACGAATATGTTCGTGAAACAAAAAACTATATGTGGAATCATTATCAAGAAGACTTAAATTTAGAAATTTTAGCTAACAATGTTCATCTTGCACCTAAATATTTAAGTGATTTGTTCAAGCGAGAAGAAAAAATTGGAATTACGAAATATTTAAATGAACTACGAATGGAAAAAGCAAAAGAGTTACTCATCCATTCTCATCATCGTATTCGTGAGATTAGTCAATTAGTAGGTTTTAACAGTCATTCGTATTTTATTAAAAGTTTTCAAAAATATACTGGAGTAACACCAGAACGCTTTCGAAAAATAAAGGGGAAAATTGAAAATGAAAACTAAATTCAAAGTTTTTTTCCAGAACTTGTCTTTTCAAAGAAAAATTATTGTGATTTCTTTTGCAGCAAGTCTTTTCCCATTACTCTTGCTTACTTTTTTCAGTATAGGAACGATTCAACATTTTATTATTGAACGTGAAAAATCGAATAATCAAGATAATCTGACAGCTACGTATCAACAGATTAATTTGCGATTAACTACTTATGAAGAAGCCATTGCTTTTTTAACAAGTTCTCAATTTTTAATTGATGAATTATCCATTGAAAATCCAAGCAATTTTGAACAATATGACTTATATACCAATACAATTGTCCCTTTATTTCGCAGTATTTATTCACAACAAGATACTATTGCTAATATTACCTTATATACTTCCATTAATTTGTACGATCATGGAAAATATGTCAAAAAAATAGTTCCTGGTGATATTACTTCAAAATTCAAATTAAATAATACGACCAACATTTCTTATTTTTTTGATAATAAACAGAATCAAATTTATTTATACAGTCAACTGTTTTCTGCTAAGAACACGGACACCAATATTATTGTTTTCCAGCTATCACCAGAAGTTATTTTTGATAATCTAGATAATATATCCAACGAACCTTATCTTTTAACAATCACTAATGCAAAAAAAGAAAACTTATTTCAATTCTCTAATGAACAACCTGAACAATTAGGCTTTATTTCTCGTTTGATGCAAACGCTTAACCAATCACAAATTAAAAATCAAAAACAATTAAAAAATGATTGGATAATTACCTTTTCACGACCAATGTACTCTGTTTATAATGGTGTACTTCTGCTAGCTTCTGTGGCATGTTTGATTTTTTTATTTGCGATTATCATGTTGAGTTTATCCATCATTGGTTTATCTAAGACAGTTGTTGCACCTATTCAAAAATTAGCGAATCAAATGAATGATTCACCAGAGAATACTTTGAATCTAAAACCTACCTATCAATCAAATGATGAAATAGGCAAACTCTATCAAAGTTTCTACCAGATGATTCAGCAAATCCAAGAACTTATCAATAGAGTCTATAAATCTGAAATCAAACAACAAAAACACGAGCTACGTGCATTACAAGCTCAAATTAATCCTCATTTTTTCTATAATTCTTTGTCCTTAATTAATAACAAAGCCTTATTGACGGGTAACCAAGAAATTAGTGAGATGGCACAGCTACTTTCTCAATTTTATCGTTTAAGCTTAAATAATGGTAAAAGCCGCTTATCGGTTGCTAAAGAATTAGAATTGACGATTACCTACGCAAAAATCCAATTAAAAATGCACAATCATTCTTTTGATTTAGCAATCGATGTAGACGAAGAAATTAAACAATATGAAATTATTACTTTATTGATTCAACCATTTGTTGAAAATGCCATCTTTCATGGAATTGATCATATTGAAGATGACCGGCGTGGTAAATTGACCATTCGTGGCAAAGTTTTAAATAATCATTTACAATTTGAAATTAGCGACAATGGACGAGGAATGACAGCTGAGCAAACTGCCACTATTTTAACTCACCAAGGAAAACATTATGGGATTCAAAATGTTAAACAACGAATCTCTTTATATTATGGAGTTAAAGAGGCTATTGTTTATACGTCCAAGTTAAATGTTGGAACGACTGTACGTATTATTTTACCTAAGTACACAACATAAAAAAAGGATGAGCGAAGTTTACACTTTGCTCATCCTTTTTTTATTCAGTCATCTTCTTTTGATATTGTAACGGAGATTGTCCAACAGCTTCTTTAAACACGTGATGAAATGTTTTTACACTCGAAAAACCAGCCTGTGCTGCGACTTCTGCCATTGGTAATTTTTCATTTGCCAAGATAAATTTCGCTTGGTTCACCCGATATTCTGTCAAAAATTGGATAAATGTTTGCCCGGTATTTTTCTTAAAGAAACGCGTAAAATAATAGGGACTAAATCCCACAAATTTGGCAACTTCTTCTACCGTAATTGCTTCTTGATAACGCGTTTCAATATAATCAAACACTTGATTCAATCGTTCTAGCGTTTCTTTCCGATGTACAGCAGTCGGCGTAACTTTTACTTGCTCAGCCTTTCGTGGAAGTGATTGATAGAATTCACCAATCAAACGATAAAGACATCCAAGTATCAAATAGTTTTCACCCATCGGCTGTGTCGTTTCCAATTCGTACAATTCCACTAGTAGATTTTTGATTGTCTCACTAAATTCTGACGGCCAATAGCGGCTATGGCGTTCCCCTTGTTCAAATAACGCAATCAGACTCTCTTCATTTTTACGTAAGCTAGATTCGTCAAATAATTTTAAATCAAATTGATACACATAGCGTTCACTATCGGGCGATGCCAGAAAATAATGGGGTTCTCCACTAGCAAAGAAAATCATCTCTCCTTCTTCTAATGCAACTACCGTTTGACCGATACCGATGTTTACCTTTCCTCGGCTAGCATAGATTAACTCAATTTCTTTGTGCCAATGAGGATAAACAATTGTCATCCCATCGTTTAATAAAAAACGATAAGGAAACTGTTGGTTTAGTTCAGGAATTTCTAGATATAAACTCATGCTAGCTCCCTTTAGATCAAATTAATGTCCGTGTAATTCTGCGTTTCTTGCTAAAGCCAAACAACCTAATGTTCCTGCATTATCTTCTAGTGCTGGAGTGACGATATATTTATCTAATTCAGGAGTTTTCACATAGCCGTTTAACAATTTGGTAAATGCTTGGTGAACTTTTTCAACCATGTGGCGTTGCTTCATGACACCGCCTCCAAAAATAATGACATCCGGTGATAACATTAAAGTTGTATTGTAAGCACATTGTGCAATATAATACGCTTCAATTTCCCAGAATGGATCATCCTCTGGAATGTCTTGTCCTTTACGACCATTACGTTTTTCAACGGCTGGTCCTGCTGCCATTCCTTCTAAACAGTTGCCGTGGAATGGGCAGCTGCCTTCAAACTTATCATCTGGATGTGGCACTACTAACATATGGCCCATCTCAGGATGGCTAAAGCCTTCAACAAAGCGACCATCTTGTAAAGCGCCTCCACCAACGCCCGTACCAATTGTATAATAGACGACACTTGATAAACCTTTACCATTACCAAATACATATTCGCCATAAGCCGCTGCATTTACATCTGTTGTCCAAGCCACAGGTAAGTTAAACGCTGCTTTTAATGTACCCACAAAATCATAATTTTGCCATGCTAATTTAGGTGTTGATGTAATGTACCCATATGTTTCAGAATCTTGATGAATATCGATTGGTCCAAATGAGCCTACTCCGATTGCTACCAATTCTTCTTTGTGTTTATTGAAAAATTCGATAACTAACGCCATTGTTTCTTCTGGTACCGTTGTTGGAAAACTGACACGTTCCACAATTTCTAATGCTTCATTCCCGACTGCACAGACAAATTTTGTACCGCCTGCTTCAATTGATCCATATAACATGATTTTACCTACTTCCTTTGTTAGTTGTTTCTCTTTTATTTTAAATAGAAAAGGACTAGAAAGCTAGTCCTTTTCTAAATTTATTCTGTTATTCTTCTTGACGCGCAAGATTTGTAATATAGTCAAAGAATGTATCATGTTCTACATGGTAAACTAACTCGACTGGACGACCTTCACTATGGCGTTCAGTTTTTCCTTGACTGACACCATCCGCAATGACAATTGACGAAACGGTTTCTTTTTTGACCATTTCTTCTTTGCCGAATGTTGCAGCAGTCAATACATCCCATAAGAAATACGTTGAATTGGTTTGGAAATGAACTAACGGTGGAACAATCGCATACGCTTGTCCAAGGAAATCAATACCTTCATCCGCACGGTTTCTTGCCCACATGTCACGAATATCATTAGTTAATGGCACCATATTCGTGCTTTCTAAAGCTACTAAAACAATTTCAATGGTACTCTCCCAAACCACAGCGACCGCTTCAGGATCCCAAAAGGCATTCCATTCAGCCGTTCCATCATGTTCAGGCTCTTCGACGTTTCCTTTTTCTAAAAACGTCCCGCCCATCCAATATAATTTACCAATTTTCTCTTGAATGGTTGGGTCAAGCTCTAATGCCCGCGCTAAATCCGTTAAAGGTCCCACAAAAACTAAATCAATTTTCTCTTCTTGCTCATGCAAAGTATCAATTAAATGTTGATGCGCATACGTATCAGCTAAGGGTGTTTCTACTTTGCCGCTTTCATTTAAAATAGGTAATGCATCAACTGTAAAGGCATGCATGCGCCAATCCTTTGGAAAAGGATTTTTAGGACGAGAATTTGATGATGCAACGGAAAGTTGTTGTCCTTTACCAAATTTATCAATAATTTTACGACTCGCAGAAACAGCTGGTTCTAAATAACAATCGGCTGGAATAACACCGACACCCACTAGTTCTACTTCTTCCATTTGTAACATTAAAAATAAAGTCACTAAATCATCCACGCCACCGTCATGGTTCAAATAAACTTTTCTCATAATTTCTCCTTTTCATTAAAGACGACACAGGCAAATGAGAAATCTTGACCTGTGTCGTATCATTTATTCTATTTTAACGTATCTTTCACAACAATGTCACCTGCAATGATTTGTTCACGAGCTTCTTTTACTGCTGCTTTTGCTTCATCAGAAAGTTGACCATCTGTTATACCAACTCCATTTTCTTCTAAACCGTAAACAATGTGTTCACCACCAGGGAATTCACCGTTGTTTGATTTTTCAGCTAAATCTTTTACTGCTGCTCCAACTTCTTTTAATGTCGAAGTTAACGTAAAGTTATCTTCTTTGCCATCTTTTTTGTAAGCACCTTCTTCAACTTGGTCACGGTCAACACCGATAACCCAAACTTTATCATCACGAGTTTCATTTAATGATTTCGCTTCTTGGAATAAACCATTCCCAGTTGCTCCTGCTGCACCGTAGATAATATCTGCACCTTGGGCATAAATCGCTGAAGCAATCGTACGTCCTTTATCTGGTGCTGAGAAATCACCTGCGTATTGGCTAACCACTTTAATATCTTTATCTAACGCTTTCGCACCATCTTCAACACCTTGTTTGAAACCAGCTTCAAAGGCTTCAATCAATGAAATTTGCATACCACCCAAGAAACCAACTGTATTTGTTTGTGTTGAATACGCTGCTGCTAAACCAGCTAAGTACGCTGATTCATTTGATTTGAATGTAGCAGAAACGGTATTATCTAATCCTTCAACAATTTCATCCACAATAACAAAGTTTACTTCTGGATTAGCTGTTGCTTGTTCTTGAATTGCTGCTTGTAATTTAAAGCCAATCCCGAAAATTGTTTGATATCCAGCAGTTAACGCTTGATCAATGTTTGGAATAAAATCAGATTCACCTGATGATTGGAAATATTGGTAACCATTGGCCCCTTGTTCCACGCCATTTTCTTCACCCCAAGCAACCATGCCTTCCCAAGCAGATTGGTTAAATGAACGGTCATCTACCCCATTACCATCTGTAATTAAGGCTACTGGTGACACTTCTGATGAACTAGCTTTGCTAGAAGAACTGCTACTTGAATCTGAGCTATCTGTTCCTCCAGTTCCGCAACCACTTAATACAGCAACGATTCCTGCTGTTGCTAAAGCTAATTTCATCAATTTTGTTTTTTTCATTTTGTGTATTCCCTCCGAATAAAGTCATCTGTATTTTCCGTAATTATAGATAAAAACGAATGTAATTAGAATTTAAACCTTCGTTTAATCTATAAAACACGTACATTCATATCTAAGCACTCGTTTATTATACACGTTAATTATTCATTGTAAATACTTTTTTTACAAAAAAACGAAAGAAAATGATTAAAAAAATAAAAACATTCCTATCAGTAAACAAGATTCGAATATTAATTATATAAAAACTCTTACAAAAGAGTAAAACACGAACAAAAAAAGAGTGTAGCTAAAACTACACTCTACGAACTACTAGCACTACTTGCTGCACTTTCGTCTGCTTTGACACAATCGATAGCGATTACTAATGAAATGATGACTTGTTCCATTGACTCATCTAAAATCGTTACTTCATATGTGTCGCCCCACGTAAACCATTTTTTATTAATATCAGCAATTTTTTTACCGTGGGCACGTACATCAAAGTCCATATCCCACCAGTTCCCTTCAACACTTATCCCTTGAGAATCAATCGAATATTTGGGTTTAAAAAAGGTGAATTCCTTTGTAATGGTAATCATTTCTTCACCATCAACTTCGACAAAAAATTTCGGAAGTAAAGAAAAGATTTTTTTCGTAATCACGCCAATCTCATGATGATTTTCATCTAAAATTTTGAATTCTTTTGGAATTTTAAAGAAACTACCTTCTACAGAATAGCGTGGCTGTTGATTTTCATCCGTGATTGTAAATTTTTCACCAATGCTAAAAACTTTTTGTTTAATATAGAGTTTTTTCATACGTCACTCTCCTATCTTGTTTTAACTTCTTTGACATCACCTGTATTAATAACCGGTTGAGTGCCACGATCGGTAATGATGGAGACAAGTAAATTATTAATTAGTTGTACTTTGCGATCATCTGTAAAATTAATTTCTTGGCCTTCTTCAATTTGTTCCAATGCCATTTGTGTCATCGTCACTGCTCCTTCGACAATTGTTTGTCGTGCTGCTAAAATGGCCTTGGCTTGTTGACGCTGTAACATCGCGCTAGCAATTTCAGTTGAATAGGCTAAGTGATTCAGACGTGTTTCGATTACTTCAACACCAGCCACTGCTAAACGTTCTTGCAACTCTTTCGCTAGTTCATCAGAAACTAACCCTGTATTTCCTCGTAACGTAACATCATCATCACTAAATGAATCATATGGATATTGGGTCGCAATATGGCGAATAGCTGTTTCACTTTGAATTTCAACAAAGTTTTGATAATAATCAACATCGAATAAGGCCTTAGCAGTGTCAACTACTTTAAATACAACGACTGCTGAAATTTCTATAGGATTTCCATCATTATCATTTACTTTTAACAAAGAACTATTAAAATTACGAACTTTTAATGAGACATTAATTTTTTGTGTCAATGGTGTCGTGATAAACAAACCATTTGATTTAATTGTTCCTAAATATTTCCCAAAAAATAAAATCGCTTTGGCTTGGTTAGGACTAACAATCGTCAATGAACTAATAAATAAGATAGAAATAATCCATAGAACAATACTAACTACAATCTGGAAAACACTGTCTGTGGTTACACCCATATAAAACACATAAATTCCTGCCAGCATTAAACCAATTAAAACAAACAAACCCAAATAGCCATTTACATGAAATGTATTCTTTTCTTTCATTACATAACCTCCCTTTCTTCTATAGTATCGCATAACTTTTAAAAAAGAAAATCAGGCGTTAGAAGGATTTAAAAAGATGGTCATCGACTTTTTCAAGGCTACGACCATCTTTTTTATTATCGGTAGGACATTTCTTCTACATGCAATACCCTGTTATCAATTAATGACTGGTACCAATGAGCAGATTTCTTCAATGAACGCTGACGATTACGTTGTAGATCAATCCGAACTAACCCATAACGATTTTTAAACGCATTCATTGGGGATACGCAATCGGTAAAAGCCCATAACATGTACCCTTCACAGTTGGCTCCCTCTGCAACAGCTTTTAATAAATAGTGTAAATGATCCCTAATAAAATCAATTCGATAATCATCTTGTACTGTCCCGTCTGCGTTTAGGTAATGTTCCTCATTCTCAGAGCCCATACCATTTTCCGTGATTAACCAAGGAATATCTCCATAATTAGCTTTAAGATACATCGCTAAATCATACATAATTTGAGGATAGATTTCCCACCCTCTGGAATGATTCATTTTTCTGCCTGGCAACTCAAAAGAATCAAAATAAGCTTCTGGATGAAATGGTGTATTTGGATTCCATTGATATTTCGGTGCTTGTACACGTTTAGGATAATATTGATTAATGCCTAAAAAATCAACGGGATTGGTTTTAATAATTTGCAACTCCTCTTCGGTTGGATCAAAATAAATCGCATGTTGTTTGCATAAATCAATTAATTTTTGGGGAAATTCTCCTTTAATCATAGGATCAAAAAATACTCGATTATAAAATAAATCATACATTTCTTTTGCCTGGCAATCTTCAGGTGATGTTGAGCGAGCATAAACCATCTCTGGATTTAATACACACCCAATGCGTCCTTCATATTGATTTTCATGGAAAATCTTAATCGCTTTCGCACTTGCTAAGACTTTATGATAATTCCATAGCATCCATTTTTTAGTATTTTGTTCATGTGGCCAACGAATGGCATCTAGATAGCAACGTGTTTGAATAACAATTGGTTCATTGAACGTAAACCATTGTTTCACGCGATTACCATATCGTTCAAATGCAATCCGCGCATACTCTGTGTACAGTTCAACTACTTTTTTTGAAGACCAACCATCGTATTTTTCCAGTAAATAGGCAGGCAACTCATAATGTTCCAAACAAAGCATGGGTTCAACATTTGCTTCGATTAAGGCATCAATAACGTTATCAATATGTTGTGCATATTCTTCATCCACAATTAACTGTTCATAATCTGTAAAAAAACGAGCCCAATTAATCGATGTACGATAATGTGTCAAATGAATTTCTTTCATCAGTTGAATATCGTCTTGATACCTTTCCATAAAATTAGTTGCAACCGCTGGGCCATACCCTTCATGCCAAACAAAAAATTCTTCTTGATACCACTTATCTAAAAAGGAGTCTTGTCCTGCTTTTTTGCCCTGCCATCCTTCTGTCTGCCAAGCTGATGAAGCGGCACCTAATATAAAATCTTTGGGAATTTGTATCTCTAACATAGTTCTCCTCCTCTAAAGTGTTTCATTTTTTGTCCGATTGGTAGTGAACACGAATGGTAAATAAATTAAAATCGAAAGAATAATACAAAAAGCTTGCGTAATCACAGCACCAATATCCCCAGCTGTTGCTAGATAAGCATTGATTAATGGTGGCGTTGGCCAGGGAACCATCACTACGGCTTTTGCAGCAAAACCAATCGAAGTCGCAATATAACCAATTGTTCCGGTAATCAGTGGTGTTAGAATAAAAGGAATTGCCAATATTGGGTTTAACATAATTGGCATACCAAAAATGACTGGTTCATTGATATTGAAAATACCTGGCGCTAACGATAATTTAGTAATTTGTTTCATATCTTCACGTTTTCCAGCAATTAAAACAGCAACCAACAACCCAATCGTGACTCCTGAACCACCCATGCTCATATACATGTCCCAAAAAGGCATCGTAATGATATTCGGTATCTCTTTTCCTGCTTCAAAAGCTTCGGTATTTACCGCAATAGCAGCTAACAAAAGTGGCTCTCTAACTGGTTTGACCATTTGATTGCCATGAATTCCAATGACCCAAAAAATTTGAGCAATAAACATTAATAATAAAATTCCTGGTAAACCTTGGACAATCCCTTCTAATGGTCGTTGAACGATATTGTAAATTATGTCATAAGCATACATTCCAGTCACAGCTTTCACAATAAAACCAGCTGTTGCAATCGTTACTACCGTTAGAACAGTTGGAAATAATGCAGAAAAACTTGATGCAACGTTCGTCGGTACCGTATCAGGCATTTTTAACTGCAGCTTCTCTTGTCTGCCCAACCAACAATATAATTCGACTGAAACAATCGCAATAAACATTCCCAAGAAAAGTCCTTTAGTATCCGTATATTGTTTAGCCAAAACATTTTCAGCCACCACCGAAATATCTTCATTCACTACCGTAAAAACTGTTGGATTCACTGATAAATAAGACATCACTGCAACAATCCCAGAAAATACACCGTCCACTTTATTTAGTTTCGCTAGCTCAATACCAATTAAAAATACCGCATAAATGGTCAAAAAACTTAACGTCACATAACTCACTGCCGATGAAATAGGTTTTAACTCTGCTAAAAAACTCAAAGTGCTAATTTTGGCTAAGCCATTTTCTGAATCAAAAATCATTGCAGAAAACAAAGTTCCAAACGCACCTGTAATAATTACTGGAATTAATGCTGCAAAAGCATTTTTAATAACAATAATGTAACGTAAACTATTAATTTTTGCGGCGATATTTCCCAAAACACTTGCAAATTTTTCCATTAAAATTTCCTCCTAATCCCTTTAAAAACCTCTAAGTAACCGATTACAAAGTAAATTTAACGTATCTTTCCAAATATGTAAACGCCATAAAGCGACTATGTAAATAAATACATTTACATAGTCGCTAAAATAGTTTATTCTAGCTTGAAAAGAGGTGATTCTGTGGCAAAATATCATGAGATTGCAGCTGATATTCGTTCAAAAATAACAAATGGGCTGTACAAAAAGCAAGAAAAATTACCCAAACAAACTGAGTTAGCCGACTATTATCACACTAGCCGCGTCACGATTCAAAAAGCTTTAGATTTACTGCATCTCGAAGGACTCATCTATGGTCGTAAAGGCATAGGCACCTTTGTTACTGGACCTTTGTCTATTTTTGATTACAATGCACAAACCCACCGTGGTCTCACCAAACGTCTCGGTGAATTGGGCGAAGTAACGAGCCAGATTATCTCGTTTGGGGTGTTATTTCCTGATGAAGTGGAGCAAAAAAAATTAAAAATCAAGAAAAACGAACCCATTTATGATATTGTCCGTTTACGCTTATTAGACAATGAACCTCTTTCGTTAGAATATACAATCATGCCTGTTCAACTGATTCCAGGTATAGATGAAGATATTTTAAAATCCTCCATCTATCGTTATATTAACGAAAGCTTAAACCTAGAAATCGGGACATCCATTCGTCGCATTAAAGCCGACAAAGCCGATATCTATGATCAAAACTACCTCAATTGTGACGTACATGATCCTGTGTTAGAAGTCGAACAAACGGTTTATTTAAAAAATGGTATTCCTTTTGAAATTTCTCACGCACGTCATCGCTATGACAAAGGCGATTTCACCGTTATTTCTGATTAAAAAACCATCGGACTTTCTTTTAAAAAGAAAGCCCGATGATTTTTATTCTTTTCATCTCTTTTGCATCCAATAAATCAATAAAAATGAACCTAGAAAG
Organism: Enterococcus sp. DIV2402; assembly: GCF_017426705.2. Lineage (NCBI taxonomy): Bacteria > Bacillati > Bacillota > Bacilli > Lactobacillales > Enterococcaceae > Enterococcus > Candidatus Enterococcus lowellii. The sequence continues at coordinate 969,651 of NZ_CP147251.1, read as the reverse complement.
AAAACAGGTAAAATACTGATTGAACCAGTATGAATTGTACTAATACAAAAGGTTAAAATACTTACAATTACATAATAACCTAAACTTAAAAATGCCCCCGCTGTCCCAGCAACATCTGTAAAATTTACTAATGCTAAACTTAAACAGTTCGGCAAGGCAATTCCAACCCCTGTTAATACTGAAAAAATCCCAACCAGATATAGAAGCAAAAGAAGGTTAAATGACACTGGCAGCAACGATACTACTAATAATCCTAAACTACCAATCAGGGCTATTTTTGTTCCTAAAAGAATAATTGTTTCAGGTAATAATCGCTCTAAGGTCTGCTTCGAAATAAATGAACCTAGAACAGTAGCTAATGCCACCACAATTCCAATGAAACCATATTGAGCTTGGGTGAATCCAAATTTTTCAATAAAAATAGAAGGTGCTTCTGAATGGTAGCCAAATAATACGCCGTTCAATACACCAATCAATACACAAAATGTCCACGTATACTTGTCAACAATCATTCTTTGACCAATTTGGCAGATTTTTTGATAATTCAAATGATTTTTTTTGCTCGATGATGTTTCAGGCAATTTTTTCAGGCTCCAGATTAATAAAAAGGTGCCCAAACCAACTAATGCTAAAAAGACCATTTTGTATCCAAAATATTGTCCTAAAAAACCACCAATTAATGGACCTATAGCAGGAGTAAAAGCTAATGCTGCAGAAATTTGTGCAAATAAAGTATGCCGTTGTTTTCCTTGATAGTTATCGCGCAAGATTGTTTGGGTAGTTACAGAACCAGTACTAGCACCAAAAGCCTGTATGACACGCCCAACAAATAACAAAATAATATCTGTTGACCAGTAACAGAGCAGGCAACCAATGGTGTAGATAAATAATCCTCCATTCATCGCCACTCTCCGACCAAAATAATCTGAAGTAATCCCCCAAAAGAAAACGCCAAATGCAAATGCTAAAAAGTAAATACTTAATGTCATTTGTGACACATTTATTGACACTTGATATCCTTTAGCAATTTCTGTTAAAGAAGGGGTGAAAATAGTTTCACTAATTTGTGGAAAGCCGACTAGGCAAACTAATAACGCTAAACTAATTTTATTTGACTCGATGTTTTTTTCCATAATTCGCTCCTAAAAGTTTACTTATCTAAGAAAAAAACATCCTTTACAGGGAAATGGTGGAATCATGATTTTTATACGATGATAAAAATTCATAGCCTCACCCCTTTCTAAAAGAAAAAAGCACAATTCCTAAGAATCATGCTTCAATGATTATGCAGTTGCTTCTGGAGCAATTGCATATAGACGAGCTTCACGTTCTTCTGGTGAAATATTGTGTGCAACGACATAACGATTATTTTCGTTTGCTGCACATTCATAACAACAGCCACCTAAATGTTTTGCTTCGTTTTCTTCGGAAGTCAAGATTTGACGGTTACATTCGGGATTTGCACAGTTGATGTAACGTTCGCAAGGAGTTCCATCAAACCAGTCCTTACCAATTACATTTTTATCGACATGGTTGACTTCAACACTGATACGATCATCAAAGACATACATTTTGCCATCCCATAATTCGCCCTGAACTTCAGGGTCTTTTCCGTACATGGCAATACCGCCATGTAATTGGGCAACATCTTCCACACCTTCACGTAATAACCAACCAGAGAATTTTTCACAGCGGATACCACCTGTACAATACGTAACCACTTTTTTATCCATAAATTTCTCTTTATTATCACGAATCCATTGTGGTAATTCACGGAAACTACGAATATCTGGACGAACAGCCCCACGGAAGTGACCTAAATCGAACTCATAATCGTTACGTGCATCTAAGACTATCGTGTCTTCATCCAGTAGCGCTTCTTTAAATTCTTTTGGATCCAAATATTTACCTGTTAATTCATGTGGATTGATATCATCTTCTAAGTTTAAAGCAACTAATTCTTTACGAGGACGAACAAACATTTTTCTAAACGCATGTCCTTCTGCTTCGTCAATTTTGAACCAAGTATCTTTAAAACGTTCATCAGCGTGCATGTGTTCCATATACGCCTCTGTTGCTTCAATTGTTCCTGAAACAGTTCCATTGATTCCTTCTTCAGCAACTAAAATGCGACCTTTTAGCCCGATTGATTTACAAAATGCTAAGTGTTTTTTTGCAAATACTTCAGGATCTTCAATTGTTGTGTAATTATAATATAGTAATACGCGGTAATCCATTTTTCTCATTACTCCTCCTTCAAGTCATACATTATTTATTATATGAAATATTCTCACAAAAAACGATTTTTTTGCTTGTTAATTTATATACAATATTATAAATTTTTAGCTTGTATTCACCTAAAATCATCCTCGCACAGTTTCGTTAATGATTGCTATTCACACTCACGATTAATTAACTGTATTCGTTTTTTAACTTTACACAACTGATTTTGGTTTTGACCACGCCATTCAATAGTTATAGTTAAACATAATCCCTTACCCACCGTTCAAAAAATACCTATTTCCATAATCAGAAAAAAATAGGTATAATGTAAGGGAATTCAATTAGGAGGTCAATGATGGAATTAGAAGAAACTCTACAAAGAATGCATAGCGGGCAACTTTATTATAGTAGTGATTCCACTTTAGGTGTGGAGCAAGGTCTTTATCTCGAAAAATTATTCCACTACAATCAACTACCGCCATCTAAAGGTGCACAAAAGCAAGCCTTACTAAAAGATATGTTTGCCGAAATCGGTGATGACTGTTACATTGAAACACCTTTTCATGCAAATTGGGGTGGAAAACATGTGTATTTTGGGCATCATGTTTACGCTAATTTTAATTTGACATTAGTCGATGATTGCTCGATTCACGTTGGTAACTATGTCATGTTTGCACCTAATGTCACTATCGCAACGGGTACGCATCCGATTCATCCTGAGTTGCGTCAAAAGCAAGCCCAATATAATTTGCCTGTCACAATTGAAGACAACGTTTGGATTGGTGCAGGAAGTGTCATTTTACCTGGCGTAACAATAGGTAAAAATTCAGTAATTGGCGCAGGAAGTATTGTCACCAAGAATATTCCTGCAAATGTTGTCGCAGTTGGTAATCCTTGTCGCATTTTACGTGAAATTAATGAACATGACTTACAGTATTATCATAAAGATAAAAAAATTGACATTTAAAAAAGTCGCTCTTTTTAGAGTGACTTTTTTGCACGTATAAAAAAATCTGTGACTTGAGACATGGTTTCTCCACGAACTAAATGACGCTCTTCCGCAGAAATAAATTGAATCGTATTATCTTGATACGTCTCAACAAACTCTTCTACTTGCGTGTAAGGAATTTTTTCATCTTCTTTCCCATGCCAAAAGAATAAAGGTCGTTTGGATAATGAAGGATATGCGGTCATTAAATCATACGCTTCAATCCAACTAGTCAAGGCTTCATAATCTTCTGGCAATGACAATCCTCTTTTTTTAACATTTATTTGCAATAGCTCGCGATACCCAAGATAAGTTGGTGAGCCCATGACACATGCAGCAGCCGAAATTTCTGGATGTTGCGTCAACAAGCCACATGTGGTCATGCCTCCCATTGAAACACCACCAACACCAATAAAGTCATCAACTAATTCCATTTGCTTGAAAAAATCAATAATCAATGAAAATTCAAACAAATTTGTTTGAATACTTTGCCAAAAAGTCAATGACGGAATGGTAGATACTGGATTTTTGCGTTCCCCATGATTAGCAGCATCAGGTAACACCACACGAAAGCCGGCTTGTGCTAATTTCCTTCCTTGTGTTAAAACTAATTCTTTTTGTGTTTGCCAGCCATGATAGTAGATAATCAATGGTCTTTTTTCGTATAATGCCGTTTGTTCAACAACTTCCAATAATGGAATGGTGCCAATTAAACGACGTCTTACTTCAATCTTCATTCTCTCACCTCTTACTAATTATAAGTGAAAAAGATTTTTTTTACGAAAAGCATGCTTAACTACTACGTAACCGAATTGATTTGATTTCTGAATGAGTAAGAAACGCTTCTAATAACTCTTCTCTTGCAAAATCAATCGGTACTTCTAAGAGATAGCTATCTTTATAAATCACTGGTTGGTCACACTGAATCGTCACCGTATAATCTTTAATTGAGATATTTTGTTTGGCAAATATTTCTCGAATAAGCTGCTGCGTTTCGAGAGAATACTGATAACTTATTTCTAAGCGTCTAATTTCTGGTGTACGAATCATTCGGTTTAAAACACTTAAAACTAACAAAATCACTGTAGCACCTAATAAGCCAACTCGATAAAAACCCATGCCAATCGCCAATCCTAAACCTGCTACTGCCCATAACGATGCGGCAGTAGTTAAGCCTTGAACAGATTGTTTAGTCACAATAATCGTTCCTGCTCCTAAAAAACCAATACCACTGACAACTTGAGCAATTAAACGTGCTTCATCTGAACGAACCACCCCTTGAAACTCAGGATATTCTTTCGCAAAGTCTAAAGCCGTTGCTGAAATATGCTCTTGGATCATCGCAATAATTGTGGCACCAATGCAAACTAAAAGATGTGTACGGATACCTGCTGGACGATTTTTAACTTCACGATCAAAACCAATCAATCCTGATACTATAACTGCCAAACCCATGCGTAGCAACATTTCTGTCGTTGTCATTGCTTCACCTCTTTCTTTTCATCTTATCATGAAAGAGCTACCAAAAAATACCGAGATAACGCTCACTGTGGGCAAAAATAGTGTCGAGGTAATGCCAACAACTGTGCTTTTATTTCTTCAAAGGGCCGATCCAAATCCAGTGCCATAATCCATAAATGCTTACCATTCATAACATATTCATGATTAGGTTGCGTGAATGCTTTGGTTTTTGCATATAAAAGCATTCCACCTACTGTTTCATCCTTTTTTAGCGAATAGTTCATCACATAGCTGTACAATTGGTACAAATTATCTGATTGATGTTTCAATGTATGACTGCGATAACTTGCCACCATATTTTCAGCATAAAATTTTGTGTCGATAATTAAAGTTTGTTGCTTTTCTTTTAGAACCACATCTGTTTTCATCAAGGGTAAATCTTCCGAATAGCCATCATCTACATTCCAGCGAATATGCGGACTGGACACCTGATAGGTTGTTTCTTTCTTATAAAAAGCACGCACAAATTGTTCATATAACGAAGACAATTGTTGTTCATCAGTCAGCTGTGACTGACGATATTTGTCTTCTTCTGAAAGCAAACGCTCCTCAAATAAATAACGACAAATCGTCAAAATAAATTGATATCGTTGATTTCGAGGCGTCATTGCTATATTTTGCCATAAACGACTATCAAGAACAATCTCCGAAACTTGCGAAAAATAAGGTAAAAAACCATACAACACTTGTTTTTGATGACGTTTGACATGTTCGTTTTGTAATAAAGTAAGAACTGTTGCTTTGATAATCTGGTTTGCTAGAATATCTTCTGAAAATTCATCATAAGCAACAATTAACTTCTTATTAATCAACGCGTTTTTTTTAATCGAACGACTAATGTCAATTTTGCCACGTAATACTTGCGATTGTTCTTGCAAGGGCATATAATCTCGCAGCAAACCACCTCGTAACAATACTGGAATACCAACAATTAAAATGGCTGTATATAACTCAGTAACATCATCGAATTCTTCAGTACTTAACTCTTGGTATTCCGTAAATTGCAATGCCTGATACGCATACGCCAACATATAATAAATATTGCGAATTGGAATGTTATTCTTCATAACTATTCCTCAACTCCAGTGCCCATTGCTCGGCTTTTTCTTCATTGTCAAACCAGTATTCAAATAATTGAGGAATAATCTCAAATTCAACCACTTCTTTCACTCGTTCGCGAGCAATGGTTTCGGACGCTTTCCAAACAAAATAACTATGCCCAATACGAAACCCTTTCCCTAACTCTTTTTCGATTTCTTGATTTAATTCTTGGACTTTAGCAATCACTCGTAACGTACTTTCTGGATGATCCAAATCTTGAACCATCTTGCGGAACAACGGATGGTCAAATGCTGGTTCAATTTCAATAAACGAAAACCGACGACGTAAGGCATAATCCAATAAAGCTAAACTTCGATCGGCGGTGTTCATCATCCCAATGACATATAAATTTTCTGGCACAGTAAATTTTTCATTAGAATACAAGAGATTGATTTGCTTCCCACGTTTGTCTGCTTCAACCAGCATTAACAGCTCGCCAAAAATTTTACTTAAATTTCCTCGATTGATTTCATCAATAATAAAAAAATAATCCCGTTCTGGATCACGCATCGCTTTTCGCGCAAACTTAACAAACGGTCCTTGCTTCAACTCAAATCCCTCACCATCTGCTTTTGGACGAAACCCTTCGATAAAGTCTTCATAGCTATAACTTTGATGAAATTGAACCATTTGAACTCGAGACGCATCTTTTTCTTCCATCGTGGCGTAAGCTAGGCGATCGGCTATAAAGGTTTTTCCGACACCTGGTGCTCCTTTTAAAATAATGTTTTTCTTATTTCGTAAAACTGAAAGCATGATCGTTACTTGTTGTTCCGTTAAATAGACTTCTTCTAGAAACTTCGACAGAGGATAGATTTCATTTTCTTCCACCACGGGTTGCGATTCCAAATAACGAATATAATAATCAAGTGAACTACCTGCAACTCCTTTATAGCGGTAATTATTATCAGAAAGTACCGATTCTTTTAATTCGCGCAAAATTTCCGCATCAATTTCGCCAAAAACAGGTGTTTGAAATGTCTTTTCAATATTTTTTAGTGCATAAATTTTTGACAAAATAGTCTTATCATTTAAAACAATCCCATTTTCATCGACTTGTTTTGCTAACCATAATTTGAATTCACGTTCCACCATACTACTTTCATCAAATTCTTCCTCATTAATCGTTTTTTCAATACTGAAGACTAAATCAGGATAAGCCGACAAGGACGTCAATGTTTTTTGAGCCAAAGCTTGACGAATATTCCACTCACCTGTTTGAATCCAATCTACTTTACGACGATGTTTGTATTCTTGTTTCGTGTCATCAAAATAATAATTATCAATGACTACACCTTTTCCCAGAATTTTTTTAATGCCTGCTTTGACGTAGATGGTGTCATTAATCTGGATGTTATGGTAAAAATCCCAAACAGCTTTCGAGTCATTAAACGGACGCTTGCCATCATCACGTTGTGCGGCAATCGCTTGTTCAATTTCCATTCGAGAATCGTATTGATTCAAATCACCTAAATAATCCCAACCTAAACCAATCGTGCCATCTGAAATAAATTCGTACCATAGCCGAGCATTTTCGCCAGGTGAAATGACCCAATAATTAGACGAGCCATCAACTTCCCCTTCTTGCGCAGCAATTTTCTTTTCACGTTTAGGATAGATGAGTGTTTGGTGCTCATCGTAATATAGGAATTTCAAATACGAACGTAAAATTGAACCTAAATTAGCAATTCCACCAAAATTATCGGGACGACTACGTTCACCTTTTTCATGCGTATATTTAGCATACGCTTTGTTCCACTGTAAATTTTTAGCAACAAATTCTTTGGGATAATGTTTCGTTATCCCTTCTAACACGATAGCTATATCTGCTTGGGTTTCTCCCGTAAGCTCACCATAAATTCGCGCAAATTCTTCATATGTTTGATAGGCAAAAAAGTTATCTTGATAACCATGCGCAAGTTCAAACATCTCTAAATAAATCCCCATTTTTTCTAGATAAGGTGCATACCACATCCCCGTTTTTTCGCCTAAATTCTCTGTGACCCATTCTGAATAGTTTTCTTTTTGCCCATCTACCGTTACCATTCCACTCCTCCTAATCGTTTTCTTTTATTGTATCATAGGTAATTTCGAGTAAAAAAGAAAAGAGAACATATGTGTCCTCTTTTCTAAAGTTATTAATTTTTCTTCAAATAAATGGATTGGCTGCCCATTTTTTCGTAAATCTCTTTCATTTCGCCCATCTTAATTTCTTTTTCTTCTTCTCCTAAAGGATCATTGATATACACACGGTATTGATCCATGCCGACAATGACCACTGCATGAATATATTTGGGCATATTCATCCTACCTGCTTCTGTCGACCATTGTTGATAATCGCCGTTTCTAGGTACTTTCAAATCTTTGCTGGCAGTAATCCAAACAGGGCGATTTCTTTGAACTTGTTCCAATAATTCTTCAAATGGCATTTGATCGCTCATCACTACTTGATAACTATCACCTACTACTTCTTGTGCAACTTTAGCAATTGGCTCTGCTAAAACACCTAAAGCCTGCCCTTTTTCCAAATCACCTACAAAACCTTTTGTTGGATCGCCATGCAGTCCATCTTTTTCATAAGGTTCAATAGGTAGTTTGTCAGCAAGTTCATTTTTACTTGTACCTAATCGATAATAATTTAATAGCATCGATAAAGCTGTGATGCCACCACCATTTTCTAATGCAGGTTTGTCTAATTGATTTTCAAATGGAACATCAAAGCGAATTGTTTTAATAAACTTACGCGACCCTTCATTTTCTACTGGTGCATCGCGTGAAGTAATCGTAATTTGGTCATCTTTGTTATACGTAGCTTCTTCATTGTATTCTTTGCTAGGTTCTTCAATCTGCTCTTCTGTCGAGCTAAGGGTTGTTTCTGAATTTATTGTTTCTTCAGTGGGTGTTGGTTCTTCTTTTATGAAAAAATAATACGCACCAAAACAACCAGCAGCTAGAATAATTAATGCTATTAACATCCGTAATGCCTTACTCATCTTTTTCCTCCTTGATAAGAAAACAAGACTGAGCGACGGCACGCCACAGATCAGTCTTATTCATAATCTTTATACACAATAATTTCTACTCTGCGATTTTTAGTTCGGCCCTCTGTTGTTTGATTCGTTGCCATTGGTTGCGTATCGGCAAATGCCTGAATCGAAACTTTCTCTTGCTTAACACCAGTCGTACCCACTAAGTAGTCCATCACCACAATGGCTCGTTTCGCGCTCAATTCCCAGTTAGTAGAATTTGGATCAGGTATATTATCGGTATGTCCAGCAATGACAACTTCTTTATTCAGTTCTTTAATATGACCTGAAATCAAATCGAGATATTGTCGGACTGCATTAGATAAATTCGTACTGCCCGATTGAAATAAAATACTATCTTCCAAAGAAATATGAATCCCATCTGAACGCAAGGAGACTTCCACATCACCATCTAAATTGGCATCAGTTAAGGCTTGTTTAATGTCTTCACGTGCCGCTGCCATTTTTTGGTCCTCTAATTTCTGTGCTAATACGGCTTCTTTGGCTTCCTCACCAGAGATTGAGCGAACCTCATCGCCTGTACCAGTCTTTTCTCCACCACCATCCCCTGCTTGTTCAGCTGGCACGACTCGACTAGTACCAAGATCTACTACATTTCCAATAATAGAATTACTTCCACTTCGAGAGGAAAAAATTGTTCCAAACTCACTACGAAATTCTTCAAATTTTTCTTCATCAACTCGTGCCATCGCAAACATCACGATAAATAATGCTAGCAAAAGAGTCATCATATCCGAGTAGGGAAGCAACCAAGCTTCGTCATGATGTTCTTCATGTTTTTTCTTTCTTTTCATTGCTTCTCACAACCTTTACTCATCATTTGATGAACGTTTTCCTGGTTCAATTAAACTATTTAATTTTTGTTCGATCGTTTTTGGCGTTTGACCCGCTTGAATTGCCATAACCCCTTCGATAATAATCATCATCGATTGAACTTCAATTGCTGACTTTGATGTGAGTCGTGACCCAAAAGGCACCAAAATAACATAACCTAAGAAAATCCCATAAATCGTCGCTACGAAAGCTGCTGAAATCATATGTCCCAGTGCATCCACATCATTTAAGTTCCCTAAGGCACCAATCAGACCAATTACAGCTCCTAATACTCCTAGTGTGGGCGCTGCTGCTCCTGCTGTTTTTAGCATTTGAGCTGCTGTACGGTGACGTTCTTCAATACCGACAATTTCATTTTCCATAATTTCTCGGATTTGTTCAGGATCAACGCCATCAACAACCATTTCTAAACCTTTTTTCATAAAAGGATTTTCTAACCCTTCGACACTGCTCTCTAATGCCAACACACCATCTCGACGCGCAAGATTGGCTAATTCTACAATTTTTTCGATAATTCCTGTAACATCTTCTTCATCATTTCGCATTAATGCACCAAAAACTTTCGGTAGGCGTTTAATCTCGCTTCCAGGAAACGAATTGACTAAGGCAGCAATTGTCCCTATAAAGATAATCATCGCAGCAGCCGGATTGATTAAAACCATGACATTTGCACCTTTTAAAATCATCCCGACAACAACGGAGACAAACCCTAATATAATCCCAACTATTAAAAATATATCCATTTGACCGATCCTCCTGCTACTAATTTACACATTCTCAATTTATACTATCGGCTTTTTTTCATTTCTTTTTAAGTGGAGAATGAAAAAATCAGTAACTTCTGCCAAATTTTCTTGAAACAGAACCTACTGATTTTTAATTATTTTACTTCTGAAATTTGTTTCCATGCATCCAATAATTCGGTTAATAATTTTTGTACTTCATCCATTGCTTTTGTATCACGATCCACATTCGCAATCACTAAACGTTGATACATATATTCATACAATTGAATTAGCTCTTGTGGAATCGGACTCTCGATTTCTTCATTAATTGAATAGCGTAATTCCATCACAATATCTTGAGCTTTAAGCAAATTTTCACCCATTTGCGCTAATTTTCCTGTTTCTAATGCTAATTTTGCAACACGAATTTTTTTAATCGCGCCTTCTAAAAGCATTTCAATTAATTTATTGGGTGAAGCACTCATCACTTGTGTTTTCAAATAATTTTCTTGCATAGCTTGTCCTTGATACATTCTCTTTTCTCCTTCAATAATAAAATTCATAATCAGGTGATACAGGTTGGGTATAGGCATTACGTTTAGTAGTTCGCTGATTTAATTGCGACATTTCTTTGGCGATTTCTTCTTTTTGTGTTTTCATGCGTAGCAGTAGTTCTTGATATTTAAGTATGACACGATTTGCTAAATTTTCATTTGCACGAAATCCCGCCGTCGATTGCGCTAAAGCAGTCAATTTTTGATCGCATTGTTCTAATAGAGTTTCCATTTGGTCAATTTCGCCATTCCATTTATCCATCTGTTCTAATAAATACATTAACACTTCTTTGACAAGACGTTCATCATTCTTCATTATTTTCCACCATTAAATGATTCCACTTGACTAACCAACCATGACATTTGTTCTTCCGCCTGCATCATCGCTTGGTCTAAACGAGTAAACATATCCACATACCTAGCTTTCTTTTGCTCCAAGATCGTATCTAAACGTGTAATTTGTTTATTTAAATCTTTAATACTTGCTTCGTAAGATTCAAATTTTGTTGCTAAAACCCCTTTATTATCGCTTTTTTCTGATAAATATTTATCGGCAATCTCTTTTAAAGCAACTGAGTAACCACTTGTTTTGGTTGTTTCTCCTGTTTTTTCTGATTTGAAAAAGAAATCTTTGACCGCATCTGGATCTTTAGCCAATAATTCATCAAATTTCTTTTCATCTAAGGCTAAGGTTCCTTGGCGATCAGTAATCGAAATCCCCAAATCTCCAGCTTTCAACCCACCACCAGAAGTATACGGTGGTGCAACCATATTACGTAATTCTGTTTGTAGCCGAATTAACGTGCTATCTCCTGCTAAAGCACCTGCATCCGTATTGTTGTCTGAACTCGGATCACCAACTTTTAATTTGTCACTAATTAAAGACATTAAACTATTGTATTGTGTGACAAAATCTTTAACCGCAGTTTTAATTTTTGATGTGTCATTGGTTAGTGTGAGAGAAACATTTTTCCCTTCTTCAGTTTGCTGAAGCAATTCAAATGTTACACCTTCGATAACATCATCGATTGTATTTGACTGGCGTTTAATTTCAATCCCATTCAATACAAATTCAGCATCTTTTCCTTGTGTGAAAGTAGCCTCTGTTTCTGATAATCCTAAAGCATTTTTGACGTTTCCTTCTACAGTAAAGGTACGATCACCAGTTTTTTTATCTTCTAAAACTAAACGATTATCAACAATTGTTGCAGTAATATTGGAATTTTTTGTTTCTTTATTAATTTTTGTTGCTATGTCTTTTAAGCTATCTAAAGAATCAATATCAAAAGTAAATTCTTTTGCTACTCCATTTTCATCTAATTCTGCTGTTTTAATTGTTAATGCCCCAGACGCTAACAAGGAGGTATCATTCGTTGCTAATTTTGCACCCGTTAAACTAGAGGATGTCGCTAATTGCTTAACTTGAACAGAATATTTTCCTTCTCCAGCTGCTGCCGTACCTGAAATTTTAACGCTTTTATCATCAGAAGAAGTGGCCTTTTTCGTTTGAAACGTATCTAATTTTTGTAAATCCTCTGTTTTTTTCAAAAAATTTGTTAAACGAGTTTTAATATCACTCCAAGCAGTTTTTTCTTTTTGAATACCTTCAATTCGATTTTGTGCACGTAGTTTTGGAATCGCATCACCTTGCAATAACTGATCAATTTGATCGGCACCTATGCCAGAATATTGCCCTAAAATACTACTAATTCCTGATGCACCTGTAATACTTGCCATATTCGATCCCTTCTTTCTTCTATGTAATCTTCACTTCATATATATTATCGGTAAGAATCAGAACAAATTTAAGTAGAAAATAAAAAAGAATCGACTTTCGCCGATTCTTTATAAAACAGAATATTAACCTTGTAATAAGCCTAATACGCTGTTTGGCATAGCATTTGCTTGAGATAACATTGAAGTAGCTGCTTGAGAAAGGATGTTATTCTTCGTGAAATTCATCATTTCTTCCGCCATATCAACGTCACGGATACGTGAGTTCGCTTCAGATAAGTTTTCTTGAGTTGTTGTTAAGTTTTTAACTGTATGAGATAGACGGTTTTGCGCCGCACCTAAGTCAGAACGTTGTGCTGAAACAGATTTAATTGCCGCATCGATATCAGCAATCGCATCTGAAGCATTTTTACGACCAACTTCGTCTAATTCTAAAGCTTTTACTGTTTCTAAATCAGCTTCTGCAGTTTTTACAGCATCTTCAAATGGAGTAATTCCTGCTTCTTTTGCTTTTGTTGCTGATACTAAGTCTTTCTGTGCAGCTCTTTCAGTAGCATCTAAAGCTTCAAAATCTAAAGCAGCAAACGCAGATTTAATCACTGATCCATTTTGTGAAGATGTAAAATCAATTCCTGCAGCTTCTAAAGCATCCGCCTCGTTAGCTCCAATTACTGCTGCCACTGCAGCTTTATCCGCATAAGCATCTCCATTTACAAGAGCACTAACATCAACATTTCTTGCACTTGCTGCTAATTTAGCTGTGTCATGAGCAGTACCAGCATCAGTAGCAGCAGTATCTAAAGTTGCTTGATCAAAATTAATTACAGCTAATTTTGCATCAGTAACTTTTTGTCGTGCATCGTCAACTCTGGCATTTCCTACAAGGATATCTTCATCACCAAATAAAGAAGTTTTAGATAAACCTAAGTTTTCAGAATCCATTTTACCAATTGTTACTGACATTGTTTGTCCGCCATTAGCACCAATTTGAAAAGTAAAATTTTGATCTTTTGTATTTAATAGTTTTTTCGTATTGAACTCAGTAGTATCTGAAATACGAGTGATTTCTGTTTTCAATGCTTCAAATTCTTTATTGATTTCACCACGGTCATCTTGACTTAAAGTTCCGTTAGCACCTTGGTTAGCTAAATCGCGCATACGACCTAAGATTGCATGTGTTTCATTTAAAGCACCTTCAGCTGTTTGAATTAAAGAGACACCGTCTTGTGCGTTACGTACCGCTTGTTTCAAACCGCCTACTTGGCCTTTCATTTTTTCAGAGATTGCTAACCCAGCAGCATCGTCTCCAGCTTTGTTAATACGTAAACCTGATGATAATTTTGATAATGATTCACTTTTTGCAGCATTTGCATTAGTCAAACGACCATAAGTGTTCATTGCAGAGATATTTGTATTAATTCTCATTCTTATTTCCTCCTAATTGGCATTCATCTTTTGTTAAGGTTTCCCCTCTGTTATATAGTATCGGCAGTTTCTATTTAGAGTTAATAGCTTCTTCGCAATTTTTCTAAAAAATACCAACTTTTTTCACCTATCTAAACACAGGTTCATCCCCTGTTATTATGTATCGGAAGGTAATTAGCTTTTTTAAGAGAAAAATGAGGATTTTTTTTTAAAATTCAGAAATTTTTTTGAAATAAAAAAGAGCTCGCACACGGCTCGCTCTTTTTAACGGACATAATCCAAAATTGTTGTTTGCATAATCTTCGTGCCCATAGCCATCGTTGTTTGATAGGCTAACATTTGATTTTGATACTCCATATATTTTTCTGCAATATCAACATCTTGTCGTTCAGATAGAGCGCTTGTTAAATTAACTTTATCTGATTCATTACGTTGTTGTGCAGATTCTAAGCGATTATCGACTGCCCCAATTTTAGTACGGAAATTGACAATGTTGTCACTAAATGTATCGATTTGTTTCATAAAATCTTCCGCAAAAATTTTTAAATCAGCATCATTACCAGCAGGTGGTGGTGGTGTTTGATTGGTTTCGCCTAAATAGATGTTCATTTGATTAATGACTTTACCAAAAAAGTCATTTAAATTTTTGCCATTTACACTCATCATCGCATTGCCATTAGTAGGGACGTCAATCGTCACATTATCTGCAATTTCACGAGAAATATCCACTGTTGACCCATTGTAAGAAATTCCTACCACTTCACTTTGAGGATCTGCTGGATTACTTCTAACAACTGCAAAGGGTGGTTCAGTTGTGTTTTGCCCACCAAAAATATACCGTCCATCAAAATTGGTATTCAACGCTTCCACAATTCCTTGAATTTCTTGTTGGATTTCATTTTTATTTGCACGAACCGCATCAGCATCTTTCGTTCCTGAACCTGTTGATTGAATTAAATCTCGAATACGACGCATTGAATCTCCAACATTCGATAATGCACTATCTTGTGTTTGCACCCAAGAACGAGTATCTTTAATTTCTTGGTTAAATGTTGCATTACGAGATAATGACACATTTAAGTTCATAATTTTAGAAACCAATAGTGGATTATCTGATGATTGGCTCACTTCTTTTAAGCTTGATAATTGATTTAATGTTTTTTGAACTTTTGAGGCGTTGGCGCCTAAGTTTTTGATAAAATCGTTATATGTGACATTTGTTGAAACTCGCATGGTCCTACGCTCCTGTTCTGTTGATTAAAGTATCAAGCATATCTGAAATTGTTTGAATAACACGTGCATTTGCTTGAAATGCTTGTGAAAAACGGATAACATCCGAAACTTCCTCATTCAAGTTTACACCAGAGATTGATTCATTTTTATATTCTAATTGATTTAATACTGTAAGTTGAGATGCTGCAATATTATCTGCTTGCTGTTTGGAAATTCCGTTTTTCGTGACAATATTATTGTAGCGTTCAGAAAACGTCATTTGATCGCCGGCATCTTTTGTATTAAACAGTTTTTCGATATCTTTGGCCAATGAACCATCTCCTGGAGCGGGAGTAGCTCCTTT
Source organism: Enterococcus sp. DIV2402 (assembly GCF_017426705.2). Classification (NCBI taxonomy): domain Bacteria; kingdom Bacillati; phylum Bacillota; class Bacilli; order Lactobacillales; family Enterococcaceae; genus Enterococcus; species Candidatus Enterococcus lowellii. The sequence continues at coordinate 953,923 of NZ_CP147251.1, read as the reverse complement.
TCCAGTTTTCAACGTAGCCGGATTCTCTTGTAAAGATTGTATCACTTTGATATTTTCTAAGACTTTTGTAGAATCTGTTCCTAAATCAAAGAAGTCAATTCCTGCTTCATTGCGATAAGCGGTATTAATCGTCTCGGCAAATTTAGTGACGAACGTATTTAATTCTTCTAAACGAACATCAATTTCTTTACTGGCTGCTTGGAAACCACCAATCTCTCCTTCATTGACATCCACCGCCTTGAAAGCTGGCTCGGTTGGTGTATATCCTTCAATAACAATAGTTCCTACTGGTAAATTACTCGTAAAAGTTACTTTATTATTGGCATCGCCACCCACAGAAATTGTATTTTCAGCAGAAACGACACTAATTTTTTTATGTCCATTAATGTCTAAAACAGTTTCACCGCTTTTCCCACCAATCTTTAACTCTGATACACGTCCATAGCTATCGAAAGTGGTAGAAATATCTGCTAATCCAGCGATGTCTTTTAACAAAGAATCACGGGTATCTAATAAGTCATTAGGTACATTTCCATTTGAAGAAATCGAAAAAATTTGGTCATTTAGAATGGATAGCTGTTCTAATTTCTCATTGAAATCCATCGCACCTTTTTCAATATTGCTAGTAACTTCTCCTTTTAACTGAGAAATTTGCCCTGCCATTTCGCGAACCATGTCGGCAAAAGAAGCGGAATTTTCAATAACTAAAGATTTGGAAGTAACTAATTCTGGATTACTGCCTAATTTAGACCACGCATCATACATCACCGATAATTGATTGATAACTCCTGTTTCAGAAGGTTCATTCATAAAATGTTCCAATTGTCCCAAGGCATCTGATTTTTGTTCATACATACGGAATTTTGAATACGCATCACGCGTTTGATTTCGGATAAAAGGATCCACAATACGATCCACACTTGATGCAGAAACACCCATCCCAATTGCTCCGACGCCTGTCATATAATAAGGACGTTCTGTTGTCATATGTACGCGTTGGCGTGAATAACCGTCTGTATTTGTATTCGCTATATTATGTCCACTTGTTTGTAAGGCTGTCTGATTGGCATTCATCCCGCGTGTTGCGGTGCCTAACATCCCGAATAAACCTGTCATCGCGTGTTCCTCCTAAAATTCTGTATCTACAAGGCTTGTTGGTGCTTGTTGTTGATAAGGTGTGTTTGGTGACTTTGAATAGGTCTGTTTGGTTGCTGATTGCATGGTATCTTTAACGGCTTGCATCAATACCTCTTGGTAACTGATTGCCTGTTTGGTTAGCAGCAAATTCTCTTCTTGTTGAAATTGAATTTGCTGAATTAACTCACGCATCTTATCTGTCACTTCACCAGTATAAGCATTAAATAGTGGAACAAACGCTTCTTTTTTTCCCACTAATTCTTCTAGTTTCTCAGATTGTCCCTTGATAAGGTAATTTTTTTCTTTTTTTAATAAATTAAAAAATGTTACTAATTTACGTTCAAATTCAGTCGTTGTCATAGATTAGTCCTTTGCTGTTTTCATTGCTTGTACCATACTTGTCGCAATTTCTTCGGCAGACACTTGATAGGTTCCTTCTTGAATCGCTTTTTTCAATGCAGCTACTTTCTCCGAACGAGCAGTTTCTGCTTTTTCGTTCGCTTGCGTTTGTCGAATTTTTTGTGTCGTCTCAGACAAATCAATATTATCCTTAGCTGCAGGAATTGCTTTTGATTGGCTATAAGCTGTCTCGGCCTGCTTTTTTTTCGACTGTAGTATATGTTCTTTATATTCGCCATAACCTCTTTCGATTTTCATACAGAGCCCTCCTTTGTCGTTCTTTTTATTCTCTGTTATATATTATCGGATAAAAACAAAAAAAGTTAAACGGATTCGCTTAACTTTTTTTATTTTTAGTTTAAATGATGCAATCGTTGTTTTGGCGATAAGATATTAGTTATACGGACACCAAAGTTTTCGTTAATTACGACAACTTCTCCAGTAGCTATAAGTTTACCATTCACTAAAATTTCTAATGGCTCATCTGTTAGCTTATCTAATTCAACAACAGAACCTGTGTTTAAAGATAAAATCTCTTTAATAGATTTTTTACTCTTACCTAAAATTACACTTAAATCCAATGGTACATCTAAAATCAAGTCTAAATTATCACCATCCACGCTTGGTCTTGCAGTTAGTGGTTGAAATTCTGCTTGATTTATTTCTACTTTACGCTGGGTTTGTTGCGTTGATTGTTGCCATTGTGGTTCTGGTTGTGCTTGCTGAATGGGTTGTGACGGTTGTGTTTGCACTGGCTGTGGCTCTGGTTGAACAACTTTTTTCTCAACTTCAGGTACAGGTTGACGTAAGTCTTCTGCTTGATCAGCCAACATGGCTTCCATAATTTCGTTGACTACCTCATTTGTAAAGATTTGCATAATTTCACTTTCAATAACGCCCTCGACATTTAATGAAAAGGAGATACGATAAATATCTTCATCTGAAACGATTCCGTCATAATCAATCGCTGCCTCATTTTCCCATAAGTTTACAACAGGGGGTAAAATATCAACTTTACGATTAATCATGGTTGCCATCGAAGTAGATGCAGAGCCAATCATTTGGTTCATCGCTTCAGCTACAGCGCTTAATTCCAATTCAGTAAACTGGGTATTTTTAGGATCACCCTCGCCACCCATCATTAAATCAGCAATAATAATCGCATCGCTAACTTCTAATAGCATCAAGTTCGTGCCATATAATCCTTCTTTAAACTCAACAGTGGTTGAAACTTTGGGTGCGGCTAACCCTTTTAAAATTTCCCCAAATTTTACTTTTGCAACACGTGGTGTAGTAATCATCACGCGTCGATTTAGGATAGAAGACAATGTTGTCGCTGCTTGAGACATCGAAATATTGCCTACTTCACCAATAATATCAAACTTATCTTGCTCTGTTAATGAATTATCCGACTCACTTGCTTGAGTAGGAATAGAACCTCCATTTAACATTGCATCGATTTCTTCTTGTGACAGACTTTCACTCATTCGTTCTGATCTCCTTCCAATTTATCTATTAATTCAATTGCATATTGGTCACCTTTCTTACCTGGAATTACGCGATAGAAAGGTTTTCCTTCAATAAATGTATCTAATGGGTCAGTGATTTTACGGTCTAATTTAATCACGTCACCTGGTACCAAGTGAAGGAAATCAGAAAGACTCATTTGAGCCTCTCCTAAAAGAACTTCTAGCTCTAAGTCAACACCGTTCAAACTCTTTTGTAATTCATCAGAATCTTCTTGGCTCGATGTTTTATTCGAATCAAACCAGTTACGGAAACTCAATTTATCAACAATACCTTCAAAGAAAACATATGGAATACAAATGTTAATAAATGTTTGCACTTTAAAAATTTTCACAGTAAAGGTAACTAACACAACAGGTTCATTTGGAGACATATTTTGCAACAATTGGGGGTTTGTATCCATTCCTCCTAGTACAGTTGATAGATTAACAATATCCTTCCAAGAATGCTCAAAGGCGGACGTCAATTGAGACATAATTTCTTCTAAAATTGCTAATTCAATATCTGTAAAAGACTTCTTATCTGCCAAATTTTCTTCTGCATTTTCTCCTTGTTGTTGATGGATTTCTGTTCCACCACACAACAATTCGACCAACAACATACACAGCTGCGGATTCATCTCAATGATTTGAATCCCATTCATCGGTTCTGATTGTAACAAGCCTAATAATGTAAATTTAGGAATTGAATGGATAAACTCCTCATAACTGATTTGTTCGATTGCTGCCAACTGAAAGGCTGCATTCGTTCTTAACTGTGTCGATAACGCATTACTTCCCATTTTCGAAAAGTCTTCAAAAATCATATACAATGTATTGATATATTCTTTTGAAAGCTTGGTTGGTCTTCGAAAATCGTAATTCTTAATCTTGGATTGTTCGTTTTCTATTTCAACTGTTTCTTGAGTAATCTCACCACTGCTCATGGCACTTAACAGATTATCAATCTCTTGTTGCGACAATACCTGATCCAATTCAATCCCCCATTTACTCAAAAATCATGTGATTTACTTGAATCACATTTGCTACCTTATCTGGGAATGATACAATACCTGAATAGTATTCATATCCATCCTCATCCGTTAACTGAATATCATCTGCTTCAATATCTACAACTTCAACTACTTCTTCAATCAGCAAGCCTTTTTTCTCTTCGTTTTGCTTCATGATTAAAATATTTCGGTTGGTTTCTGCGGAAGGAACGCCAATTAATTGTGATAGATTTACCACTGTTAATACCGTTCCTCGTAAATTAATCAATCCTTCTACCCAATGCGGTGCCAAAGGAACTTTCGTAATGCGAATTGTATCGATTACTTCTTCCACAGCATCTGCTGAGATGAGAAAGTTTTGATGATTCATTTTAAATAGAATCATTTGCATCTTGGTCCATCTCCTTTTTAAGAAAGAGCTTTATCTACAGCTTTGATGACACGATCTGTATCGAATGGTTTAACGATAAAATCAACTGCTCCAGCACGGATAGCATCCATTACCATACCTTGTTGCCCCATCGCACTACACATAACAACTTTAGCTGCTCCATCCACTTCACGAATCATTTTCAATGCCTCTAAACCATCTACTTCTGGCATTGTAATGTCCATCGTTACTAAGTCTGGTTTTACTGCTTGATATTTTTCGAAAGCTTCTTGCCCATTTTGTGCTTCGCCAACTACTTCATAGCCATTTTTTTCCAAAATATCTTTTAATTTCATACGCATAAATACCGCGTCATCTACAATTAATATTTTTTTTGCCATTTACTCTTCTCTCCTCAAATTCCTAAAGTTGTTAAAAATTTTTCAATAACGCCTTCTTCTGGTATAAAAAACAAAGACGCGTCTAATTTATCTGCATCGTACGTAAACTCATTACGAATAACCATAATTTGATCATCAAACTGATTTAATTCCATGTAAATACTACTAATAATCGCACCAAAATAATCATATTGTATCATAGGTAAAGATGAAAGCAATTGATTATTTAAAAAACTACCAATCGCACCTAAAAAAGAATTCGAAACGATATTCGTCAGCTCATTCACAGCAGAATGTTTGACTTCATCATTAAAATCAGTAGTTCCTATCATAAATTCAGTCATTTTATCTGCAGCTGAGTTTGTTAACACAAATAAAAATACGCCACGGACATCACCTAAAATTTGACTAACTACCGCATACACTTCTTCATTTTCTGATAAAATTTGTTCATAAAGTTTGTCATAACTTAAAATTTCAACTTCAGGTACACGCATATCTATCGTGCGGTTAACCATCATGGAGATGCTCGTTGCTGCATGACCACCGCCGATATTGATAATTTCTCTTAATCCATCTAATTGTAAATCTGTATAAGCCATCTGTTATTTCCTCTGGTCATGACAAATCGCATTGATATCTAGGATAAGGGCAATGGAGCCATCTCCTAATATCGTTGCGCCTTGATACTTTCTAATTTGTTGTAAAATATTATCAATTTTCTTAATTACAATTTCTTGTTGCCCGATTAATTCATCCGATAAAATACCGTAATAACGTTGATCGATATTCACAATGATGGCATAGTGTTTACCTGTGTGATTCGTTTCGACTCCTAATAATTCATTCGTGCGAATAATCGGGATCATTTCCCCTTGGAATTCATAAACTTCCTCGTTCAATGTTTCTTCGATTTCTGCTTCGCGAATCATTACGACACGTTCCACAATATCTAATGGAATAGCAAAATTTTCATTTCCTATTCGAACCATTAATGCTTCGATAATGGACAAGGTCAATGGCAGTTTGATAATAAAAAGCGTACCTACATTGACTTGGCTACGTAGTTCTATCGTTCCACCCAATGAAGTGATTTTCGATTTTACAACATCCATGCCTACCCCGCGACCAGAAATATTGGTGACTTCTTTAGCTGTTGAGAAACCTGGATGGAAAATTAATTGTTGAATTTCTTCATCATTTAACCCATCTATAGATATCCCTTTTCTTTCAGCGCTTGCACCAATGACTGCTGGATCCAACCCTTTTCCGTCATCTTCAATCGTAATCATGACTTGATTTCCTTCTTGAAATGCAGACAAGCGAATGGTTCCTTTACGTTCTTTGCCTAAACGCTCCCGCTCTTCTGGCAGCTCAATTCCATGATCGACTGAGTTTCTTAATAAATGAACAAGGGGTTCACTCAATTCAGAAACAACTGTTTTATCTAGCTCTGTTTCTTCCCCCGTAATAATTAAATCCATTTCTTTGTTTAATTCGTTGGACAAATCGCGGACCATTCGTGGGAAGCGGCTAAACACAACTTTGACTTGCTGCATACGAATCTTCAAAACTAAATCTTGTAATTCTGAAGTTAAACGAGAAACTTGCTCAAGTGATTCTTTAATATCTGCTATATTGGCACGAGTGCTTACTTCTTCTAATTGGTTACGATAAACCACTAGTTCCGAAACAAGATTTAAAAATAAATCTAAACGTGATAAATCAACCCGAATTGATTGATTATTATTGTTGTTATGGTGTTGTTGCGCAGGTTTATTCGTTGTTTCCGTTTTTGGCTCATTCACTACAGTAGGCTCTACTGCTTTTTCCACTGTTTCTTCATCCACTGTTGCTACTTGAACAATTTCTACGTCTTCAACTGGTAGTGGTTCAAATAGTTGTGCTCCTAGAATATGACGTGTCTCATCAAAATGTTCCACTTTGACTTCTTCCACTTCGCTATTTCCCATTAGATTTTCTAACACACGTTCTGACTCATTTTTCGTTAGATAAATAACGTGGAAATCCGAATCAAAATCACCTTCTTCTAGTGCTTCAGTAGTCGGTTCCGTATGGAGAATATCGCCTTCTTGTTCTAATTTTTCCATTATTAAAAAGGCACGAGGTCCTTTCAACAAGGAATCTTCTTCTAGACGAACAGAGATACTATACGATTGATAATCATCGTTAATTGCACTTTTAATAACATGCAAATCACTATCTTCCAATTGTCTAAAGCCCACAACTAAATCATTTGCTTGAGGAACATCGACAACGACATCTGTAGGTTCTGATTCTTGAGTTGATTCTTGAATTGAGCCTTGTTCAACTATATTTAATTCCGCTAATAAACCTTCAATTGATTCATGCGTTAACTCTTTTTCTTCACGTAAATCTTCGACTAAGCTAGATAACTTATCCAAACAACGAAAAACTAATGAGATTGAACTACTTGTTACATCAACCGAACCTTCTTTGAATTTTTCAAAGATATTTTCCATTTTATGAGTTAATTCGGTCATCACATCATAGCCCATCGTTGCTGCCATCCCTTTTAAGGTATGAGCTGAACGAAAGATTTCATTCAATAGGCTGGCATCATTGGGATTACTTTCTAATTCCAATACATTGTCATTTAACTGTTGTAGATGGTCATCTGTTTCTTCGAAGAATAGTGTACGATAAATACTGTTATCATCCACGACTTCTTCCACTCCTAATTCTACATTTTTTGATAAATAAACGAATCAATTTTTTTCAATCCAAATTTCTCTGAAAAATTGATTGTTTCTGTTGCTCCTGTAAATAGAATGCCTCCAGGTAGTAGTGACTCGCTAAATTTGCGATACACTTCATCACGCGCATCATTTTTAAAATAAATGGTGACATTTCGACAAACAATGATGTGACATTTATCTTCGTAACGATCTTTTAACAAATCATGCTTTTTGAACATTACTTGTCGTTTAATTGGATCTTTTAATTGATATTGCTCATTAGCAAGTTTATTGAAATATAAATCGCGATCAACCGTTGGAATATTCTTAATTTCATTGGGTTTATAGGTGGCGTCTTTTGCTTTTTGGAGAATTGTCCGATCAATATCTGTTGCAATAATTTTTGCAGTTTGAATTTTATTTTTTTGTAAAATCATCGCTAACGTATAGGGTTCAGCACCTATCGAACATGCTGCACTCCAAATTTTCAAACGTGGAAATTGCTGATTTAATTTGACAAGATTTTTTTCAAACGTATCAAATAAATCTCGGTTACGATAGAATTCTGTCACATTAATGGTAATATGTTCCAAAAATTCTTGTTTCGCTACAGGATCACGTTCTAAAAGTTTTGCATAAGCTTCTAACGTTTTAACTCCACGAGATTCCACAATATTAGCGATTCGTCGTTGCATTTGTTTTTCTTTATATGCATCCAACTGAATGCCTAACTTATCTTTGACCCATTTATTAAAAAATTCAAAATTTAGTTGCATCTAGCTCACCTCACCATTTGTCTTAGTTTCGGACCAATTTCTTCTAAACTTAGAACCTCATTTACTACGCCAGACATAATCGCTTGACGTGGCATCCCAAAAACGACACTTGATTCTTTATCTTGTGCAATGGTGTATCCGCCAAATCGTTGGATTTCGCGCATACCTTCTGCGCCGTCTTTTCCCATTCCTGTCAAAATCACACCAATCAATTCACGGCGGTACACTTGTGCAGCAGATTTAAATAAATAATCAACTGCTGGTCGGGTACCATGAATTTTAGCTTCTTGATTCAGGCTAATTTTACCTTGAGTGATTGTCATATGATAATCTCCTGGACAAAGATACACGCATTTTTCAATTGACATGCCATCTTGTGCTTCTTTGACAGAAACAGCACTTTCATCATCCATTCTCTTCGCAAAAGAAGTGGTAAATCCTTTTGGCATATGTTGGACAATAAAAATCGGTACGTTTAAATTTGCAGGCAAAGATTGACTAATTTTCAAGAGTGCTTTGGGACCACCTGTAGACGCGCCAATCACAATGGCTTGAATACGACTAGGTAATGAGCGTTCTGTAATAGTTGGTGTAGTAGTATCAACTTTTTCAATACGCTCCACGCGTCGTGGCACACGACGATTCTGCGCATGAATACTTTTAATTTTCCCGTAAAATTCACGAATCCACTCATCTTGGATTTCTCTAATGTTTGTCGGTTTTTCAACGAAATCGGCCGCACCTAAAGCTAGTGCTTCAATCGTAATATCTTTATTGGAGAGTGCGCTAAGCATAATTACAGGAAGGTCATACAGACGTTTAATCTCTTTTAATGTGTCTAATCCATTTAAAATTGGCATTTCAACATCTAATAGTACTAAGTCTGGCTGTTTATCTTGTAACAATTTCAACGCATGTTTTCCATTTCTCGCCGCATTAGAGACGTGAATATTTGGCATTTTTTCTAATAAGTCTGTAACAATCTTTCTCATGAATGCAGAATCATCTACTACCAAAATATCCATCTAGTCTCCTCCTTTAAATGTAAACCACTTCTTGATTAACAATTCGGACAGTCGTTTTAAAATCGTTTAAGTCAACAATCATTGTCCGACCAGCATTTCCCCCAACATGTTTCGCTACAATTGGAATTCGTAGTTCTTTTAAAACTTTTTCCACTGCTTCAATATTTCTTTGGCCAATCCCAATAGAGGCAGCACTAGCATTAAAACCAAACATACTGGCACCGCCCACAATTTTTGCTTTTAGGCGTGGCAATGGTACTTGTTGTTTTAATTCAGTTACCATTTGTGGTAAGGCAAGATCAGCAAACTTAGCAATTTTTATGTCTTGTTTACCGATGAACATCGTGCTATCCGGTAGCATGATATGACTTAATCCGCCTACTTTGGTTTTTTCGTCATAGATAATTGTCCCAATACACGAACCCAAACCTACTGTAATTAATTTATTAGGGGCTTTTCCTAACTTATAATCAGAAATACCTACTCTAATTTCAGTCTGCATCATCAATGGTATCCTCGACATCAGTCAACTGTTCAAGCTCTTGGAAAGCAGCTTGTGTTTGTTCATTATTAAATAGATAGTCAAGTTCCAATAGCATGACAACTTCATTTTCTAATTTCAAAAATTTTTCGATGTAACCTTTTTTTAGTAAAGATTTGACTAAATCTTGTTCATAATTGGTTTCTTCCATATAAGAAATCCCAATAATATCTTCTACATATAATCCTTGCGAGTGACCTTCAAAACGACATAAAATGACTTTGCTTTCTTCTATTTGTTCTGAAAATTGATTAAATAATTTTTTACGCACATCAACAATTGGCACCATATTGTCATGATATTCATAAACACCTAAAATAAATTCTGCTACTTCAGGCAATTCAATGAATCGATTCGCTTCAATAACACGGTCAACATTTGTAACTCGAATGGCAAATAGTTGATTGTGACTTTTAAAAACAACATACTGCTCCATATTTATTTTCTTCCTTTTTCATTTTTTCCTTTTACAACTTAAAGTGATCTACTTGAAATTTAAGAATACTAGCCATTGTTGCAATTTCTTGGATTTCTGATTCAAACTTCTCAATAATAATTGAAACGTTTTCTAAATTAGAGCTTACTTCTTGCGTGCTCGCTGAAGTATCCGAAATTGCATTTGAAATGTTATTAACTGAACGTTGAACTAAATCCTTTTTCGCTACAATATTTTTAATATGCGTTTCCACTGATTGAATGCTGGTAATAAATGAATCTACAACATCGGTGATTTCATTCGATGACTCAATTGCTTTGTTTAAGGTTTGTGTTTGTTTTTCACCATTTTCAAAAGAAGTCGTTACTGTGGTTACCATATGTTCAGATTTATTGCGAATATTTTCCATAATATTGCGAATGTTCTTCGTTGATTGACTACTTTGTTCAGCTAATGTCCGAACTTCATCCGCAACAATTGCAAAACCATGACCCGCTTCCCCTGCACGAGCTGCTTCAATTGAAGCATTTAATGCTAATAAGTTGGTTTGCTCCGAAATATCGTTAATTAATTGAACAATTTGTCCAATGCTTTGAATATCTTGATTCATTTCTTTCATTTCTTCAACAAGTTGCGATTGCCCCAAACGCTCAGTTTCCCAGCGTTCAAATACTTTAAACATTAATTCAGCGTTACGAATATTACTATTTTTTGCTTGGTCAATATAGCTATCAATTTGTTTAACATCGCGGTGAATGGCTTCAATGCCATTAGCTAGTTCATCGGTTTCTTGCACTGTTTTTTCAGCATCTGCAGCTTCTGTACTTGCAGAATCTGCAATACGATCCATATTACCTTGAATATTTTCAACAGCTGATCGAATATCGTGGGCAGTTTCATCTAATTGAGCTGCCATATCAGTCATGCGGGAGCTTTCGTCTTTCATCCCTAGAATTAAGGCTTTAAAGGTATTCGCAATACCACTAAATCGTTCAATTACATTTTGGATAATTGGATGTTTTGTTGCAATTTCAGTGTTCTCTAAATGTTGAAAATCACCTTGGTTAACATATTGTAACTGTTCTAACAATTGCGTTAACACTGCATCGGTTTTTCTCTTAGACATTGTAGTTACAACAATCGAAAGAACGATTTCTAAAAGCAAGACAATCGCAGAAAAGCGAACAAACTGTTGCGTAAGTAAGTCATTATCACTAGGTTTTAATACAAACATGTAACAAGCAAACAAAACAATTACCGTACTAACAAATGAAACAACTATACTTAGTGGAATACGTGAAAAAAAACGTCTTTTTTCTTTCATTGAGCTACCCTTTCTTTCAACAACATATATTAATAAATTAATTAGACACTATCCAAGACGTATCTAAGTCCCCTCCTTTTGGCCAAAAAATGATAGTTCTGATTTAACTATCGGATATTTTTGACAAATTTAAAGCAAGACTTACCAAACATATACATCTTTTGGGTCAGAAATTCGTGTATAGCCACCAAATTTTTCATCGCGAACCAATTGACCATTATCCAGTTCTAATACACGTTTGCGAATCGAATTTACCATCGTACTATCATGCGTTGCAATAATCACAGACGTCCCCGCATCGTGAATTCGCAAAAAAATTTTCATCATTTCAACAGATGATTTTATATCTAAATTAGCTGTGGGTTCATCAGCAAGTAAAACTAACGGATTATTTACCAATGCACGAGCAATCGCAATTCGCTTACGTTGGCCAATTGAAAGTTCTGTAATTAACTTGTCTTGACAATCCAACATGCCCACTTGTTCTAATACTGTGGTAGTTCTTTGATAGATCATTTCGGGTTGAGGATTCTTTTCGACCACTTCAATAGCAAAAGCAATATTTTGAAAAGCTGTATGCTGCGGTAAGAAAAGATCTTCTTGCGTCACAATGCCCAGTTTTCGTCGCAATAAATATAATTTAGAATCACTAATTTTATCCACTAAAATATTATTCACTTGAATTGAACCGCTCGTTAATTTTTCTTGTCGAGTAAGTAATTTCAAGAGTGTTGATTTTCCTGAACCACTGGGGCCGACTAAATAAATAAATTCACCGGCTTGCATCTGAAAAGAGATTTTTTTTAATGCCCAATCTGCACCATTTTTGTAGTTTTTGCTCGCATTTTTGACTTTAATCATTTATGACTCACCTTAATCCGTAAAACGATTAACAATACTTAACATTTCATCTGTACTTTGTAATACACGCGTATTTAATGAATAGGCACGTTGCGTTGTAATCATTTCAGTCATTGACCGAGCTAATTCAACATTTGAATTTTCAAGCATCGATTGTTGTATGGTTCCTAATCCTTCGATATTTTCATTGGAATTTCTCACAACTGTACCTGGCTCAACTTGATATAAATTATCGCCAGTAAGCACTATTGTTTCAGGATTTTCTGGTAAATACATCATCACTCGTCCCACAGGAGTTGATGTTCCATTCGCGGTAATCGAAATATTCCCCGCTTGATCAATCACTGGTTTTCCTTGTGGCCATTGCTGGTAAGGTACTGTTAGGGTCGTATCCACACGCAAACCTTGACTATTGACTAATGTTCCGTTGGCATCAAAACCAAAATTACCATCACGCGTTAGCAATAACTGATTATTGGCATCACGCACACCGAAAAACCCCTCGCCTTGTATTGCCAAGTCCAACGGTGAGTCAGACGAACGTAAAGCCCCTTGTCTAAAAACAACGCTTTGTTGTGCTGTTTCTACTCCGCGATTAAATGCTACTTCTGCATTTACTGGAAGATTGACTTCTTGGGCGGTCGTTTGGTTAGTTAAAAGTTCGCGAAAGCTTGTTTGCTTTTCTTTATAGCCAGTCGTATTTACATTGGCAATATTATTGGCAGTTCTATCCAGACTTTGTTGTAAGCCATTAATTCCTGATTTACTTACGTGTAATAAGCTATTTAAATTCATTGTCTTCTCTCCCTACTAGAATCTACCTAAATCATTGACTGCTTTACGCAAAGTTTCATTCGTTGTGCTCAAAACTTTTTGATTGGCTTCGAATTCTCTTGTTGCTTGAATCATTGCGACCATTTCATCAGCTACTTGTACATTTGCTTGCTCAAGATACCCTTGATAAATACGAGGATTATTAACTACTTGTGGCTGTTCATCGCTTGTATAATATGTATCGCCTTCACTCGTTAAATTTTGTGAATTTGTAAATGTGACCACGCGAAAATTGGGGGCTGCTAAGGTCGCTGGCTGGTTAGTTTGATTGAGAACTGAATATCCTTCTTGAGTCACATATTGATTTTGATTATTCAAAATAAAGTTACCATTACGTGTATAACCAACTTCGCCATTTGGCATTTGTACCGCAAAATATCCTTCACCTAAAGCAAAATCAGTTGGACGTGACGTTTCTTGTAGGGCACCTCTTTCAGTATTCAACGTAGAGCCTGCCAATTCATTGCTAAAAACCAATGAACCGATATCATTGCGACGATTTAAACGTCCACCGTTTTGATAGTTAAACACATCAACTTCTTCTAATGTTTGCTGAAATAATTGTTTCGATTGAAAACCTGGTGTTTGAACGTTCGCCATGTTGCTACTAATATTTTCTTGGCGTTTTTGTAAAATATCAAATTGGTTAGTTAATGTATCAAATGCACGTATCATGACATTTCCTCCTGAATAATCTGTTTTAGTTTACTGATTGTTTTTCCATGAATTTGTGAAACTCTTGCGATTGACACATCTAACACTTCAGCAATTTCTCTTAGGGTCAATTCTTCTTTATAATATAAACTCAACAAAAGCTGTTCTCTTTCCGTCAATTTTTGAATGCCTACTTGCAACGCTTGCTTATGCTCGACTTCTAGCATCTGTTCTTCGGCACTAATAATTGACGTATCTTTAATCGTATCTTTTAACTCAATACCTTCATCTTCTTGATTGAACAAGGTATCTTCCAAAGACATACTGGCTAAATAATGAATGCTATCAAAAATCTCTCCTAATTGTTTAGAATCAATTTCCAATTCTTTACAAATTTCATTGTCAGTCACTTCACGTTTTAACTCTTGCTCCAGACTTTGTTTTACTTGGTAATATGCGTTCACACGGGCCATTTTATAACGAGAAAGTTTGGCATTTTTACGAACTTCATCAATGATTGCTCCTCGAATACGAATAGCTGCATAACTTTCAAAAGGAACTTTTTTCGATGCGTCAAATTTATGTAACGCATCCATCAAACCAATCACACCGATATTAAACAAATCGCCTTTTTCATATTCTTGGCTTTTAATTCCTATTCGATTGACAACTCGTTCAACTAGTGGTAAATATTTGATGATTTCATCTTCCATATTCACTGCATACATCCCAAGCACCCCTTTCTTATTATTGCAATTCTAAACTCCCTACTGTTTCAATCATCATCTCATTTGGTATTTCATTTAATGACAACACCGCAATATCAGGAAAATTAAATGAAATTAACTTTCTAAAAGCTAAACGAATTTTTGGTGAAGCTAAAATGACATGTGGGATATTTTCCATCATCAAGTGTTGATGCGTGTTGCCTAAACTTTCCAAAATTTGACTCACCGTTTCTGGTTTTAATACTGGATAAGAACCTGTCGCTGTTTTTTGAATACTTTGCATGATAATATCTTCAATTTTCGGATGAATCACCACAACATTGATTGAATGATTCCCATCCGCATATTTGGCTGAAATTGTACGTTTCAATGATTGCCGTACATATTCAGTTAACGTTTCAACATCTTTGGTTACTAAACCATAATCAGCAAGTGTTTCTAAAATAGAAGCTAAATCGTTAATGGGAATCTGTTCATCTAATAAGTTTTGTAAAACTTTTTGTACTTCTCCCAAACGCATGATATCAGGGATTAATTCGTCAATAACAACATTGTATTGGTCTTTAATACCTTCAAGTAATTTTTTCACTTCTTGACGTCCTAATAATTCAGAGGCGTGATTATAAATAATTTCTTTTAAATGCGTCGCAATAACGGTTAGCGGTTCAATAATCGTAAAACCTTGTAAATCTGCAGCATCGCGATCTCTCTCATCAATCCACATAGCATCTAAATTAAACGCCGGCTCTTTGGTTAATTGTCCTTCAAACGGAAAGGGTTCTCCCTGACTAATAATCATAAATTTATTGGGATAAATTTCGCCACTCCCTACTTCATTTCCACGGATTTTAATGGAATAACTATTGGGTTCAAGATACAAATTATCTCGAATACGAACAGGATTAACTAAAATACCTAACTCATGAGCACTTTGCTTACGAATAGCGACAATTCGATTCATTAAACTATTGTCAACAGAACTATCAACCATCGGAATCAACGCATAGCCAATTTCAATTGAAATGGGTTCAACTTGAAAAGCTGAAACAGATTCTTCTTCCTCTTGTTGTTCTTTTTTCCTTTGTAACGCCAATTTTTGTTCTTCTTTTTTCTGCTGAATAATAGCTTTTTCTTCTTGTTGCTTGATAAAAAAACTCAGACCCATTAAACAAATACCAATAAAAACAAATGGTAAAAAAGGAAACCCAGGTACAATGGCTAAAATAAATAAGATAACAGCGATAATGCGGAACAATATCGGATTTCTTGTAAAATCGTCTGCTAAATCTGCTCCGAATGAACGTGAATTATCTGAACGAGTCACGATGACCCCAGAAGCCACTGAAATTAATAACGCCGGAATAGAACTGACTAGTCCATCCCCAATAGACAATTTACCAAACTGAGCAAAAGCTTCACCAACTGTTAAATCACCATTTAGAGAGAAAATAACGGCACCACCAATTAAATTAATTAGTGTAATCATAATCCCAGCCATCGCATCACCTTTTACGAATTTGCTGGCACCATCCATCGATCCAAAGAAATCTGCTTCTCGTTGTAAATCTTTACGACGTTGACGCGCTTGATCTTCTGTAATCAAACCAGAGTTTAAGTCTGAGTCAATCGCCATTTGTTTCCCAGGCATTGCATCTAAAGTAAACCGTGCAGAAACTTCCGATACACGACCTGCTCCGTTTGTGACCACGACTAATTGGACAATTGTAATAATGATGAATAAAATAATTCCGACAATATAATTGCTACCAGTCACTACATTGGCAAAAGCGTCAATTACATGTCCAGCATTTCCTTGAGTCAAAATCAATCGAGTAGAAGCCAAGTTCAAACCTAGACGAAACATAGTTGTAATCAGTAAAACAGTTGGGAAAGTAGAGAATTCCAAAACATTTTTCGTAAACAACGTAATTAGCAAGATATTAAAACCAATTGTTAAATTAACAATAATTAAAAAATCCAAGACGGCTGCTGGCAAAGGTACAATAATTAAACCAATTACTCCGACTACTATAAAGGAGATGATTACATCGGCATAACTGATTTTTTTCAATTTTTTGCCACTTGTCGCTTCGTTCATTTCTGCTCCCACTTTCTAACGTATTACAGTTTCCCTTTATTTTTTTCTTCCATTTGATAAACCAAAGCAATAATTTCAGCTATTGCTTCATACCATTCAACCGGAATCGGCTCGCCTGCTTCAACAATTGGATAAAGTGCACGCGCTACTGGTTTATTTTCAATCATCGGTATTTTTTGAATCTTCGCTTCTTCTTTCATACGTTGAGCAAGCTCATCTGCTCCTTTAGCTAAAACTACCGGAACATCATCTTGTGCTGGATCATAACGTAACGCAATGGCATAATGCGTTGGATTTGTAATTAAAACAGTAGCGTCTTTAACATTTGCAATCGCATTACGAACCATCGCTTGATATTTCGCTTTACGTTGGGATTTCACTTGTGGATCTCCCTCCATTTGTTTAAACTCTTCTTTGACTTCTTGTTTGGTCATTCGTAAATTTTTACGATGAGAGTAACGTTGAAAAAAGTAATCAATAATCGCTAAAACAACTAAAATAATGGCTATTTGAATCGTTAAACTGGTAACAAAAGCCAATAAAAATTGCAAAGGCTTTTCAGTGCCCACTGAACTAAGATTCATTAATTCTGGAATGGCATCTTTAATTTTTATGTAACATAAGTAAATAACTATTGCGAATTTCATTAATGTTTTAAAAAGATTCATCCAGGTTTGTTTGCCAAACATGCGCTTGATTCCTTCGATAGGATTCATTTTTTTAAATTGCGGTTTAATTGCTTTAGTAGAAAAAAGCAACCCTACTTGGGCAACATTTCCGATTACACCGATTAAAACAGCTATTGCAAAAAAAGGTAAACAAGCTAACATAAAGACCAAAATTGCTTGGATAGCTAATTTAGGTAAATCATGTAATAAATTTCCATAATTATGTACATGTTCTATCGAAGTTATAAGGTAAGGAAGAAGTTGTTTCATCATATATGTCCACAAAGGAACTAGTAAACCGGCAAAAGCCAATAATGCTACAGCAGATGATAAGTCTTGACTCTTAGCGACTTCTCCACGTTCCCGTGCATCTTTTAAACGCTTGGGCGTGGGTTGTTCTGTTTTATCATCTTTTGCCAATGTCCTCACCTCACTAACTTAACGATTGAATAAATTCTTGTAAAAATAATAATGCTTCGGGTAATTTCTTTCCTAAATAACTGACAAGGTTTGGCAAAACCAATAAAAATAATGCGAAACTAACCGCATTTTTAATAGGCATTCCTAACATCAAAACATTTAGACTTGGAATCGTTCTGGAAATAACTCCTAAAACAACATCAATCACTAACACACCTACTACTAATGGTGCTGCCAGATTAACCGCCATTTCAAACGTTCCCACAAACAATTTGATAATCCCCTCAACTGTACTCCCTTGAATAGGTAACGCACCTAGCGGAATTAACTGAAAGGATAGCAACATACCTTTAATCAAAAAATGATGTAAGTCTAAAACAAATACAATTGCTAAACTCAGCCAATAATAAACTTTCCCATATTGTGAACTCATCATTTCAAACGTTGGGTCAAATGCTTGTCCCATTGAAAAACCTACTTGAAAATCAATCATATTACCTGCCATTTCAACACCTGTAAAAACTAATTGAGTGACGTAACCCATAGCTAGACCAAGTAATACTTCCTTCACACTAATTAATGCAAACAATAAAATTGGATAAGTCGTTGTTGCAGCTTCAACATATGGCCAAGCCCCGACAACAAAACTGCCGCCTAAAACTGCTTTTGCCATCATAGGTACTCCTTTTTGAGAAAATACCGGACAAACAGCTAAAAAAGAAAGAATACGAATAAAAACAAATAAAAAAACTTGAATTTGTGCCATCTTACTTCCTCATAAAGAAGCAATGATTTTAAAAATCGATTGCGTAAATTCTAAAAGTAAATTTAACATGAAGTTACCAGCTAACATGAGTGTTAAAAAGATAGCCATAAGTTTCGGCACAAAACTTAATGTTTGTTCTTGAATTTGCGTGGTTGCTTGAAAAATACTAATAATTAATCCGACCACCATCGCCACAACAATTGCTGGACCAGATACTAACAAGATTTTCATGAACGCTTCACGCATCACATCTAAGACTAATTCAACAGACATTTTTCTTCCTACTTTCTAAGCAAAGCTCTTAATTAACGATTCCACTACTAGATACCAACCATCGACTAACACAAATAATAAGAGCTTAAACGGTAAGGAAATCATCACTGGTGACAACATAAACATCCCCATCGACATCAATACACTGGCTACAACCATATCGATAATCAAAAACGGTATGAAAATCAAAAAGCCGATACTAAAGGCGATTCGTAATTCACTAATAATAAAAGCGGGTGTTAAAATAGTCATAGGTAGTTCTTCATAAGACGCATATTGACCACGTGCATCTGCTAAATCAACAAATAATTCCACATCTTTATCACGTGTTTGCTCATACATAAATTCTTTAATTCGAATTTCCGAGCGATCAAAAACTTCTTGTTGTGTAATTTCTTCATTTTGAAATGGCTGAATCGCATCATTATAGATGTCTGTATAAACTGGGCGCATCACAAAAAAAGTCAAAAACAAAGCCAAACCAATTAAAACTTGGTTCGGTGGATTTTGCTGTGTTCCTAAAGCATTACGTACAAAAGATAACACCATAATAATTCGAGTAAACGATGTGGTCATTACCAATAGAATCGGAATGATTGATAATAAAGTCATCATGATAAAAGTATTAATTGTTTGGTCAGAAGAACCTGTATTTGAAAGCAAACCATTAATTGTATTTGTCACTTCTTCTGCATCTAATGCATGAACTTGCGTAGGAAATACCAACATAGTGACTGCTATTCCTAGTAAATACAACCATAAACTACTTTTCTTCATTCGATGAATTCCTCTTTCTACGTGCTAACTGTTCCGTTTTCTTTTGAATTAGTTGCGAAAATTGTTTAGGAACAATTTCTTGTGGTGTTTGTTGTGACGTACGATATTTCTGCACTTCTTCTGGTGTTAACTCACGAATAATTTCATTCGTTTGTTCCGATAAACTCATCACATAATATTTGTCTAAAATTTTAACAATGGCGATAAAAGACGATTTGCTAACTGCAATTCTTTCTAGTACTTGTAACGTTTTCCCACCATTTTGATGTGTGCGATTGTTTAGATAGCGAAGCAATTGATTGGCTCCATATAATAAAACAAAAAGAAAGACAATCATCTTCACTAATAAAAATATTATTTCCATAACTGCTCCTACTGAATTGCTAGATCAGTAATATATACATCACTAACGATTTCTGTCCCGTACGCATGATTAATGGTTTCTTTAAGTTCTGCCTTCCACTGCGCTAGACCTTCTGGCGTATCTAAAATATCGCTAGCTTTTTTTTGACGCAAAACATTGACGATACTGTCTCTAACTAAAGCAACATTTTTAGTAAAATCTTCACTGTCTTTTTCTTCAATCAATACAGAAAGATTGACACGAATATATTGTTGATTTCCTTCGCTTTTCGCTAAATTCACAACAAATTCATCTAATGGAACAATGGTTTGATCTTCTGAAACAGTGGGTTTACCTTCTTTTTCAGCAACTTGTACACCTGTTGTTGGGGGCAATAAAAACTTAGTTGTTACGACTGTTCCAATCACACTACCGACTACTGCCAGTACCAGGATTAAAGGTAAAATAAGTCCCATCTTCATACTCTTTTTTTCAACTTCAACTGTTTCATTTTCAGCTTTTGGAGCTTTTCCTTTTTTCTTTTTCTCCATACTGACTCACCTCCTACGCTTCTTTTAAATTAATTGGTTGTTGAATTTTTTGGCGATACTCAATGATTCGTTGAATCACTTCGTCAGCCGTTTCAATAACAAGCAATGTTTTTCCATCTACTAAAGTCACCATAGTATCAGGGGTTTCCTCTAAACGATAAATCAAATCAGGATTGAGATAAAACTGCTTTTTGCTTAACGATGTGACCGGAATCATATGAGTATCTCCTTTTAATTAAAGTTTAGGATATTAACGTTTCAAGTTTAATAATTCTTGAAGCATTTCATCAGATGTTGTAATACTTCTTGAGTTTGCTTGGTAAGCACGACTAGCAACAATCATTTCAGTAAATTCAGTTGATAAATCAACGTTTGACATTTCGATTTTTCCAGATTGCATCATGCCTGAGCCATTTTGTCCAGCAGCTCCAAGAATTGCATTACCTGTATTTACAGTTGCGCCATAATTATTACCACCCAATTTTTGTAAAGCATCGGGGTTGTTAAAAGTTGCGACCGCCACTCGACCAATAATTACATCTTGATTGCCATATTTAGCTGAAACTACCCCATATTTATCAATGGCCATTGATTGGTAAGCTTGACCATTAAATTCTTCAGGAACATTTAATGCTGCTAAAAGACTGTTATTAGTGATATCCGGTGCTGTCGTATTATTTGTGCTCACCGCTCCCATGACTTTCATCCCTGAACTATTTACTAGATCCCCATTGCCATCACGCGTGAAAATACCATCTCTAGTGTATAAGTTATTTCCTTCACCATCACGGACAACAAAATAACCACCACCTTCTAGATAAAAGTCTAAATCACGACCCGTTGAAGTCGGTGCGCCTGGTTCATGAATTGTATCAATGGAACCAACTTGTACACCTAAACCAATTTGTTGCATATTTGTTCCACCAAGTCCACCTGGTTGTCCAGCTGTTGCTTGAGTTGTGGTTTGACTCATAATATCTTGGAACATCACACGACTTGATTTGAAACCAATTGTATTAACGTTGGCAATATTATTTGCGATAACATCCATTTTAACCTGTAAATTTTTCATTCCACTAACGCCTGAGTACATTGATCTTAACATTTTTCTTTTCCTCCTAATTTTTCATGACAACTCATTATATTTTTTCACCAATTTCTTGAATACCACTCATGTAATATTCGTTCCCACCAACAACGATGGTTGCATAACCATCAACGAAGCGGACTTTTTCTACTTTTCCGGTAACAATTTCTTCTCCGTCTCGTACACTGACTTCACGCCCTAACATTTCAAACGCTTGTTGCTGTTGAGACATACGAACAGACTGATTTAGTCCGTCGCCAATTTCTTTAATTTGTTGCAAAGTAGTAAACTGAACAAACTGTCCAATATAATCGGTACCAGCATTTCCTCCAGATTCACCACCACCTGCCGAAACAGTGGGATTACTCATCGATGCAGAAAGAATTTTCAAAAAATCATCCATCGAAATTTCTGAAGGATCGCTTTTTTGACTCGTGGCATATGTTCCACCAAAATTAAGACTATTCACTGCGTCTGTCATCGTTCTTTTTCCTCCTTTTAAGCTAAAATACTCACGCGACTTTCGACTTCATGCTCGACAACATTTTCTTCTAGCTGTTGTTTTCGATATCGACCTGCCGGATGTCGTTGTTGTTGCATTGGACGTTCTTGTGAAAATCCCTGCTGAAACGACTGTGACAATGAGTTTTGATTATCGGTTGTCGAAGCAATCGTTGGTTCTGAACGAGTCACAGTAAACACAGACACATTCTCTTGTTTTTGTAATACTTTATCTAAGCGTGTCGTAATCGCTTCAAACATTTTTTTAGTTTGTTCTGATTGCACGGTTAATTCTAATGAAACAGATTGAGCGGTTACTTTCATTTTGACCTGAATTTTCCCCAAATCTCCTGGGTCTAAGTCAAAAGTCACCACTTTTTCATTTGGTCGCACCATTGTTTGTAACTCTTGCTGAATAGGCTTGGCTATTTCTTGAACTACTTTTTCAAATGTAGGTCCGTGTCCACTTTGAATTTTCGGTACATCTAAAGCGATTGTTCCAGCCTCGCGAACAGGTATCGTCGTTGGTGAACTGGTTACAATCTCTGAATTCCCTACAGATTTTGGTGTGATCGATTTATCTGTTGATTCAGTTTTAGTTGTCGAATGAACTTGGTCTGTCGATTCGACGTTTTCATTTTCAACTGGTAGACTTTGTTTCTCACTTTGTACTTCCACTCGATTTGTTGCTTTTGGTTCGCTAATTTCTTGATCCACTGGTATCGACTTATCTAAGATAGCTGCTGTCTTTTTAGCTGTTTCTGGTACTTCTTCTATTACAGTAGGAACTTGTTGTTTGTCTGAACCCACTATTTTTTCAATAATTGGCGCTTGAACTATTTCAGTAGGTGCTACCTCTTTAGACAGTACTTTGCTGGATAATACTTTTTCAACGAGCGTATCTGAACTTTTATTAGGCAACGTTTCATTTACCGCTTGTGTGCCTTTGGGTAAGTCTACCTCTGGATCGATTGTTCGATTCTTCAATACTACCGCTTCATCTATCCCATTTTCTAAATCAGTATTCAGTGTTTGTTGCTCAGATAATTTTTCAATTACTGACGACTCATCAAGAATCACTTCTGAAGATGGAACAGTTTGTTTGGTCTTAGCAACAGATGTTAGCAGTTCAGCTGTTGCCTCTAATTCTCCACTGTTTATTGGTTGTGTCACTATCGACTCTTCAATAGTGACTGGCCCAAGGAATTGATCAGACATTGATTTCAAACGATTTGGGAACAAACTGCCGTGAATCGATAATTCAGGGTTTGATTGTTCTAACAGATTTTCTTCTCCTTGATGATCCATTCCAAGAAATTTATCAGAAGTTGGACGCAAACGTTCGGGAACCATACTAGCCGCAATCGGTAGTTCAGCGTTTAGCTGTTCTGGCAGATTTTCTTCTCCTTGATGATCCATTCCAAGAAATTTATCAGAAGTTGAACGCAAACGTTCGGGAACTATACTAGCAGCAATCGGTAATTCAGCGTTTAGCTGTTCTGGCAGATTTTCTTCTCCTTGATGATCCATTCCAAGAAATTTATCAGAAGTTGGACGCAAACGTTCGGAAACCATACTAGCGACAGTCGGTAATTCAGCTGTTGGCAGTTCAGCTGATAGTTCTATTCCAACCCCATTTTTAAGTGGCTGTTCCTCTATATTTTTTTCTACTTGTTTCGTCTCTCCCATAAAGTTATCAGAAGTTGAATTTAAAGGATTAGTCCAGCTAATATCTGGACTTGCTGAATCCATTGTAGCCACAGACGAAGACTCTTCACCTGTTGTTTCTGGACTTGTTTGTGGCAATGTGTCTTTTTCTATTTGAGAAAATTCTCCAATTAAGATTTCTGAATTTTGATGCAATTGATTTTCTATAAAGCTTTGAGCTGTTGGCAGATGCTCTTTGGTCACTTGAAACGCCTCTGTTAGCATTTCTTTCGTATCCGGTACCGTTTCTAACAAATCTCCTGTAGGATTTACCAATGGTGGATTAAATTGTTGTTCTTCGATGACGGTATTTACTTCCATCGAACGATTGACGGGTAAAGAATTTATTTTTTCAGACGAATCACTTGTTACTTCTACAGAAAAAGGCGACGGCAGCGCCTCATTTGTCATCACTTCTGGATTTTCATTAACTGATGGAACCGTCTGAATAGCAAACATTTTGTTTTCTGAAACTCTATTAGAATAAGATTCAACAGATTCTTTAAATAAATTAGTCGTTCTATGTTCGTTTGATTTACCCAAAACATCTGTGGAGGGACTATTCGTTTGCATAAAAACTGCATGACTATTTTTTTGTTCCATTCCAACTAAAAATTCTGTGTCCATTCGAGTGGTCGTTTGTTGCATGTTACTAGTTTCATTGGTTGTTGAAGCAGATTGCTGACTTGACTGAGTAGCAAATGTGCTTATGGGTATGCTTGATGCTTGCGATGAATGTTCTTGCTTGGATATATTCGCTTTAGAAAAAGTGTCCTCATCCATGGACTGTTCTAGCTCTGAATGTTCAACAGTAGTTTCTTCTGATTGAACATCCTCGTCTGATGCCGACTGAAACTGTTGGAAGAACATTTGAAACATAGTACTGTCTGGGGCTGAAGATTGGTGGTTGGTTGTTGGAAACGTACTATTCGTTATTTGATGAATTCTTTCCATTTTTCATCCTTTCTATCAGCCGAGAATTAACTGATTCTTTTTCTATTTGCCATCTCATCTAGCATTTTTTGTTCTTCACGATTTACAGCTAATTGATGCTCCGCCATTTGTTTTTCTGAGAGTTTTTCTAAAACTTTTCTTTCTTTTTGTGCGGTAATATATGCTTGTAATTTGAGTTCTACAAAATGTTTAAGCTCATTAATTGTTTGAACTGTTTCTGTTAATTTTTGATTTAAATCTAACAAATACCACTGTTGAATTTGCATTCGATTGACGGTTGTTTCACGAATTTCCATCAATTCCCCTTTTTCTGCAATTAGTTGTTTCAAAATTTCTTCTTGTTCATTCAGTGCTTTTTGTGCTGAAGCATATTCTCTTTTTGCTTCATTTTCTTGAATCCAACGATAATCTAAAATTTTTTCTAGCGAGAATTGAAATTTTTCCACTTTTTACTCCCTTCTTACCCTCTAATCGTTGATACATCGCTAAATAAAGCATGTAGTTTCATAACTGTTTGTTCATAATCAGAAGGTTCTTCTACTTGTTGACGTAAAAAGGCATTGATTGGTTGATGTAACGAAATCGCATAATCTATCACAGCATTACTTCCTTTTTGATAAGCACCAATATCAATTAGGTCTTTTGCTTCCGAGTAAGCAGCCATATTTTCTTTTAGTTCACCGGCATGCTTATGATGTTCTGGAGAAACTAAACTTTTCATCAATCGACTCAAACTATTTTGAATATCAATCGCTGGATAATGATTTTGTGAAGCAATTTTACGCGAAAGTAAGATATGACCGTCTAAAATTCCGCGTACGGCATCAGCAATTGGTTCATTCATGTCATCCCCTTCAACCAAAACTGTATAAAACGCTGTAATTGAGCCTTTATCAGACATTCCACTACGCTCTAACAATTTTGGCAAAGCTGTAAATACAGATGGAGTATACCCTTTCGTGGTGGGTGGTTCTCCGATAGATAACCCAATTTCTCGTTGTGCCATAGCAAAACGTGTAACTGAGTCCATCATCAATACCACCTTCTTGCCTTGATCACGGAAATATTCAGCAATTGCGGTAGCAACGTGTGCTCCTTTTAAACGAACCAAAGGCGGCGAATCTGACGTCGCACAAACCACTACTGATTTTTTGTACCCCTCACTACCTAAATCATTCTCAATAAACTCTTTTACCTCACGACCACGTTCACCGATTAAACCAATGACAATGACATCTGCGTCACAGTAACGAGCAACCATTCCCAACAATGTACTTTTTCCCACACCACTTCCGGCAAAAATCCCCATACGTTGACCTTCACCGACTGTCATAATGCCATCAATTGCGCGTACACCTGTACTCATAATTTCAGCGATTCGTTTTCGTTTAAAAGGGTCTGGAGAGTCATTAATCACTTCATATTCAGGACTATTTTCATTTAAAACTAAATCGTCTAACGGTCGCCCCAGTCCATCGAGCGTGTGACCAAGCAAGTCATCATTTACTTTGACGGTTAAAGTTTTACCCGTAGCTTTCACTAAACATCCTGGGCCAATGCCTTCTAGTTCATCCAAAGGCATTAGCAAAACCGTTTGTTTCACAAAACCTACCACTTCAGATAACGCCGTTTTATTGCTATTGCGGATTTTAATTTCGCAAATTTCTCCAACAAATACATCTAGTCCTTCGACTTTTATGATTAAACCCACCACTTCGCTAACTTTTCCAAATACTGAAAAAAAGGAATGCCTTTTGGCTTGTTCGATATAAGAATCAATTGGTAATGTTAGCTCCATTGGTTGTTCATTCCTTTGTCAATTGTTTTAAAAATCGTTTTAATTCTTTTTCTAATTCAAAAGTTACCAGTGCTTCATCCGATTCCACTGATACATCATAAGGTCCCATAAGTTCGTCTTTCAAAACTAAAAATCTTAAGAAAGGTATTTCTTGTTTTCTGGATTCCATTTTTTCTACCAACAGATCGTAATAGCGTGCATTTGCTCGAATAACGATTAGTTGGTCGGGCTTTTCTAGCTTAATCAAGATTGGTTCAACGATTTTTAAAATCGTTTCGTTATCTATCTCTAATTTGGTTTGAATCAATTCTTGCGTCATCTCAACACTCAATTGAATGATTTCTTGACGCTTTTCTTGCACATAAATCGCACTGCTTTCAATGGCTTCTT
The DNA here is from genome assembly GCF_017426705.2 of Enterococcus sp. DIV2402. Classification (NCBI taxonomy): domain Bacteria; kingdom Bacillati; phylum Bacillota; class Bacilli; order Lactobacillales; family Enterococcaceae; genus Enterococcus; species Candidatus Enterococcus lowellii. The sequence continues at coordinate 926,866 of NZ_CP147251.1, read as the reverse complement.
GTAAAGATTCTTTGGCTTGAATAAATAAATGTTCAGCCTCTTCTTGAACCTTTTGCATGCCTTCTTCATGGCCTTGTTGAAAGCCTTGTTCATGACCTTCTGCTAAGCCAAGTTGATGGGCTTGTATTTGTACGTTCTCTGCTTCTTGTTCAATTTGAGCAGCTTCTAGTAATGCGGCCTGTTTAATTTTTTCAGCTTCTTCATGTGCTTCTTGTAAAATCTTAGCTTTCATTTCTTCGAGTTGTTGTAACTGTCGCTGTTCTTTTGAAAGTTGCTGTGCTCTAGTTTTATTTTTGGTTAAGTTAAACTCAGGTTCTTTTCTTTCAGGAATGATTGGTCGCGTAGTAACTATCGATTTAGCTGTTGTACTTTTATCAATCGCTGAACCTTTTAGCAAAGAATTATTTGACCACTGCATCTTGCTCGCCTCTTCCAATATAAATCTCGCCAGCTTCATCTAATCTACGGATGACAGCAACCACATGTTGTTGTGCTTCTTCAATTGCTGATAATCGTGTAGGTCCCATAAACTGAATTTCCTCTTTAATATTTTGAACTGCACGACTCGATAAGTTAGCAAAAATAAACTCACGAATGTCTTCGGTTGTTCCTTTCAATGCAAGAACTAACATATTGTTATCAACATCACGCAATACTTTTTGTACATCCAAACGATCCAAACCAACAATATCTTCGAAAGTAAACAAGCTTGATTTGACTTCGTTTGATAAATCTGGTTGACGTTTTTCTAAATCGGTTAAGATATTCTTCTCTGTACCACGACTTGCTGAATTTAAAATTTCCACAAGGGTATGCACACCACCAACATTTTCGGTGCTATTTTCCATTACGTTCGAGAATTTATTCTCAATTACACCTTCAATACGACGAATAATCTTTGGTGAAGTACTAGAAATCATCCCGATTCTTTCTGCAATCTCCACTTGAAGTTTATCTGGAAATTGAGAAAGAACTGTAGCTGCTTTTTCAGGCTGCATATAACACAAAATTAATGCTACTGTTTGAGGATGTTCATTCAAAAGTAAATTTATCAATTGTTGAACATCTGCTTTACGCACAATATTAAATGGACGTTCTCTTAATTGAATTTGATTTAATACATCAATGACATCTTTTGCTCGTTGTGGTCCTAATGCTTGATTTAATAATTCTTTTGCATAATCAATCCCACCATCTAAAACATATTGCCTTGCACTGGAGGTTTCAATCAACTCTTCTAATACAGCATTTCTTTCTTCGGGACTAACCAAATCAGTATTTGCGATTTCGTAGCTGACCTTACGAATAACGTCTTCCGGCAATAATTTCATAATTTTAGAGGAGGTTTCTGAACCAAGCGAGATTAATAAAATCGCTGCTTTTTTTATACCATCAATGGTAGTCATCTTATTTCTCCTCCATTTATTTTTCCTTTGTCCATGCACGAATTAATTCAGCAGCAATTTCAGGATTTTCATCGGCAAATTGTTTCGCACGTTTGTCTCTGTCAACTACTTTCGATTTAATACGACTTGTTTGGGTGTCCTCTTCATCTAATTCATCATAACTATCAGAGGTTGATGACGGATTGACCATTGAAGCAATCGAATCTGCAAAACTAGCTTCTGCAGACATTGATTGTGAACGCTCATTAAAGTTGGGAATTACTTCTTCCATTAGTTCTTCCTCGTCATCATCAACTAAGAAATCATCTTGTTGACGTCTGCGTAATATAAAGAATGTGCCTAACATAATCAGAGAGACCAATAAAACGCCACCACCAATGGCTAAATATATCCAAAGATTATTTAAGATAGTCGATTGATTGTTCGTTGTTGGATTTTCTTCAGCAGCAGCTTCTGCTTGTGTGAAAGTCACACCTTGAATGGCAATTTCATCGCCACGTTCTTCGTTATATCCCACTGCTGATGCTACTAAAGCACGAATTTCTTGTTGAACATCTGCAGGTAAATTTCCACTTATCACAACTGAACTTGTCATGCGTTCAATCATTCCTGGAGCACTAATGGTTTTCGTAATTTCTGTATCAAGTTCATTATTGACATCCCGTCGATACGTGCGATTTCCTTCTGCATCATCACCAGTTACAACCGTCACATTGTCATTTGCTTGCCCCGTTTGTGCTTCCTGAATAGCGTCTGCTGAACCAGTAGCTTCAACACTCTCACTACGAATTTCAGGATTATTATAAGTTGTTCGCGTGCTTTCTACAGAATCAAAATCTAAATCGACGTTGATTGAAACTTGTAGATTCTCTGCCCCATAAATTGGTTCAAGTAATTTTTTGACTTTCTTTTCTAGTGTTTCTTCATACGAATTCTTAATACCGATATAACGATCACTAGCATTTGATAGGGAATTTTCTTCGCCGCTACCAGCTAAAACTAGCCCGTTGCCATCAACTACTTTGACATTTTCAGGATTTAGATTCTCAACTGCACCCGAAGCAAGGGTGACAATTCCTTGAATGGCAGAATCAGAAAGTTGTTTATTTAGCGTTAAAATAATAGACGCCGTAGCATCTTTTTTCTCGCTGCTAAAAACGCCATCATCTGGTGTCACCAAAATAACTTTTACTTTTTGAACACCATCCAACGAACCAATTGCTCGTTCTAATTCACCCGTTAGCGCCCGTTGATACATTACTTTACGGTCTTCATCAGTTGTCATCATATCCGATTGGTCAAATAATTCGAATCCAGTAGAACTATCCGGCAGTTTGTTTTCTACTGCTAAATCAATCCGATAACCATCTATTTCTTGTTGGTCAATCATGATAGTGCTACCTTTATCTTCTAGTTTGTAAGCAATCTTTTTTTCTTTTAAGTCGTTAACAATGATCCCTGCATCTGCTTGACTCAAGTCTGTAAAAAGCACCCCGTATTCAACCCTTGTGCTTATATAGTAAAAGGTACCAATGACAATGAATAAACTCATTATTCCCAAAACAATAATGCGCTTCATCATTGCACTAAGGTTTTGCCATCTGTCTTTTACTTGTTCGAACCACTCATTTACCCTGGCACCCATTCATTCCATCCTTCCAAGCCTTTAATTTACTGCATTAAAACTGCATATTTTTAATATCATTGTATGCTTCTAAACATTTGTTACGAACCTGTACTGCTGTTTGCAATGATAATTGTGCTTCAGTCATATTAATCATGACTTTTGCTAAATCATTTTCATCTCCTGAAATGACACGTGTCGTATCACTATCAATCACATTCATATTTTGATTCAATCCAGCAATTGCTTCGCCCAAATGAGCACCAAAGGATTTGTTAGATGTTGTGTTATTCTCAGAAAGCGTTGGAACCCCCACTGATGATTGCAATTCTCTTAATTGATTTTGATAATCCATTAAACCTTGGATATTAGAAATAGTATTCATTTATTTTTACTCCTTGGAAATTTCTAATGCTTTGCGTAGCATACTTTTATTCATTTCAACGGCAGAGGCATTTGCCTCATATGTACGTAGAGCTTGTATCATATCAACCATCTCGTCTGCCATATTTACATTTGATTGCTCAACATATCCATTTTCATCTGCATCGGGATTTGTCGGATCATAACTAGTACGAACTGTTTGATCTTCTGTAATACCATTAATACGAACCCCGTAACTCATGCGATTAGTAGCTAATGAATTCCTCTTTTGCTCAGTTGTAGAAACATTTTTTAAGCTTTCCGCAAAATCAATTGATTTTTTACGATAAGCGCCCCCTTCAGGCGTACGTGTCGTATTGACATTCGCAATGTTGGTCGAAATCGTGTCTAATTTCAAGCGTTCTAAAGCAAGACCGCTAACATTAATATTTAAGCCGTTAAAAATACTCATTTATTTTTCCCCTCTGCTATTAATTACTCAAGACATAATTCAACATTTTATACCTACCATTTAATTGAGCTGTCAGTGCATTGTAGTAAAGCCCGTTTGTCGCTTGATTTACCATTTCCACTTCTAAATCAACATTATTTCCATTGGCTTTGACACTGCTGGCATTATTTTCTATCACACGTGGATTTATTGATGACGAATTATTTAAATGTTTTTCGTTTGTGGCGCTTAAATTAAATTGATTTTGACCGATAGCCTTTTGTAGTTGGTTTTCAAATTCAACGCGTTTCGCTTTATAACCGTCAGTATTAACATTCGCAATATTGCTAGAAATTAATTCAGCTCGTGTTGTGGAAACTTGCATAGCAGTTTTCAATAAATTATATGTATCCAATTATACAAACCCCTTTTCCTTAAATTCTCATTTTAAATTTCATATTATTAAATAATGATGTTTACAATATCAAAAAGTATCAAATAATAGCTCAAAAAAAAGTTCTAAAACAATCTAGAAATAGATTATTTTTCGAACAATCTCAATCAATTTATATTTTAAAGTTAATTTATCTATTTTTTCTATTTTTTGAAATTTTTATATAATTAAAATTACTACCACCTCAGTATAAAGTGCTGTCATAATTTTTACAATGGAATATATTAATAGAAACTAAATTTTACTATAGAAAAAACCTATTGTAAATGACTAAAAAGGACACATATAAAGGAACAGCAGAAAATAATTAACAAATTTCACAAAAAAAAATATTTGAAGCAGAAAATATACCTTGCGCCCATTTATAATTTTTTTATCAAAATTCAAAAATTTTTATTAAACAAATTATTCTCCATCACATCTATTGCTTTTTTAATATCGTTCAGCTCATTGTTTTTTCGTATTTTTCAAATAAAATTAAATTTCATATTAAAAACAATTAGATAACAACCGATTTAATTTAGGTGAACACACCCATAGAACGTGAATTGTTCAAATTTTTATAGAAAAGAGGAAATGAAGTGAAAAAAGGGCAAAAAAGTATCGGTACAATAATTTTAATGGTTTTAATTTTATTGGCTTTAATACCGATTCTTATTATGTTGTTTAGTTCTTATAACATAACTACCAATTTGTTACAAGAACGAAATCATGTAACACAAGTAAGCACTACTCGTGCAGTGATTACTGAAAAAGACACATTGTTAAACAAAACCAGAGAACGTTTTGAAGAAATCAGTAAAATGCCAAACTTTCAAAATGATTTTGATTTAGCAAAAATTTATGAAACGATGGAATTAGTTACTTATGGAGATACTGAAATCAAAGGAATGACTTTTGCTACATCCGATGACAAGTTCACTTCGTTAAGTGACTTGCCAAGTGATTTCAAACCAAGTACCCGACCATGGTTTCAAGCAGCCGTTGAAAAAAATGGGGAATCTGTATGGTCACCACCATACGAAAATGCAGCGGTAGAAAAAAATTATTTAACAACTGTTTCTAAAGTTGTTACAAACAAAAATGGGGATTGGGGCGTCCTAAGTATGAATGTTTCATACGATGGTATTTCTCAATTGTTAAGTGATTTAACAGTTGGGCGCACCGGTTCAATTACGTTAATCTCAGATTCAGGAATTATTGTGGCAGATATTGATCCAGCACGTATTGGGGAAGATATTTCGAAGACAAAAATATTCAAAGAAATTTCGGATCCTTCTCGAAATGAAGGTTCTATTGCTATCAACGAAGATGGTATCGCCAATATTTATTTCGATAAAGGTCGCGAAGGCAGCCAAAGTTTTGTTTATGCCGCGATTGACGAAGATGAATATGCTGTTGAAATCCAAGCATTGATTAGAAACTCAATAATTATTGCTGTTATTATTACGATAATCGTAATTTTCTTCGCCTTCTTTGTCCGCAATGTGATTAAAGAAATCATTGCTGTTTTTGAAGAATACTTTAATGAATTAAAAAATGGCACTTATCGCAAAATCAAAAAAGCTGATAAGCAAAAAGGAACTGGCATAAATATCTTAAGTAAAGCACGCCGTTACGTTTATCCTGATAAACATGGTACCGAAATTCATCGGCTAGCCGCTAGTTATAATGATATGATTGATGGCACAGCTGGACTGGTTAAACAAGTTCGTCAAGAAAGTGACCATGTTGCAACGATGTCGGAATCCTTATTCGAGTTATCTCAACAAACTAGTTCAGCTACCAGCGAAGTGACCGAAACAATCACAGGAATTGCTGAAGTGACTGGTACACAAGCACAAGAAACAGAACGTAGTGTTTCACAGTTACAACAACTTTCTGATGTGGTACAAGAATTAACCACAAACGTTACGACCATGAATGATCAGTCTCAAGAATCTTCAAGTATTAACCAACAAAGCATGACTGTGATGAATGAAGTCAATACGAGCTGGCAACACGAAATGAATCAAATGGAAATTTTAGTTGATAGCATGAATGGAATGAATCAAAGCATTCAAGCAATCAATCAAATCATTAACGTTATTAATGACATTTCTTATCAAACGAATTTATTAGCTTTAAATGCTTCAATTGAAGCTGCGCGTGCGGGTGAATCTGGAAAAGGGTTCGCAGTGGTTGCTTCTGAAATCCGTCAATTGGCAGAGCAAAGCAAAAATTCAACCAAAGAAATTGAATCAATTATTGCTACGATTCAAGGCCAATCTTCTGAGATGGTCAATCAAGCGTCTCGTTCATTAGATGGTGGAGAAAAACAAACACGTTTAATTGAACAAGCGATTGCTTCTTCAAAAGAAGTATATACTCGTAGCGCAGCAATGATTGAAGGCATTCGCGAGATTGAAAATTCAACTAATCGCATTGTGAACATTCAAAACATTGTATTAGAAAACTTAGAAAGCATTTCAGCATCGACAGAAGAAAATGCAGCGGGTACACAAGAAGTATCTGCAAATGCCGAAGAAGTACTAGCAACAATGGAAGAATTTGTTGGCCATGTTAGTGATTTAAAAGGTATCTCTGATGTTCTAAAACAAAAAATGAATAATATTACTGTTATCGATTAACCGCAAAAAAATATTCCGAGTGATAAAGTCCTGATTGAGGTACTTATCACTCGGAATATTTTATTTTAGTGATAGGCTTGCATGCCGCCTTCAACATTAACCACATCATAGCCTTCTTGTGCTAAAAACTCACAGGCTTGGTTAGAACGAATCCCTAATGTACAAATAACATAATAGGTTGTTTCATCGTCCAACTCAGCTAATTTTGCTGGTAATTCATTTAAAGGAATATTAAATGCTTCGGATAAATGATTTTGTTCAAATGGTTCTTTGTCACGAACATCCAGAATTGCAATGTTTTCTTGACGTTTAATTTTAAATTCTTCGATGGAAATAGACGGATACATTTACTCACTCCTTCAATTCAGTTGTTTTGATACTAACGAATTGAGTCCTATTTGTCAAAAATCCTTTTCTTTAATAGGAACTAATAAGCGTAATCCATTTAAAATGACCACTAGCGTACTTCCCTCATGTGCCAGCACGCCAATTCCAATATCCATTTTACCTAAAATATTTAACACACTAAGCAACACCACAATAAACATTGAAAATAGAATGTTTTGCCAAACAACTTTATCTAATTTTTTAGAAAGTTGATGAGCATACTTAAATTTCGACAAATCATTTTGCATAATGACTGCATCTGCAACATCAATCGCAATATCTGTCCCATCGCCCATCGCAAAACCAATATCGGCTTGGACCAAAGCTGGGGCATCGTTTACTCCATCTCCAACCATCACAGTTTCTCCATAGTTCTCTTGAAGCGCTGTAATAATCGCAGCTTTATTTTCTGGCAAGACATTACCAGCTACTTCATCAATCCCTAATTGTTTGGCAACAGCTTCACCTGTTTTAACTGCATCGCCTGTAATCATCGTGGTATGAATAGTTTGTTCCTGTAGATATTGAATAACTTTTTTTGCTTGTTCATTGGGTGTATCCATCATCGCAATCATGCCTACAACTAGTTCATTTTCTGCAAAATAAACAACCGTTTTTCCTTCATTTGCCCATTTCGCCGTTTTTTCTTGAATGTCCATTGATAATTGTTCAAAAGAAGCTGGTTTCCCAATCCGATACACTTTGTTTTGATGTGTAGTGATTAACCCTTTACCGATTTCATTTGTAACGTCTAAATTTAAAGAAGTCGTTTGACCAAATTCATCTAAAATAGCTTTTGCTAAAGGGTGATTGGCACTTTTTTCCATTGTAATGATAATTTCTTGCCAATCACTTTGTTGGCTCTCATCAACAAAATACATATCTGTCACAACAGGTTGTCCTTTAGTTAATGTCCCTGTTTTATCAAAGGCAACAGCTTTAATATTCGTTAAGTTAGCTAGATAAGAACCGCCTTTAAACAGAACGCCACGTTTAGCTAAATTTGAAATTCCTGATAAAGTTGCTGGAATCGCGCTAGCAGCTAAAGCACAAGGCGACGCTGCAATTAGCAAGACCATCCCACGGTAAAAACTTGTATTCCAGTCCCAATTAAAAACAAAATGTGTCAACAAGATAAAAATCGGGACAATTGCTAAAATAATTTTGACATAAATTGGTTCAATTTTTTTTATTTTCGTTGCAGTTTTAGATAAATTACTTTGTGATTGATTGACCAGTTGCAAAATTTTAGCAAATACTGTTTCACTACTATCTTTGGTCACAGTCATTGTGAATGTCCCTGAACCATTTATCGTACTACCAAATACTTCATCGCCGATTGTTTTTTCTCTCGGAATACTTTCGCCACTAATTGAGGCTTCATCAATTGAACTAACACCTTCGACAATTTGTCCATCTGTTGGAATTTGATCTCCTGGAAGAACTTTTAATTGTTGGCCAATTTGTAGTTGATCGACAGAAACTAAAATTGTTTCGCCATTTTCTTGAATAAGGCGTGCTTCAGTCGGATTCATTTTTAATAAATTAGTAATTTCACGACGACTCCGACCTTCTGCATATTCTTCGAGAAAATGAGCTCCAGCAAAAATCAGAATCAGCAATGCTCCTTCATCAAAATCACCAATAATCGCAGCACCTAATGCAGCTAAAGTCATCAAAATATGAACATTGGGCTGAAATTTTTTCAAACGAATTGAATCAGTGATTGTTTCACCAAAGCCTTCTAAAATGATATGATAACCTGCTGTTAACATACTGATTGTAAAAAGACTATTAGTGATTATTAAAGAAAAATTTCCAATAAGAGCAATAAGATAGATAACTAGTCCCACGCCATATAAATAAACAGGTAAACGACCATGTGAATGATTGTGTTCATGATGATTGTGATGTGTATGGTCATGATGACATTCTTCACTATGTGTATGCTTATTGACTGTTTCCATGATAGTTTCCTTCTTTCTTGAAATCGTTTCATATGATTACTTAATCATTTGTTCATCTATAGAATACATGAGCGATCATTCATTTGTCAAATGATATCCTAAAAATAAAAAAAGAAACGACTACAAGTTTCAGCCGTTTCTTTCATCTCTTCTTATTCATCGAAAACCAGGTAATTTATCTACTTATGACTAGTTTTAATTTAGACATATCTTAATATAATAAAGAATATCCGCTCACTTTTAAATTCAAAATTAACCCTCATTATTCGTTGTTATTTTGAGTACAGTCCTTTTTTCATTGAGTTAAAATTAAGATTATATGAGAGGAAAAAAGGAGGTGATTTGATGTTCGCTTTACATAAAAGCGTTCGTTTAAAGCGAGATATTCTTGAAGTATTAGAAAACACTAATGAGTATATATCTACAAAACAACTAACTGATATACTTGTTTATCCCTCTTTCAATAGTGTAAAACAAGCATGCGCGGAACTAAAACAACAATTCGAACAGTTTTATCACAAAGAAGATGCTGAATTTAGTATTAAAGTATCTGAAGGCGTCAAACTCATTCGTCATAGCGCAAACACACATCATTTAATCGAAGAATTAGTTGCTAATGACCTGGCTTATACGTTATTGTTTAACCTATTAGTCAAGCGTACACTTGTAACTGACTTATTTTTAGAAAACAACTATATCACCAGAACCACCTTATATAATCGTATACGAATTTTAAATGATAGTTTACATCGTTATGGCTTACACATAGCCCTTTCCAGTCGGATTAGTTTCAGAGGAGCAGAACATCATATTCGTATGTTTGGTTATATTTTTTTGTTTAATTGTCATCGAATGATCCAATTCTTGCCTGATATCACCCTTGCTAATCAGATGAACATTGAACAAGTAACTACCAATATTTTTGATTACTTAAAGATTCCTATTTCAAAAAATCAAAAACAAAAACTCGCAATTTTAACCTATATAAATACTGAAAGCATCAAGACTCATTCGCATATACCAGAGAATATTTTATTTCAACATACAAATTCCATTATTTATCCAGACAAACCTGATTTTTTATCTCATTGGTCCATGTCTGATTGGCAATTTTATGTTGCTTTTTTGTATATATACAACTTAATTGACTCTCAATATAATGATCAGTTAATACTAAAATCAGAGTTTCTATTTGAAGAGGCTATTCAAACATGGTTGATATCATTTGAAAAGTATCTCTTTCCATTATTTGAGTCAGAAAAAAAAGCTACAAAAATTTTATTAGATAAACAGTTAATCTATACAATGAATTTTCCGTTTGAAGAAAAATTACTGGATAATTTTAATGAATTGAATGACTATACAGATTACCAGCAATTTCCTGAACTTATAGAACGCTTTGATTTTTTTTGGCAAGAATTAACTGAAAAACAAAAGATTTATCAAAATTCAGAGTATATACGAAGAATGTCGTTATTAACTGCAATCAAGTTAGTTGATTTTGAGCAACTAACACCTAAATTAAAAATTTATATTTTTTCAGATATCAGTGATTTGCATAAAAATTATTTACGAGCTCGATTAAAAACTACGTTAACTACATACGCTTTAACATTTGTTGAAAATTATAAAGAAGCTCAATTAATCATCAGTACCATTGAATTTTTAGAAGAATTGAATGAATCTCAAAGATTGTTACAAGTATGTAGTAACTTTTCTTTAATCGATATGTCTATCGTTGAACGCGCAGCACAAAAGATAACCAGTACTGCTATCGATGGATAAAAACACGAGTTCCACAAAAAAGCTATCACAAAAATAGTTGCCTAATTTTGTGATAGCTATTTATCTTATAAAATTTATGCTAGTTTAGCATGTGTTAAAAATTCTTGAAGTTGAACTGCCAACATCAATAAATCTTTTTCCGATACCCAAGGATTAATGACAACAATCTTTTGACGTTTATTAAAGTTCGTCCGATTGATTTCTTCCGTAATAATCGTAAAGTCCGCATCCATAAAATCATCGACAAATTCGATGACGACTTCTCCCATAAAATATCGATAAATTTTGTTTTTAATTAACTGCAAAGAACTAGCTGAAACTTTTGAGTAGATAAAAATGTGTACTTTTTCAAATGTTTGTTCCAACGGGATAAAATTTTGACACATTAAATAGCTTTGGCACTTAACAAAGTTGTTAGCATCTTGCACATTTTTGCTATAACTTTGCCAGAACTCTTGAAATTGACGATCAAACGCTGTATCTTTTTGCTCAGCTTCTTCGACAGTAACTGGATACAATAAAGAATGGAGTTCGCCATCTAAAAAATGATAATTTTTAATAAGATGGAGCCGATGGAACATAGTATAAATCATATTTTTTTCAGCTGGAACTAAAATCCGAAAATGTCTCTCAAAAAATTTAATCCATTTCTGTGCTTTAAATTTGGTACTTGTATCCATTTTGACAGATACTGCTTGATTTGGGCACAATTCAAAACAATATAAAACAGAATTAAATAGCTCCCAGTCTTTATTTCCCCAGCCTGTCAATTCTTCTTTTAAAGGTACTTTGTTTTTACGATCGTTTTTTGACAAATTGTATCCTAAATGCACCGATTGACTGATAATAAAAGACCACGTAGATAGCAAATGTACCATATAATTATTTGGCTCAACCTCTAGCTCATTGGCTAATAAATGACCGATTCGATAGTATTTTTCTTCAACTGCATCTGAGTACACACTCTTGGTGTATGGCTGTAATCCATACATAAGTAAGAATAACATGATTCGAATCCCTTCTTCAGAACCATTGATTTTTACTTGATGTGAAATACTAATATGTAAGTCAAAGCGATGTAAGAACTGATTGATTTGCGTGATTTTACGACGTAATTTTGAAAAACTAATGCCATGTTCGTCGCAAAAAGCTTGTGATGAAAATGAACGTTCATAAATAAATTTTTGAAACACAGCATATTCAAGCGTACCAGTTAAAATTATCTCAGAAATTTGATCCAAATTCATTTCTCCTCGATACAATCGAGTCCCATAGCGTGTGGATGCTTCTACATAAAATTGTTGTTCGGGATAAATCTGCTCTAATTGCTGATTAATTTCTCGATAATATTTTCGCATCGTTTGATATTGTACACCTAAATATTCGGCAATTTTTTCACTGTTAACATAACTTTCATGATTATCTAAATATTGAAGTAATTTCAGTTTAATTTGTGTCTCTTTAGATAAACCAAACATAATCTCGCTCCTTTCTTGTCTAGAAAATATTTTTATTTCTGATCTTTCAACAAGGGTACTAATAGTCTAATCGGCACTAAAATCATTAAAATTAATAGGCAGATGTTTCTCGTATCACCCACATAATCATACATGCCACTAACTTGCACAAATGATGCCAGTGCAAAAAAAGCCAGCAAACAATCTAAACTTGTCAGCATAAATGTAATCATATTTTTTTGAGAGACTAAACTGTATTTACTAACGAACATGTATAGTGTCAACCCATTCAATAGTAGCGAAGTGCAAAAGATGCCTAAATGAACAAATAAACTCATTTTTAAGATACTAGTTAATTGCATATAGAACATATCGCCCACAATCAACAAGAGTAAATTGATAAAAATCAACTGAACTGACAAGTAAATATAGTTCCTAGCTGTTGCTTTTAATTTGTGTGACATAGGTTTCATTTTTTCTCATCCTCTTTTATAATCAAATTCCAATAATAGTTTCATAAAATGAGAATCCACTAAATACATGCATCTATATCATTTGTGTTATTATTATAAATAAATTTCTTGTTTTCACAAATACTTATAGAAAAATTCCCACAATATACTGATATAATAAGAAATATATGATAAAAAAGAAATTCCAAATTTCCCATAATTATTCGTTGTTTTTTAAACTATAATTACTCATCGATAAAAATAAGATTAAAAAAAGATGAGAAGATAAGGAGTTGATAAAAATGTTCGCGTTACACGGCAGCGTTCGGCTCAAACGAGACATCCTCGAAATTTTAGAAAATAATACAGAATATATCTCTACCAAAGAAATCACTGAACTGTTAGGTTATCCGTCCTTTAACAGTGTCAAACAAGCATGCACAGAACTAAAGCAACAATTTGAACAGTTATATACAAAAGAAGAAGCTGAATTTCTTATCAAGGTATCTGGTGGTATTAAACTCGTTCGTAATGGTGTCAATATCCAGCGTTTAGCTCAACAATTATTAGTCAACGATATTGTTTATCCTTTGTTATCGGTTTTGTTCATCCAGCGCACAACTTCAACAGATTTATTTTTAGAAGAACACTTTATATCCAGAACTGCACTTTATAATCGAACACGAATCTTAAATACGATTTTGCATCATTATGGTCTGCATATTTCTCTTTCCAGTCGCATCAGTATTAACGGCGAAGAAAGCCGAATTCGAATGTTTGGTTATATTTTTTTGTTCATTGCACATCGAATGTTTAAACATTATCCAAATCACGAATATCAAGAAGATTTGGAACAAGTCACTGCTGATATTTTTGAGTATCTTGACATCCCGCTTACCATTAATCAAAAACAAATGCTGACATTATTAACTCTGGTGAACCATCTTGGCGTAATCCATGAACAGTTTCTTACACCAGATAATTTATTATTACAACATTTAAGCTCTGTCACTTACCCAGATAAACCGCCTTTTTTAACTACTTGGTCGACTTCTGATTGGCAATTTTATGTTGCTTTTTTGTATATCTATAATTTAGTTGAAACAAAATATGACAGCCATCTTTTGTTAAAAAATGAACTTTTATTTGAAAAAGAAATTGATTCTTGGTTACTATTATTTGAAGAATATTTCTTTTCTTTATATGAGTCAGAAAAAGAACCGGCACGTGTTTTATTAGATAAACATTTAATTTGTGCGATGAATTTTCCTTTTGAAGAAGAATTGTTGGATAATTTTAAAGGCGTCAATGAATATACGGTCCGTGAGCAATTCCCCGAATTTATGGAGCTTTTTGATTTATTTTGGCAAAAAGTATCAAATAAAGAAATGATTTATCAGCAATCGGAATATGTTCGTCGCATGTCGTTATTAACTGCAATTAAGCTGATTGATTTTGAACGTATGAAACCTAAAATTACTATTTATGTTTTTTCAGATGTTAGCGAATTACATAAACATTATTTTCAAGTTCGTTTGAAAAATAATTTATCCAATTATTCACTAAGTTTTGTCGATGATTATCGAGAAGCAGAGCTCATCATAAGTACCATTGAATTTTTAGAACAGCTTACTGAACAACAAAAACTCTTACAAGTTCGGATTAACTTTCCTGTCCTTGATATGCTGTTAGTTGAACAAGCCATCCGAGAAATAACGGCTAATCTATGCACAGAAGACACATAAAAAGCGCCATAGAAATTTTCTATGACGCTTTTTTTTTATTCTGCATTCATTACTTCTTGAGGAACAGCGAAGAAATACGTACAAATGAAAGCAACTACAAATGTAGCAATTCCTACAGCTACGTAACTAAATAATTGATAAGAATCATAAATATACATTAATGGTGACAAAATAACTGCTAATCCATAAGAATTTGCTTGAATACCTAGCATTGATAATATTGCTCCACCAAGTGCTGAGCAAGCTAACATAACAATTAAAGGTTTTGTTCCATAACGTAAGGTAATTCCGAATAATGCTGGTTCACTAACACCTAGTAATTGAGTAATACCCGCACTGGTACCAATAACTTTAACATTTTTGTTTTTCGCTTTAATACTAATGGCAAAACAAACGGCAGCATTTGCAAAACCATACATTGCACACAATGTAATTAAAGGATTAAACCCTGTCGATGCTAACAAAGTCGTTTCAATCATAATAAATAAATGATGCATACCTGTCATAACAGCTAATGGATAAATAAATCCAATAATTAAGCCACCTATACCTAATGGTACATGGATTAATCCTTCAACTACGTAAACTAAACCATCTTCTATAAAATGCAACAAGGGTCCCAACACTAACAGTCCCATTAGCATCATACCAGCAATAACAAAGAACGGTGTAAACATTAAATCTAAGGAGTCTGGCATACGTTTACGTAAGAATTTCTCAAAAGTTGCACCTACTATTCCGATCACTAAAGCAGTTAGTACACTTCCTTGATATCCAACAATTGGAATAAACCCAAAAGCAATCAATGGTTCAACACCACTATTAATATCCGCTACAGCATAGGCATTTGGAAGCATCGGTGAAACAAGCATTAAACCAATAACAAAGCCAATAATCGGTGTCCCACCAAATTTCTTAAAAGCTGACCAACAAATCAACGCTGGTAAAAACGCAAAGACTGTATCAGTTAAGACACTCATCAATGTTAAAATATATTCAGGAATATTATCCGCTGATGTTCCAAATAATTCTAAAAATGCCTCATTTAAGACGACACCCTTTAGCCCTAAAAATAAACCTGTTGCCACAATCCCCGGAATAATTGGAATAAAAATATCTGCTAACGTCCGAATACCACGCTTAATGGGATTACCTTCTTTTTTCACTTCAGCTAAATCTGCTTGTTTATTCCCAATTTCTTTATCATTTTGAATAATGGAATCATAAACTTTATTGACAGTTCCTGTCCCTAATATAATTTGATATTGTCCGGCATTAAAAAATACACCTTTTACTTGGTCAATTTGTTCAATTTTTTTATCATCAATTACTGCACGATTCTTTACCTCTAAACGTAAACGTGTTGCACAATGGGTAATCGTTAAAATATTATCTTTTCCAACTACTTCTAAAATTTCTTCACCAATTTTTTTATAATCTGTCGCCATCTTTGTTCCTCCGATCTACTTAAATAGAATGCTTTGATATGGTGCAAGAGTAATTTCTTGTCCTGAAACAACATTGTCATGAGTCACTAAATATAACTTTTCAATCGCTTTAGGCAAATTTACCTTTTCTTTGTTAACGCCTAAATTCGTTAATACATAAATTTTTTCATTCTTCCACTCACGTGTATAAGCAATCACATTTTCAGGAACTTCTGAGATAAAATCAATCGCTCCTTTTGTCAACACTTCATGTAATTCAGAATGCTGCCGTAAAGCAATCATTTCCTTATAAAATCCCAATACTGAATTATCTGTCGTATGAATGTCTGGATATTCTTTTGTCATTTCTAACCAAGGCTGATGAGTGGAGAAACCACCGTATTGACTACTGTCCCATGGCATTGGAGTTCGTGAATTATCACGACTACGCATGTTAACAAAATCTAACGCTTCTTTTTCAGAAAAACCTTCTTGAATAGAGCGATAATAATTATCAATACTTGAAATATCGTCAAATTGTTTAATGTCTGTTCGTTGTGCGTTAAGCATACCTAATTCTTGCCCTTGATAAATAAACGGCGTTCCTCTTAAGAAGAAATACATGGCACCAATCCCTTTGGCAGCTTCTGAATTTTGAAATTCCTCTTTAACTAGCTTAGATAACGCCCGCGGTTGATCATGATTCTCGATAAAATTTGCTCCCCAACCAGCATTTTGTAAAGCTTCTTGAGATTGAATAACTAATTCTTTAAATTCTTTTGTTGTCCAGTTTGTACGTTTAAACCAATCAGAGCCAGATTCTACATCGATATCAGCATAATGGAAATCAAAAATCATTGAAAAATAACCATCTTCCCCAATAAAATCTGAAAACTCTTCATAAGCCACACCAGGCGCTTCACCGACTGTAACACAATTATATTTTTCAAATGTTTCTTTTTTCAACTCGTTTAAAAACACTTCAATTCCTGGGCGATTACGTGTTTTATGTTTACAAGAAACTAACCCATCTACCCCATCCGCTGGCAGGCTGCTGTAATCTTGATCCTTTTTTACAAAAGTAATTGAATCAATTCGGAAACCAGCAATCCCTTTATCCAACCATCGATTAATCATTTGATACAATTCTTGACGTACTTCTGGATTTTCCCAATTCAAATCTGGTTGACGTTTATCAAAGACGTGTAAATAATAACAATCTTCTTCCGGAACTTTCTCCCAAACAGACCCACCGAAAATTGAACGCCAGTTATTTGGTTTTTCTTTTCCTTCTTTGAAAATATAATAATCACGATATTTACTATTTTTATCTGCTAAAGCTTTTTTAAACCAAATATGTTCATCTGACGTATGATTAATCACTAAATCTAAAATAATTTTAATATCTAATTTTTTGGCTTCTAACAATAGTCGATCAAAATCTTCCATCGTACCAAATTGGGGATCAATCCCTTCAAAATCAGCGATATCATACCCATTATCAATCATTGGAGAGGTAAAAATAGGGCAAATCCATAAAGTGGTAATACCTAATTCTTTTAAATACAGTAATTTTTCACGAATACCATTTAAATCCCCGATTCCATCATTGTTTGAATCTTTAAAGCTTTTTGGATAGACTTGATAGATAACTTCATCTTTCCACCAGTCTTTTGTTATAAGTGTATTTGTCATTTCATTCTCCTTTAATTTTAGTGGTATCGATACCATATAATAAAAACAAAAAAATATTTTCACTAATAATTGGTTTAAACATCAGATGGTATCGATACCATATTTTGATTTAAGAGAATCCGCGTTTAAACGGATGCTCGTTGAATTAATGATAATTGTAATTGCGACTGATCAATTTGATAATTTGTTGCTTCAATCAGGGAAATTAATAATTTGGTTGCTTCCACACCCAAAGCTTCGACTGGTTGTTCAATTGTCGTTAAAGGCACTGATAACAAAGAAGTAACTGGTTGATTATCAAAACCCATAATCGCAATATCTTCAGGTATATTATAACCACCATCTTTGAAAGACTCTAATACTCCCATTGCTACCTCATCACTATTGGTAAAAATCGCATCTGGACGTTGTTCTTTAGGCAAAGTGATTAATTGCTGCGCTACTTTACGACCATCTGCAATCGTATGCACTTGTTGAAATACCCATTCTTTTTTGAATGGTAACGAATTTTCTAATAAAGCTCGTTCAAAGCCTTGTGTTCTTTCTTTTCCGTGACCTTTAGTTGTTAGTGTTCCACCTGTGCAATACGCTATTTTATGATAACCTTTTTGAATCAGAAATTGTATCGCCTCATAAGTGGCTTGCGACTGATTCGTTACCACGCTTGGAATATTTGCTTCTGAAATTTTCTCATTACAAAAAACAATCGGACCATGTTCTTGATAGCTTTCAATTACTTTAAAGTCTCCTTCAACGGAACACATGATTAAACCTGTAATGACTTGTTGTTTTAACATTTCTAGCATTTTCATTTCAGCAGTTTGATCATCATACGTTTGCATAATTAGTACATTATAACCTTGTTGCTTGGCTTGTTTCTCGATTGCATCTACTAAATATGAAAAAAATGGATTAGTAATCCGTGAAACTAAAATACCAACCATCGTTCCTTTTTTTGAACGAAGTTGAGTGGCAATTGAACTTGGCGTATAATTTAGCTCTTCCATTGCTTCTTTAATACGTTTTTTACGCTCTTCCGAAACATATGGATGATTGTTCAAGTATCGTGAGACTGTCGATACAGATAAATTCGCTCGTTTTGCGACATCTTTAATCGTAGCCATTTTGCCTCCTCCTTTGTGGTATCGATTCCATATATAATATAAAAGATTATGTATCCGTTGTCAACTAGTTATGCAAAAAAATCTGTTCTATCAAAAAATTATAGAACAGATTTCAAAAGTATTCATTCGTTTTCTATTATTTGGCAAGTTGATAAAGGCATCGTTGGAAAAAAGCGCATAGACATTGTTTTTTGCCCATTACCAATAAACACTTCAATACTTGATGTGTCTAAAATAATTTCAACAAAGTTCTCTCTTAACATACCTTTTGAATCATATATTCGATAATTTTGAAAGTCTTTTTCTTTTCCCAAAATAGTAGTTTGCATTTTTTCTCGAGAAAGCGTAAAAAATGTTCCCTCTTTTTTTAAACTAAGTATTTCTCCAATTTTATTTTGAAATTGGATATTAAAATTATTTTCAGGTACAAATTCTATTTTCAGATACTTCGGTTGAGTATTCAGTGGAATAATTTCTGCCATATTCGTTTTTAAAAATAGCTTATCCGTGATAGAGTGTGTGAGTGGTCGTTGAATAAGTTGTCCATTCTCTATAGATAATTGCCGCACACTAGTCATACATCCGGCCCATAAATGATTCAACTCATGGGTTGGAATATTACGATCCCACATTTGCATCCAAGAAATCAATACGGGTTTATTTTTGAATATAGTCATTTGTGGAGCGTAAAAATCCAACCCAGCATCGATTTCCTCATAATAATCATAACTATATTGACCAGTTTCCCAATTCATGTTCCCTACAAAATAAATACAAGAAGAGAGGTTAGTAAACTTCTCTTTTTGACTAGGCATTTCAATTGCTGAAAGAATTAATATATCTTTACCATCAATCGTCAATAAATCAGGGCATTCCCACATGATACCCAACTCTTTATTTCCAGTTAAAAGAATTGATTTGAAGTTCCATTCTTTACAATCCAGTGATTCAAACAAGACAATTTGTCCTTCACTGGCTGGTGTTTTCGTGACGATTAGAGCATAATAGCGGCCTTTTCTGTAAATAATCTTAGGATCTCTAAAATCAACAGCTGAAATAAATGATGGACAATTAATAGTCGAAATTACGGGATTTTCGGTACTTTTATCAAAATCTTTAAAGTTAGTCGAGGTAGCAATACATTGTTGCTGAATAGCTTGGCCATTTATCTGTTCACAGCCTGTATACATTAAAATTAATTGATTATCTACGAGTACTGCAGTACCAGAAAAACAGCCTTTTTCGTCAAATACATGGTCTGGTGCGAGAGCTACAGGTTGATCTTGCCAAGTTAGACCATCTGTACTTGTCATGTGTCCCCAATGCATGGGTCCCCAAACACTATCATATGGATAAAATTGATAAAATAAATGTAGTTTATCATTAATTGCAATAAACCCATTCGGATCATTCATCCAACCAATTGGTGGTTGTGCATGGATTTTTTGACGAAATTGAGGATTTACTTTTTCTTTATTATTTTTAATATATCGATTTGCTCTTTCTACTGTATAATTCATATAAATCCTTTCTGCTAAATCCAAAATTAGAACAA
This sequence comes from Enterococcus sp. DIV2402, assembly GCF_017426705.2. Classification (NCBI taxonomy): domain Bacteria; kingdom Bacillati; phylum Bacillota; class Bacilli; order Lactobacillales; family Enterococcaceae; genus Enterococcus; species Candidatus Enterococcus lowellii. The sequence continues at coordinate 906,344 of NZ_CP147251.1, read as the reverse complement.
CTTGCTATCTATGCAAATAAATAGCAAATTGTTCTATTTAGTTCACGATTTCTATTATTTATTGTTTCAAAATTTTTATATTTTTAGACTCAATGATAAATTCTTTCGTATCCAAGTTAGCCGTTAATGTTGCACTATCACGACCGTTTTTATTTTTACGTGTAATCACTATTTCTGATTCTGATGGTGTTGCTACTTCAATCGTTCCATCCAAATCAAACGCCGGAGATTCATTTCTAAATTTCAAAAGAGCAAATAATTGTTGAATCACTGGACGTTGCACTTCTTCTTCAATTTCGGCTAAATCATAGTAATGACGATTAATATTACGCCCTTCTTTCGTTGCTTCCAACAGTTCAATATCATTTTTGCCTGCTAATAAACCAACGTAATAAATTTGTGGAATTCCTGGCGCAAATACTTGAATCGCACGTGCTAAAAGATAGCTACGGTCATTATCGCCTAATGCACTATAATAGGTGCTGTTAATTTGATAAATATCTAAATTATTGTAATTGGCACTTGAATAGACCTTCTTCACATTCGCCCCGACTTTATACAATTCCTCAGAGGTGTAATCCAATTCTTCATCTGTTAATAAATCACGAGCGTCCACAACACCAATTCCATCATGCGTATCCAATGTCGTAAACTGCTTCATCGGACTCATTTTCAACCAATGGGCTAAGCGTTCTGATTTTCCACTATAAAGTGAATACAAAGTCACCATTGGCAAGGCAAAGTCATAGATATAATAATCATGATTGGCAATTTTCATTTGAATGGAATAATGCTCATGGATTTCTGGTAATAATTCGACGTCATATTTCGCTGCTTCTTGACGTACTTCGTCTAAAAGTTCCCAAATATCTGGTTCCACGAAGAAATCATTGGTATCTAATTTTTTAATCGCATAAGCAAAAGCATCTAATCGAATTAAAGAACAGCCATGACTTGCCATATCTTTGATAGTTTCTCGAATAAATTCTTTTACAACTTCTTTGGTCACGTCTAAATCAATTTGTTCTTCGCCAAAGGTATTCCAGACTTCTTCTTTCGTACCATCTGCAAATTCTACCGTTTGAAATGGCGCTTTGTCTTTACGCTTGTAGATTAAATCGATGTCTTCTTGCGTTGGTCGATTTTCTGGGAAAAATTCATGAATACGAATAAACATTTCTTTGTACGGTGACTGCTCATGATTTTTTTTGAAATCTTGGAAAAATTTCGATTCACGAGAAATGTGATTAATCATAAAATCAAACATCAAATAATAGTCTTCACCTAATGCTTCAACATCTTCCCATGTTCCAAGAGCTGGATCAACTGTCGTATAATCACTCGGTGCAAAGCCTCGGTCACCTGTCGATGGGAAAAATGGTAACAAATGGACACCACCAATAACACCTTGTAAATGTTTGTCTAAGACTTGCTTTAATTCGCCCATGTTTTTTCCTAAACTATCTGCATAGGTGATAAGCATTGCTTCGTTTTTAATTTTCATAATTGTCCTCCATAATTAGCTAATACAATACTTTCAAACGGTCGTAAACGCAATTTTCGACTTTGATCTAATAAAATATCTTCATAATTATTGATTAATACTTGTTGGTACTGTTCATCTACATAATATTCTTGTTCCGTTGCTGTAACGTTTAAGATAACTAATACGATTTTATCTTCTAATTGTCGTTCATAAAGCAAAATATGTTCATTTTTATCTTTCACTGGTAGAAACTGTCCGTAGATTAGCACGTCATTGTATACACTATTTTTCCTTAATTCAATTAATTGACGATAATAATTGAATACCGACTGTTGATTGGTTAGCTGAGCTTCTGCATTGAGTTCTGGATAATTAGGATTTACTTTTAACCATACATTATCAGAAGTTGAGAATCCGGCATTTTTTTGCGTATTCCATTGCATAGGGGTTCGAGAATTATCTCGACTTCGTTTATTGACAGCTTTCAATGCTTGCTCTGGTGCCAATCCATATTCTAATGCACGTTTATATTGAGAATGTGTAGCTACATCATCAAAATCTTCTAATGATGCCATTTCTATGTTGGTCATCCCTAGTTCTTGTCCTTGATAAATAAAAGGGGTACCTCTTAATAACATAAAAAGCGTCGCCAACATTTTTTTACTATAATCATTGATCCATTCTTCTGGAATATATTTATTAATTGAACGTGGTTGATCGTGGTTTTCTAAATATAAAGCGCCCCAACCTTTATCTTGCGTAACTAATTGATTCGTAAAAATATTGGTACGCATATCCGTCCATGTCCATTGGCTATCTTTAAACCATTCACCAGTTTCAGGTACATCAATATCTGTATAACTAAAATCAAAAACCATCGAATAATAGCCATCTTCGCCAATATATTCATCTAAACGTTCATTAGGAACATCGGCTTCTGCTACCGTCATACTATTATGTGGTTTAAATGTCCGCTCTCTCATCTCTTTTAACCACACTTCAATGCCTGGTTGATTAAGAATCCAGTGCCCAATGAAGGCTAACCCATCTTCTCCATCAGATTCAAAGATGCCATACTCTAGTCTTTTTTTGATGTTTAATATCGCATCGATTCTAAATCCGCCTAGTCCTTTATCTAACCAATAGTTAATCATTGCATAGATTTCTTCACGTACTTCTTCATTTTCCCAATTCAAATCAGGCTGCTTTTTAGTAAATGCGTGTAAATAAAACATATTTTCTTCGTTTGGAACTGGTTCCCAAGCAGATCCGCCAAAATAAGAACGCCAATTGTTCGGAGGGTTCCCATCTATTCCTTCTTTGAAAATATAATAATCTCTATATTTGCTAGCTGGATTATGCAAAGCTTCTTGAAACCATACATGCTCATCCGATGTGTGATTAACTACTAAATCCATAAGTACTTTAATATCTAGCTGTTTTGCTTTTTCTAGTAGTTCATCTAAATCTTCATTTGTTCCAAACATTTCATCAATTTGGAAATAGTCTGAAATATCATAACCACCATCATCCATGGGTGATTTATATACCGGACAAATCCAAATGACATCTGTTCCTAACTTTTTGATATAGTCTAATCGACTAATAATTCCTTTGATATCCCCAATCCCATCATTATTGCTATCTTGAAAGCTTTTGGGATAAATTTGATATACTACTGATTCTTTCCACCAACTATTTGCCATCTTCCATCCACCTATTCAATTATTTAATTGCGCCATCTGCTACGCCAGCAATAATTTTCTTTTGCATAATAAAATAGAAAATTAAAATTGGGAGCAATACCAATACTAAAGCTGCCATGGCAACGCTGTAATTTGCTGTATATTTACCAAAGAAATAAAACGTTGATAATGGTAATGTTCGGACATCATCATTTACCAGAACTAACGATGGTAAGAGAAAATCATTCCATACCCACAACACATCTAAAATGGCAATTGTAGCTGTCGTTGGAGACAACATAGGAAACACAACTTTAAAAAAGACTTGTATTTGACTTGCTCCATCAATAATAGCGGCTTCTTCCAATTCAATAGGAATGCTTTTAATGAAACCATGATACATAAACGTTGCCATACTAATTCCAAATCCTAAATAGAAATAAATCAGCATTCCTCGACTATTTAATAGACCAATATTCCCAAAAATAGTAACAAATGGAATCATCAAAGACTGAAAAGGAATAATCATCGAAGCAACTAATGACATGAAAATAACTTTACTTAATTTTGAATTCGTTCTTACTAAATAATACGCCAGCATTGATGAACACAAAATAATTACAGTGACAGATATAGTTGTAACAAGTAATGAGTTAATCAAAGCACTTCCAAAATTCATCGTTTTATAGGCTTCAATAAAGTTATCAAAACTCCAAGTTTTAGGTAAAGCAACTGGATTTTCTACAACCTCAATTCTTGTTTTAAATGAATTAATTAATACCAATAAAAAAGGAAAGGCATATAACACAAACATCAAAGCACATAAAACAAATGTTGTAATTTTAGTTATATTTTTTTGTACTTTTAATCCCATTAAGCTTCAACCTCTTTTCTCTTCATGATTCCAACTTGCGTTAACGCAATTGCTGCAACAATTAAAAATAAGATAATTGCTTTTGCTTGTCCCGTACCATAGTTTTGGTATAGAAAAGCCTCATTGTATACATGCATAGAAATCATTTCTGTCGAACGATATGGGCCACCTTTTGTTAAAGAAAGGTTTGTATCGTAGACCATAAAACTTCTTTGTAATGTTAAAAAAATACTTGTTGTAAATGCTGGTAACATCATTGGAATTTTTATTTTTCGTAGAATTTGCCAATTATTTGCTCCATCTAAAGAAGCCGCTTCAGTTAATGATTCTGGAATTCCAGTTAACCCCGCTATATAAAGCAGCATCATATAACCTGAATTTTGCCATACCCCTACAAGGACTAACGCCCATAACGCCATTTTAGGATCCGCTAACCATGAATTTGCTAATAATTCTGAGCCCACGCCATCACCGATATAAACTAAAATACGAGTGAAAATAAATTGCCAAATAAATCCTAAAATAACTCCACCAATCAAATTAGGTGTAAAGAAACCCATTCTGAAGAAGTTTTGTCCTTTGAATCCACTAGTAACTAATAATGCTAAAGCAAACGCAATTACATTTGTTAATAATAATGCCCAAAATGTATACTTAAATGTCAAAATTAATGAGTTCCAAAAAACTTTATCGTTAAAAGCGTCAATGTAATTTTTTAACCCTACAAATTCAGTTGAAATATTTGTACCTGTAGAATTCGTAACCGTCATATAAATACCTAATAAAAATGGAATAGCTACTACGGTGATAAATACGAAGACAGGTATTGCTGCAAAAATTCCAAATCTTTTTAGCTTTTCGAGCAAGCTTTGATTGTCGTACATCTTTTTTCCCCCTTTTGATAAAAATAAGCGCTGAATCCAGCGCTTATTTTCTTTTCAATACATGCTTATTTTGAATCATTTTTCCAATAATTGACAATTTCTTCTGTCAAACCATCACGGTCAATTTCGCCGCCCAAATATTTTTGAATAGACGCACCCATTGATGGGAAAGCGGTCGGTGGATAATAAGCATTCATCCATTCTAATCCACGATCTTCTTGTAGGTACCCTAATACTGATTGCGACAATGAATCTTTAGGCTCTACTTTGTTACTGCTATTAATTGGAATAAAGCCTAACTTGTTCACATAGTAATCTTGACCTTCTTCATCTTCATACATCCAATTTAAAAAGTCTTTTGCACCTGCTTGCTGTTCTTCCGTTGATTGTGACGCATCGATTGCCCACGTTTGAGGAACGCCAATTGAGATTTGGGTATTCCCATAAGCGCCTTCTTCATCTGAAATTGGCACAGGTAAAATACCATAAGTTGCATCAGGATTTGCTTCTAATAATTGAGGCATTGCCCAATTTCCCATGAACCAAAGACCGATATCACCATTAGCTAATCCTAGTGTTGCTGAATCATAGTCCGCAGACAATGCTGATTTCTTAGCGGCATTGTGTTCTTTCATCAAATCAAATGTATCTACCCAATTGTTGTAGACTTCGTTTTTAGCTAAATCAACTTTTCCATCTTGCATATCTGTCATAAATTGATGTCTGCCTTCAGTTGTATCTGATTGATTCGTAAACATTATATTAGAAAAATGGGCACCTAATGACCAATCCATTGGTGAAATTTCTAAAGCAACTTTCCCATCTAACGCTTCAATTTTCTTGATTAAATCTTCTAAATCACTTCTTGATTGAATAGAATTTTGATCAAAATCGCCACCGACAGCTTCATCTAGTACTTCTTTATTGTATAAGAAACCAAATGCTTCGATTGTTGTTGGAATACCTAATTGTTTTCCATTAACAATTCCTGAATCTAAATAAGTTTGTTCGATATTTTCTACCAAAGGCAAATCAGATAAGTCTAATAATTTGTCTTCCCATAAAGCCAAATCTGAAGCAACCCCCATATTCATCATGACTGGAGCATTTTTGGCAGCATATAAAGAAGTCAATTTTTCATTAATATTTTGTCCTGCTAAAGGTAAAACTTTCACTTCATATTTATCTTGAGAACTATTATATTTAGCAATTGTTTCATCCAATTCCGTTGCAATTTCCTCTTTACCAATTAGCAAGCTGATTTCTGCTTTATCTGCAGAACTACCTTTATCACCATTTGAACCACAACCTGCAATAAAAACTGTTGATGCTAACAATGTGACTAGCCCTAAACCTAAAGTTCTTTTCTTCATTACTGTTTCCTCCATTTCTGATATCGTTATCAGATTATTTATAAGAAAAACTGCACTATTTATGCAGATTCCCTAATGACTATATGCATATTTAACTTCTCATCCTCAATTTTATAAGATTTATTCTCTAAAATATTGAACATTAAGTTAATGGTTTGTTTCCCAAGCTCTTCCGTTGGTTGATGAACAGTCGTTATAGCTGGGGTTGTTAATTCTGCGATGAGTTGATTATCAAAACCTAATACCGCCACATCTTGTGGAACATTAATCCCTAATCGATTCGCCTCAGAAATAAATCCGGCAGCAATCTCATCACTTCCCGTAAAGATAGCATCTGGGCGTTGTTTTAATTCTTGGTAAGTATGTGCAAGTTTTTTCCCATCTTCAATCGTATGTTGATTTGTAAATAACCATTCTCTTGAAAATTCAAGATCACACTCTGTTAATGCTCTTTGAAATCCTTTATCGCGTTCATTTCCTTTACCATCACCATCAAAATAACCACCTGTACAATAAGCAATTTTTGTATAGCCTTTTTCAATTAAATATTTAGCACCGATATACGCACCATATTCTTGATCCAAGCTAATCGTGGGTAACTTACCTGAAATGAACTTTTCGTTACATAAAATGATAGGCCCATATTCTAAGTAGGAAGAAATTTTCTCCTCGTCATTCTCTACTGCACACATGATGACACCATCAATTTGTTTTTGTTGCATGAGATTTAAAAACGTAATTTCTTTTTCTTTACTCTCATCACTTTGAAAAATCATAATCTGAAAATCTCTTTCATATGCTTGTTTTTGAATTTCATCAACAAGATAGGAGAAAAAAGGATTCGTAATGCGAGGAACAATGATTCCTAAAATTTTAGATTGTCTTCCTCGTAACTGTCTCGCCGCTACACTAGGTTGATAGTTCAATTCTTCCATTGCTTTGAGCACTGCTTGTTTTTTTTCTTCTGTAACGTAACGTTGATTATTAATCACTCGCGACACTGTTGACACAGAAAGTCCAGCAAGTTTTGCTACATCTGAAATATTTGCCATTCTCTCCCTCCTTATGACAGCGTTTTCTGATATCGATTTCAATCAAGAATATATCATATTAATTTTAGTAAGTCAATCATCATTTGATTTTTTTTCATCAAAAATAATTCTATTGCTAAAAAGTCCAGCACACACTTCTTGAGTACTGGACTTTCCTTTTTTAGTTACTATATCTGTTTCAAATAAAAGCGTTGTGTTGCATAATCACCATGTAGTTCTGAATCAATATAAAAACCGAGATTCATCAATTCATCGCCAGCAAATGTTACATCTTCCATTTGATAAGTTGCTTCTTCTGCTAATCCTGCTAATTTCAATGTGACTAATGGATGCGCAGCTTCTGCTAATACTCGGAAATAAAAGACCATGGCTTCTGTTTGGTCTTTTGAGACAAACATCCATGCAGTATCATTACCTTCAAACGGACTTTCCAAGCGATAAAAAGTTCCATATTGCAAAAGTTGACGATGCTTTTTATAAAAGGCAACTTGTTCTTTAATTTCTGCTTTTTCTTCAGAAGTTAATTGCGTTAGATCTAGCTCATACCCAAAAACACCAGCCATCGCAGCATTGCCACGAATAGTTAAACTCGTTTCTCTTCCTGTTTGATGATTTGGGACTGCTGAAACATGCGCACCCATACTTGAAATTGGATACACTAAGCTGGTTCCATATTGAATTTTCAGACGAGCCACGGCATCAGTATTGTCGCTCGTCCAAGTTTGTGGCATGTAATACAAGAAACCTGCATCAAAACGACCGCCTCCACCCGAACAACTTTCAAATAAAATAGTTGGATAATTCGTTGTTAATTTTTCTAAAAATTCATATAACCCTAACATATAACGATGAGCCACTTCACCTTGCATCGTTGAGTCCAACAAGACAGAATAGACTTCTGTCATATTTCGATTCATATCCCACTTCACATAATCAATCGGTACACGATCAAAAATCGCCGTCATTTGTTGATAGATATTATCACGAACATCTTGTCTTGAAAAATCAAGGACATATTGATTTCGACTAATTGAGCGGTCACGACCTGGAATGCCCAATGCCCAATCTGGATGTGCTCGAAATAGTTCACTATCTTCAGAAATCATTTCCGGTTCAAACCAAATCCCAAATTTCATCCCTTTATCATGCACTTGCTCGGCTAAATTTTCCAAACCACAAGCAAGTTTGCCTTCTGTTTCAACCCAATCACCTAATGAAGTGAAGTCATTTTCACGACCGCCAAACCAACCATCATCTAAAACAAACATTTCAATGCCCAAGTTTTTCGCATCATCGACAATATTCATGATTTTTTCTTCGTTAAAATCAAAATACGTTGCTTCCCAGTTGTTGATTAACGTGGGACGTTCTTGTAAACGATAGTTTCCACGAATTAAACGGTGATTATACAATTCATGATACGTATGTGATAACGCATTTAGACCTTCATTACTATAAACCATCACGACTTCTGGCGTTTGAAATGTGTCGCCAGTTTTTAGTTGCCAACCAAAATTAAATGAATTAATTCCCATAATGACCCGTGTTTGGTCAAATGGATCTTTTTGAATCACCGTTTCGTGATTACCGCTATAAACTAAATTAAATCCATATGCCTCTCCTTGAAATTCATCTGTTTTGGCATCTACTAAAGCAACAAACGGATTTTGTTGATGGCTGCTTGACCCGCGTTTACTATCTAATACTTTCATCCCTGTATGAATTTTTTCTCTAGTCATTTGACGTTCTCTTGCCCAGGTACCATTTAAATGAATTAACTCGAGTGGACGATTTGAAAAATCAATTGATTGACTAGCTAAGCGATTAATCTCCACTGTTTCATCACTATTATTTACTAATTGCGTAGAACGAATAATTGCACTGTGATTTTGATAAATTGTGTAGAACAACTGTAAAGTCAATCCACTAATCGCGTCTTTCAATTGAATAATCAGCGTTTCAGCTTCATCATCATCTTCCGTATATAAGGCTGGTAATCCCGCTAAGCTGGGCTTTCCTTTTTGAATTTCGTAGCTGTCATAACGAAAATCATTTACACGACTACCGTTTCCTAATTTAATATTATGCGCTGGTTCTCTAAAATCACCATGTCCATATCCTGGAAATTCTAATGGTAATGTATCTAAAGATAATAAACGATCTTGCGCATTTGCATTGTTGGGTGAGAAGGAACGATCTGTTCGGGGATAGCGATACCCACCAGAATAGTGCGTAATCTTTTTTCCAAAATAAAGATGCGTTAAATAATTATTTTCTTCGATTCCTAATAGATAGCTAATTTTTTTATTTTGTAAATGAAATGTTTGTGTGTGATTGTCAAATATAATCATAAGTTTATGAACTCCTTTATAATGAAAATAATTTATTGGTTATTTCACTGCTCCATTGCTCATTCCAGCTATAATACTTCTTTGGAAAGCAAGATAAACTAGTGTAATCGTGACAATTCCTACTGTATAGGAAGCAAAACTTGGACCATAGTCGTTAAAATATTGTCCCGTATAATTATATTGAAACAATGGTAGTGTCCACATATTAGAATCACGATTTAAAATTAATAATGGTAGCATGAAATCATTCCAAAACCATAAAGCATTAAGAATAATAGTCGTAGCATGCATTGGTTTTAACATTGGGAAAACAATTTTGAAATAAGTTGTAAAGTGACTAGCCCCATCAATTTCAGCAGCCTCATCCAGACTGATAGGCACATTTAGTTTAATAAAACCAACATATAAAAATAGCGTCTGTGGTACGGCATAAGTGAGATATAGTAAGATTAATCCCCACATATTTGCTAAACCAATTTTACTCATCATAACGGTAATCGGAATCATAATTACTTGGAAAGGAACAAAAATTCCTAAAATTAAAAATAAATACATCAATCCGTATGCTTTCCCACGAGTCATTTTTCTTGCTAGTGAATAAGCAGCCATAGGAATAATTGCTGTCACAGCAACTACTGCAATGATTGTGATGATTGCCGAATTCCAGAAGTAATGACCAATTCCATCCGCTAACAATCTTCGGAAATTTTCCAAAGTCGCTGGATTAGGAAAACGAAAGAAATTATTCATAATATCGGGTGTTGTTTTAAATGAACCGAATAGCGTTGAGACTAAGGGAACTAAAATCATGAAGCCCCCTAATAATAAAAGCAAGTATTTAGAAATATTTTTTTCTTTTGATGTTTTCATTGGGAAACCTCCTAGATTTCAAATTTTTTCGATAATTTTAATTGTGCCAGTGAAACAATCCCAATTAGGATAAATAAGACTAAAGCAATAGCATTCGCATAACCAAACTGATTGTTTTTAAAAGCATAATTATAAACAAGTAACCCCAAAGATGTTGTGGCATCACTTGGTCCACCACCAGTTAAAGCAAAAATTTGATCAAATGCTGTTAAACCGCCTTTTAATGCCATAATAAATACCATTGAAATACTTGGTAATAAGTAGGTGATTTCAATATTCCAAAAAATTTGCTTATCATTCGCCCCATCCATTCTAGCAGCTTCAATAATTTCTTGTGGAATACTTTGAAAACCCGCTAAGAAAATGATGACTGGCATGGCAATTCCTTGCCAAAGTAAAACAAAAATTACTGCAAAAATCGCTCCCCATGTTGTTCCTAAAAGACTGGTTTGTAAAAATTCAATGCCTAACATACTACCAATTTTTGGTAAACCATAGTTAAAAATTTGTTTAAATACTAAAGAAACAACCACGCCCGACAAGACCGCTGGAAAAAAGAACCATGCTCTAAAGAATGTTTTCCCTTTAATATTTGCGTTCAACGCCCGCGCAATCAAAATACCAAAACCAATTTGTCCAGCAATCATGCAAAGCGTCACAATTAAAGTGAAGCCAATCGATTTGATAAACTTCGGATCAGAAAAAAGAATCTTATAATTGTTCAAACCCACAAAATCAAAATTATAAGTCAGACCAGTCCAATTAGTTAAACTGTAAAAAGCACCTTGAACCATTGGAAAGTAGAAAAAAATCATCTGCAAAATAATTGGAATTGCTACAAAAATGATTGCCCAGTAACGATTTAAAATTTCTTTTATTTTCATTTTATTTTCCTACCTTCCGTCAGCTTTCATTGGATTAAAGAAAGCATTTAATGCGTTAATCATGGCTTTTTGATTGCCATTGTGTAAATAATTTGTTGTTAAGGTATAAAAATCATTTTCACTATTCCAATCTTTGGCTAGCCAAACTAAATGACGATCAGTAAAAGCAAGTTCAGTTAAACCACTTAATGGTGAATCTTGAGTATTCTCGATAACACCCTCAACAGCACACGGTGCGCCATCTACATCATAATATTTCTGCATCGCTTCAGGCGTTGTCATATATTCTACAAAACGTTTGGCTTCTTCTTTATGTTGAGAAGTTGCAGAAACTGACAAGGCTAGGTCTCCTGCGCCAATCGTTAGACTTTGACCTGCTTCATCTGCTGGAAAAGGAAAAGTTCCTACTTCAAAATCTGGATTTTGTGAATTAATCATCGGCATTGCCCATGAACCATTCGGCATAATCAACGCATCACCTTTTGTAAAAGTAACTACTGTATCGTTATAACCGGCACCTTGCCAGTTGTTTTGCAAAGTTTTTGGTTCTCTTAACAAATCTAATCGATTAAAATCTTTTTGCATTTCTTTGCTTTCAGCATTAATTCCATTAACTTCTGAGAAACGCCAAACATTGTTCGCTTCCTCTTCACCACCCGCAGCAGTCGCTAAAGCTAGTTGGTGATAACCATTTAAAGTCCAGCCTTCTGCTCCTGCAATCGCAAATGGTACTTTGTTTTGATCTTTAATCTCAGCTACTATTTTTTCAAATTCTGCCCAAGTTTCTGGTGCTTGAATCCCCATTTCCTCAAAAGCAGTTTTGTTATAGTAAAAACCATAGACATTAGCGGTTAATGGTATGCTATATACACGATCCTCAATAGCAAAACGTTGTGCATACCCATTTTTGATATTCTCTAAATACGGTTCTTCGGTTAAGTCCTCTAAATAACCAGCTTTCGCCCATTCTTTCAATTCTATACTTTGAGGATAAAGATTAATGACATCTGGTACATCGCCTGCTAACATACGTGTTTTAATTACTTCACCAGCATTCGGTACATCCACAACTTTTACATGAATATCAGGGTTTTTTGCTTCAAAATCTTTAGCAATCTCCTGAATCGTTTGAGTCATTTCTTTTTTTTGATTAAAAAACTCTATTTCTACCTTACCGCTTGCATCTTCCTGATTTTTTCCACAAGCAGTCAAAGAGATTGTTGCTCCTAGTGCTATACAAGCTAAAATGATTTTTTTAGACCACTTCATTTCATGCTCCTCCTTATATAATTCGAATGCGTTTTCTTTCTGTTAACACTAATGTAACTGTTCACTAAGTGTTTTGTCAATATTTTTACTAAATTTAACTAAAAAAAGAGTAAGGAATTTTCAATTCCTTACTCTTTCAGCTTCTTTTTAATTATATTCAGGTAAATAGTCCCCATGTGCTTCGATTAAATCATCCACTAAATTTTTGATATCTGTTAAAGACAATTCAGATGATAGATGTGGATCTAAATACGCTGCTTGATAAATTTTTGATTTATCTAGTGTTAAAGCGGCTTCTACTGTCAGTTCTTGAACATTGATATTCGTCCGATTTAAAGCAGCTAATTGTGTTGGCAATTCACCGACATAGGTTGGTTGCACGCCATTTTTATCGACTAAACAAGGTACTTCCACACAAACATCTGTCGGTAAGTTTGTGATTAAGCCTTTATTTAAGACATTTCCTGCAATCACTGACGGAGTTCCTGTCGTAATAGAATCCATGATATATGAAGCATATTCACGACTTCTCGTATGTGTTAACTCCCCATTATTTACAATGTCCTCTCGCATGCTTTCCCAATCATTAATTTGTTGTTCACAACGACGTAAGTATTCATCCAACGGAATCCCTAATTCGTCAATCAATTCTGGGTATTTTGATTTAATAAAGTATGGATGGTATTCTGCATTGTGTTCACTTGATTCTGTAATATAGTAACCAAAACGTTTCAACAATTCAAAACGTACAGAATCTGGATGTGGATTTGGTTTTTCTGCAGCTAACTGACGAATTGTTGGATAGAAATCTTCCCCATTTTTTGTAATTTCCAACAAGAATGCCATATGATTAATGCCTGCAATTTTCCATTGAAAGTCATTTAAGTCATATTGATCGGCTATTCCTAAATGCTCAAACAATTCTGGTACGCATACTTGAACGCTATGACATAAACCAACAGTCTTAATACTCGTCGCTTTTAAAACACCCATGGTTAACATTGCCATCGGATTTGTATAGTTCAATAACCAAGCATTTGGACAAACTTCTTCCATTTCTTTAGCAAAGTCTAACATTACTGGTAGTGTCCGTAGGGTTCTAAAAATCCCACCAATTCCCATGGTGTCACCAATAGTTTGTCGCAACCCATATTTTTTAGGAATATCAAAATCAATCACTGTTGACGGTTTATAACCACCCACTTGAATAGCATTAATAACAAAATCAGCCTCTCTTAACGCTTCTTTGCGATCAGGATAAGAAACAATATCAGCACGATTTTCATTCGAATTTTTATTAATATTTTTAAGCATTAATTCTGATTCTTTTAGTCGTTTTTCATCAATATCGTACAATGCAATATGTGCATCTTGTAGACTTGGGGTTAACATCGCATCGCCTAATACGTTTTTTGCAAAAATAGTACTTCCTGCACCAATAAATGTAATTTTTGTCATGTAGTTACTCTCCAATCACTAATTAATAGTTTTATAATTTACCACCTGTTGTAGCAATTCCTTCAATGAATTTTCTTTGGAAAACGATGAATATCACAACCATTGGCCAAATTGCTAATAACGAACCTGCCATTAATTGTGGGAAGTTCGTGGCATATTGTCCTTGTAAGTTTGCTAAACCTGAAGCTAAAGGCATCTTATCAATTGAAGTATTGACAATCAATGGCCACATTAAATCTTTAAATGCAAACAACGCTGTGAATATTCCAAGTGCAACCAATCCTGATTTAGCAAGCGGCAACATAATTTTGAAAAAGATCGTCCAAATATTAGCACCTTCTAAATAGGCCGCTTCCTCCAATTCATCAGGTAAACCTAAGAAAAATTGTCTTAATAAAAACGTACCAAACGCACTAACTACCCCTGGTAATATTAACGCTGGAATTGTATTTAAAATACCCAATTTTTGTGCTAATAAATACTGCGGAGTAATAAAAATTGAACCGGGAATCATCATTTGAATAAGTACTAAGCTGAAAAAGATATTTTTCCCTGGAAAATTTAAACGCGCACAAGCATATGCAGCCATTGCTGAAAATAAAACCGAGCCAATCACTCGTCCAACAACCATTAAAAATGTATTGATATAAAAAGCCATGAATGGTAATAAATCAAGTACTTGTTGATAGTTACTTAGCTGAAATTTCTCAGGGAAAATTGTAGGTGGAATTTGGGTAGATTCAACCAACGTTTTCCCTGAAGTTAAAATCATCCAAATAAAAGGTAATGCCATTGCAATACCACCTAAAATAAGCATGATATGGATTGGCGCATTTGAAAAAAATTTGTTTTTCATAATTTGATAGCCTCCTTAATAGTTTACCCACTTTTTCTGCAACTTCATTTGAATTGCAGTAATAATTAATATAATCACTAAAAGGAACATAACGATTGCCGAACCATATCCCTTGTCATTTAAAATAAATGAATGTTTATAGAATAAATAGGCTAATGATTGTGATTTAAACATGGCGGTACTATTAGGAGTAATCATCATAAAAATAACATCAAATACTTGGAAAGCATTGATAACTGTTGTTACAACTACAAAAAATAATGTTGGTGTAACTAATGGTAACGTAATGTTGAAAAACTGCTGGATTGGACTAGCACCATCAATCTCTGCTGCTTCATAATAGTCTTTAGGAATTTCTTGTAAGCCGGCTAGTAATAACACCATGTTATAACCAATAGCACTCCAAACTCCTACAATGATAATAGAATAAATCGCAATCGATGGATCCGTTAACCATGCTGGTCCATCGAGACCTATTTTAGCCAACATGTTATTAATCAGTCCATAATCATTATTGAACATCCAGCGCCAAATCATTGCGACTGCGGATGGTGCAGCAACGACTGGTAGAAAATAAATTGTCCGATAAATCGACAATCCCTTAACTTTTCTATTCATTAAAACTGCCACCAATAAGGACAATACAACAATACTAGGTATCGAAACCACTGCATAAATTAACGTGTTTAATAAAGACTGAAAAACTTCACCGTCTGCAAACATTTTTTGGTAATTTCTTAATCCGACCCATTCAGTATCACCGAACCCCACTGTTTTTTGAAAACTTAAAATTGCTGTTTGAATTGCTGGCCATATATTTAATAAAATTAATCCTAATGCCGTTGGAAAAATAAAAATATAGCCCCATATCACTTGATCTTTACGATATTTTCCAAAAATTCGATTTTTCATAATATCCCCCTTTTTGGTATTCATCCATTAATATACAGACGAAATAGAATCCTTTCGCCTGTATATTGTATAATTAACTAATTTAATTTCCGCTCAATATCGCATTGACTTCTTTTTCAATTTGAGCGGTTCCATCTTCAACAGTTACTTCACCAGAAAGAATACGGTTGATAATTTGAACTTCTGCTTGTTCAGCTCGTAATCCATCTTTATTGTATGGACGAGGGACTCCATACTCCAACATTTTTCCAAAAGCACTCAAATCAATTGTATCTGAAGAAGCAGCCCACTCGTCTTCAAAGCCTTTTAGTGCTGGGATTGATGCACCCGTTTCCGCTTGGATTTTATTGGCGTCCTCACTAGCTAAAAATGCCATTAGTTTTTTCACTTCTTCTGGGTGTTTTGTATTCGCACTGGCAGCCCAACCAAGTCCATTTGTAATTGTTGCATTAACTTTTCCCTTAGGTAACACGGCAGAAGCAGCATTTTCAACTAGATAGTCATTTTTCAAAAATCCCGGTGCAAACCAGTTTCCTTCAATCATCATTGCTAATCTACCTGATTGAAAACGACTTAACTTATCAGGGTCTTGTAATTCTGTAATTGTTGGTGAAGCATGATCCACAAGTGCAATATCTCGATAAAAAGCTAAAGCTTCTTGTGCTTCTGGGGTATTCAAACCTGATTTTGTATTGTCATCGGCAAATACTTCTCCCCCATTTTGATAAATAAATGGCCAGTAACCAGTCTCTGTCCCAATATGTGATGCAAAACCATAGATGCCTTTTGATTCATCTGTTAAATCAATTGCAGCTTGTCTGAGTGTTTCCCATGTCCATGTTTCATCTGGATAATCGACACCTGCATTATCAAATAATTCTTTGTTGTACCATAGTCCCACTACAGAAGCATCTTTAGGGATTGCGTATAGTTCGTCTTCAAGTGTATAGAAATCAGCAATTCCTTCAGTAAAGTTTCCCATGTCAATATCATTTTCTTTGATAACATCATCAAGTCCCATCAAAGCATTCTGTGACATATATTTATAGGATTCGCTAGAGTGCATGGTTACTACATCTGGCATATTACCTCCCGTTGTTGCAGCTTCTAATTTAACCCAATATTGATCCCAAGGCGTTGTCTCCATTTCTACTTTGATATCAGGATTTTGTTTTTCAAATTCATCTAACATTTTTCTTAATCCTGGAGCTTGGTCAGTATCCCAACTCGCATAGCTTAAAGTTACTTGCCCGTCTTTAGAATTGCTATCTCCCCCACCACATGCCGCGAGTAATGTCCCAGTTAAAACAGCTAACCCTGTTAAGGCTATTTTTTTGAAATGTTTCATCTTAATTCCTCCTGTTTTGAATGCGTTTTCTTTTTGTTAACAACACTATAACTGTTTACTTAATGTTTTGTCAATATTTTTTACTAAAAATATTAGTAAACAAAAAAAGTAAACACCCAAATTTTTGGATGTTTACTTTTTTAATCGATATTTTTTTCACTTTCTCTAACAATAATATTATTAGAAACAATCACTTGGATCGAAACTTTTCTAACTTCTTTTATTCGTTCATTAACCATGCGAACTGCTAGTTTTCCAATTTCTTCTGTATTCACATTCACCGTATTTAATGCAGGTGTTAAAAATTCGGCAACTTCAATATTATCAAAACTCACAATCGAAATATCTTCTGGAATATGTAGGCCATTTTTTTGAAGTGAACGATAAACACCCACAGCAATAGGATCATTTCCTACCATGATAGCAGTCGGCAACTTATCTTGAGCATGTTTTTTCAAAAGTAAATCTGCTGCCTGCATTCCGTCAAGTGTGGTCCAGCCTTCTAAATAAATTTGACTATATTTTTCTAATCCTTTTTGTTTCATCCACGTCTCATAGGCTATTTTTCGATAATCATCATCTGACACGTGTTTATTTCCTTGGCTATCTAAACGGACACGTCCTCCTCCAATAAACGCAATGTTTCGGTGGCCTTTTTTATACAACCGATCTAAATGCTGATTCGTTGCTTTCGTTAAATCGGTGTACACTGCATCTACTTCAGCTTCAATACTAGGATCGTCAATCACTACGACATTCGAATTAATTGCCGACACTTCTTCAATCACAGAAGATAATACCTGCCCAATAATCAACACACCTTGACATTTTAACAAATCGTCTTGCTCCAATGGTGTTTCTGATAAACGAATAATTTTTTTCAAATTGACTTTGCTTTGTTCTGCTTCGATTTGAATTCCTCTGCGAATCGTTCGAAAATAGGGATCTTCCAATTCATCTACTTCAGAAACCGTCGTTATCAATGCAATATTCGTTAAATTTTTTGCAACGGGACTTTTTTTGACATAATGATAAAAATTAACCGATTCTGCAATCTTTCGTTTGGTTTCATCGGTTACTGAAAGTGTCGGATCCTCATTTAGCACACGCGATACTGTTGCAATGGACACACCCGCCCGTTTTGCAACATCCCTAATTCCTACCATAATAGCTCCTCTTTTCATATTTGAAAGTGTTTACTAAAATATAATCATACATTTTGAAAATAAGCAAATTTCGTTAAAAATACGCACTGTGACATAATTAAAACAAGAAAAAATATCCGAACAATTTGGAGTAAGTAACGCTAATTCTAGTGAATTTGCGACGAGGAACTGCTAGATCACAGTCCATTCTCTCTATCGTTCGGATATTTTATTGTTAACTATACTTATTTCACAGAGCTTTTTTATTTGATTTTGTGAACAGAGTCTCGAGAAATCAATTCTCCCTCTAATAGTAGTACTTGATTTTTTATTTCTTCTTGTTTGGCCAGTCCAATCAGTTGGTGAAAAGCAATCGCCCCCTTGTTACCTGGATTTAGTCGTATTGTTGTCAACGCTGGGTCCATTAATTCTGCAAAAGTAATATCATCAAATCCAATAATCGATAATTGTTCCATCACTCGTTTATTCTTATTTTTTAAAAATTTTACTAATTTAGCCGCTAAATAATCTCCAGTAACAACAATTGCAGTAAATTCAGCTAATTCTTGATAAATTCGCTCAAATTCAGAGTTGTTATATATCCAATGCGATTTAAAGGTTAAATGATATTTCTTTAATGTATCGATATAAGCTTGATGTCGTTCTTGAATAACACTTGGCTCACCCACAATGTAGTCAAAAGAAAGAAACGCTATTTTCTCATGACCATAATGAATCAAATGTTCCACTGCCAATGTACTAGCTTGATAATCATTTGTATTTACAAATAAACGATTCGTTTGTTGTTCAAGTTCCCTTAATGTTTCTTTTGAAAGATGCGTATCAATATAAACAACAGGGCCATCAAAAACGTTATTTAGTTCCAAAAATTCTTTTACACGTACACCAACAACAATGAACCCCTCAAAACGCCAATTTCTCTGAATAGTTTTAACATCTTCTGCTGAATTAACATTATGCACCAATACAAAATAACCATGATTCTTTGCCTGTTCCTCAATTCCAGACAAAACTTCTGCGGTAAATGGATCAGAAAATACAAAATCAGCATTATCAATAGCCGAAAAATAAAGCAATCCTATTAAATTAGAAGAAGATTGCACTAAGGATCGCGCATTCATATTAGGAATGTAATTATACTTTTCAATAATATTTTCTATTAAGGCAATTTTCTCTTTGGAAACACGATGAGATCTTTTATTAATGACATTTGATACGGTTGTTACACTAACGTTTGCTTCTTCAGCAATTTGCTTAATTGTCACTCTCATAGGTTGTCCTCCCTTTTATCTAATCACCTCTAGTATACCCTACACCCTTTCTTTTAAGTAATAATTTCTATTTCCCTGAACCACTTGCAATACCGGCAATAAATTGTTTTTGGAAAACGATATACACAATAATAACTGGAATAATTGAAATAGAGGTGGCCGCAAATAAACCTCCATAATCTGTCCCATATTGTCCATTAAATAAACGTAATCCTACAGAAATTAATTGCTTGTTCTCATCATTAATCATTAAGAATGGCCATAAGAAATCTTCCCAACTCCACAAGAACTGAAAAATAGCTAAACTAGAAATGGTGTTTCTAGACATTGGTAAAATAATTCGATGAAAAATGAAAAAATCGGAAGCACCATCAACTCTGGCAGCTTCTAACATTTCATCAGAGATTTGTGAAATAGATTGACGAAACATAAAAATGCCAAAACCACTCACAATAGATGGAATAATTAATGATTTGTAAGTATCTAACCAACCGAAGTTAACCATCATTTCATATTTAGGAATAATGGTGACTGCCCATGGTAACATCATAGAACTTAAAACCATCCCAAATAATATATTACGACCACGAAATTTAAATTTTGCAAAGACAAAACCAACTAAAGCACTTGAATAAATAGTCAACACGGTGACTGTTAAAGAAACAACTAAGCTGTTAGCGAACATTCGCATAAAATTAAAGCGTTCCTGAATGCTTGTGTAGTTAGAAAATGTTGATGGTGTTGGAAAAAAGCTTCCCCCAATTTTCACTATTTCGCTATTTGGTGCAAAAGAAGAAATCAACATCCAAATAAACGGAACGACAGTAATTAACGCAATAATTAGTAGAATTGTATTAAAAAAAATCGTTTTTATTCGTTCTGCATTCATTAAGCAAGTCCCTCACTTTCCCCAGTTATTTTAAACATAATCACCGTCAAAATACCAATTATTACAAATAGAATAATTGCCATGGCTGAAGCAACACCAAAATTATATTTAACGAAAGCTTCATCGAAAATTAGATAAGAAATAACATACGTGGAGGTTCCTGGACCGCCTTCAGTCATTATCAAAATTTGCACATACGCTTGTAAATATGAAATTAAAGACGTAATTGTTACAAATAAGGTTGTTGGCTTCAACAAAGGCCATGTAATATTTACAAAGCGTTGCCATTTTGAAGCACCATCCATGTCTGCAGCTTCAAATACATCTTCTGGTAGCCCCATTAAACCACCTAAAAAAATAACAGTAGCATAACCAAAATCTTTCCAAATTGTCATAATAATAATTGCTGGTAGTGCCCAATGTGAATCTTTCAACCAATTAATATCTATATGGAATACTTTGTTAATCAAACCAAATTGGGGATTATATAACCACATCCATACAAAAGATACTGCTACCAATGGAGTAATTGTTGGCATATAAAACATTCCTCTAAAAAAAGTCTTAAATCTTGCTAATTTCGAATAGAGCAAGATAGCTAACCCTAAACCAATAATTATACGAAAGATTACTGAGAAAAAAGCAAAAATAAACGTGTTAGAGATTGAACTCCAAAATAATTGATTGGTTAAAACATTTTTAAAATTAGCTAACCCTACAAAGTCATATTGATCTATTAAAGGATTCCAATCATGCAGACTTCCCGCAAAAGCTTTATAAATAGGATAAATAACAAAAATACCAAAATAACCCACTAAAAATAGAATCGTAACATTTCTTAAACTAAAAATATTCGAACTAACTCGACTTCTACTACCCATTCGTTGTTCTCCTTTATATAAAGCGCTGACAAATTAATTATCAGCGCTATCGATTTTATTTAGCTTCATCAAAGAATTGATAACTACTTTCTAACGAAGTAAAATCAGAATTCTTCATGTCACTATCCATGCGTTCTTGTCCTTCTTTGACAGCTACTTCAACTGACTTACCATTGTAAAGAATATCTTCAATTGTTTGTTTTGCAGAAGTTTCAATGGTTGATGGAAAGGCTCCTGGCCAAATTAAACGTTCTACACGTGGTGCAATCACGCTTAATACGGGGTCTTCTAAAATTCTAGGATTATCTGCTAATGATTTTTTTGTTGGGAAAGAAGCCATCGTTAAACCAGCAGTGACTGAATATTCATCGTTCGCTAAACAAAAACGGATGAAATCTTGTGCGATTGCACGCTGTTCTTCTGTTTGATTTTTATTAATCCCAGGTGTGCTTTCACCATTAAATCGATCATATGCAAATGGTACTTCTTCTGTTGGCGTTGGTGTGGCAAACACGCCATACTCAATGTCAGGATATTTAGCTTCTAATTCGCCAACCATCCAACCCCATTTGTAAACCATCGCTGTCTGGCCATTACCGAAGCTCATAGTAGAGTCGTCACCGAAGTCTTTTGACCCTACTTTATCTTTTTCATATAAATCAACAAAAAATTGAGTATTTTCAATGGTAACAGAATTATCATAGTTTGCTACTTTACCATCTTTAGAAAATAATAATTCACCTTTT
Organism: Enterococcus sp. DIV2402; assembly: GCF_017426705.2. Taxonomy (NCBI): domain Bacteria; kingdom Bacillati; phylum Bacillota; class Bacilli; order Lactobacillales; family Enterococcaceae; genus Enterococcus; species Candidatus Enterococcus lowellii. The sequence goes on along the minus strand of NZ_CP147251.1, from coordinate 884,089 downwards.
TGATAATTCATTCCTTGATATAATGCATTATATGTTTCGCCATTATAGTTGAAACCAGCTTGTACAATTTTATCACCATCTGTTTTAGTTAATTTTTTGGCAATCCCTCTAAATTGCTCCCATGTTTTAGGGATATCTTTATCTGTTAATCCTGCCTCTTCCCAAAGCTTTTTGTTGTAATAAATATTTCCTGTGTTAATCACACTATCCGTATAATAAACATTACCATCAATAATATGTGGATCAACAGAATTAAAATCGGCTTGTAAATTTTCAACAGGAATGTCATACGCTTCTAAATATGGCATGATTAAATCATGCTGTGAATTATGAATATTGAAAACAGCAGGTCCATTTTTTCCTTTTAAGGAAAGTGGTAGTTTTGTCCAAAAATCATCCCATGGTTGGATAACTTCTTTGATTTCCACATTTGGATAAATTTCTTCATAAGCTTCTGCCATTTTCAATGTTGGATCGTTCTCTCCCCAAGTCCAATATTCAATAGTAATCGGCTCTCCCTCATTAACAAGTTTGTTAGGATCAAATGTCACCGTATCACCTAAAACTTCCAAACCTTTATCTGCATTCTCATCTTTTGTACCACCACTTGCTTTATCACCTCCAGAAGAACATGCAGCCAAACTCGTTACCAACAACATCGAAAATAAAGCACTTAAGACTTTTTTCTTCATAAAACATCCTCCTAATTTTAGTTTAACGTTAAACTTTAGTTTTCGAAGATAGTTTAACGTTAAACTCAAAGTGTGTCAAGCGCTTTCAAAAAAATGTTTTTTTTACATTAACAATAAATAAAAAGCATTCAACTTCTGCTGAATGCTTTTTATGATTATCTACACATATTTTCCAGTAATCGTTGTTGATTCTCTCAACTCTTTAACAGTACCTTCAAAAAGAATTTCGCCACCATCACGGCCGCCGTCTGGGCCAAGATCAATGACCCAATCGGCATTGCGAATCACATCGACATTATGTTCAATCACAATCACTGTGTTCCCTTTTTCAACTAAGTTATTGATAATCCGGATAACGTTTTTGACATCAGACATATGCAAACCTGTTGTTGGTTCATCTAAAATATAAATATTCCCGTTTGTCTTTAATTCGTTCGCTAATTTCAAACGTTGCGCTTCTCCTCCAGATAAAGTATCCATTGGTTGCCCTAATGTTAGATAACCAATTCCTACTTCTTGCAAGTTTTTTAATTTGCGTTGAATGTCTTTCGCATCAAAGAAGACAACTGCTTCTTCAATCGTCATATCCATTACTTCAACAATATTTTTTCCTTGATAGACATGTTCTAAAACAGTAGGATTGTACCTTTTTCCATGACAGTGTGTACATTCTACTTCAGATTTATCCATAAAAGATAGATTTAATTCAATCGTTCCACTTCCGTTACATTCCGGGCAAGCACCTTTTGAATTGTAACTGAAATAACCAGCATCCATGCCACTTGCTTTCGCAAAGGATTTTCGAATGCTATTCATGATTCCAGTATATGTTGCTGGGTTTGAACGTTTATTTGTATGGATCGGTGTTTGATTAATTTGAATGGCATCTGGATAGTCTTTCGCAAATACTTGATTAACCAGGGTACTTTTACCTGAACCCGCCACACCAGTGATAGCTGTGAAAATCCCTTTTGGTACTCGCAGCTGAATATTTTTTAAATTATGCAAAGAACTAGACTGACTTTCATAATAATCATTTACCAGCCTTGGTTGTTCATTGATAGGTAGGGATTGTTTTAATGATTTTCCAGTTAAGGTATCTGATTGGAGTAATTCTTCATAGCTACCTGTAAAGGTGATTTCTCCACCGTGCGTACCGGCAAAGGGACCTACATCAACAATGTAGTCCGCAATTTGAATTACATCTGGATCATGTTCAACAACTAAAACCGTGTTACCTACATCACGAATTTTCCGCAATAATTCATTCAAACGATAGACATCGCGAGGATGCAACCCTGTACTCGGTTCATCAAAGATATAAATCATATTCGTTAAACTACTCGCTAATTGTTTGACCATTTTGACGCGTTGTGATTCTCCACCTGATAAACTGTTGGTTTCCCGACATAAATCCATATATCCCAAACCAATATCAACTAAGTCTTGTACACGCTTTTGAATCCCAATAATAATTGGATGACGTGTTTCATTATCAATTTCTTTCAAAATCTCAATCAATTCAGTTAATTGAACGGATGTCACATCATGAATATTGTAGCCATCAATCGTTGAAGCAAGCACTTCAGAATTGTAACGTTTGCCTGCACACGATGGACAAGCTTTCATAACTGTAAATTCTTCAATCACTTTGGCGGCACGTTTACTAGTTTCCTTTTCAGTATGAATAGTGGTACGCATAAAACGCGTTACAATGCCCTCATACGTGACATTCATATCACCAGTTTCTGCCGTTGTAATTTTTTGTGCATCAGCATACATTAAGAGCTGATATTCTTCTGGTGTATACTTGTTAATTTTTTTATCAGGATCAAATAGGCCGGTTTCTGCGTGTAATTTCCAATACCATGAGCCTACTGTAAATCCTGGAAGTAAAATCGCCCCTTCATTTAAGGAACGTTCATGATCGACTGCTTTTTCAACATCTAATGCAATCGTCTTACCAATCCCCTGACAGACAGAACACATTCCACTAGGATCATTAAATGAATAAGCATTTGCATATCCTAAACTAGGTGTTGCAAAACGTGAAAACAACACACGAAATAACGCATTGATGTCAGTAATCGTCCCTAACGTTGAGCGCGCACTGCCACCAATCTTCTTTTGATTGACCACAATCGCTGTAGAAAGATTATTAATCTCATCAACCTCTGGACGACTGTATTTAGGTAAAAATAAACGGGTAAAACTATCATAGGTTTCATTCAGTTGACGACCAGCTTCTTGGGCAATAGTATCAAAAACAATCGATGATTTTCCTGAGCCAGAGACGCCGGTAAAAATAGTAATTTTATTTTTGGGAATTTTGAGACTGACATTTTTTAAGTTGTTTTCTCTTGCGTGGATAATTTCAATATACTCGTTCATTTGGTACTCCCCTTTATTTTGAAATAGTTGAGAATGTTTCAATGAGACACGGTATTTTTGGCAGACGTTTAGTTTACCAAGAAAGCGGTATAAAAATCAAGAAAAAAAGAAGAAGAAACGTCATTGTTTCTTCTTACTCTTCGTCATGGATTTGATTAGCTAATTGTTGCTCCACTTGTTCACGAATGAAATTTAAGTACTGCGGTAAAAATAAAGGAATTTCTTCAAAGCGTGGACTTTGATTTTCATACGCTTTTGCGTCTAGGTTTCCTTCCCCTGTAGCAATTTCAATCAATAATTGATTTGGGTCACGATAATAAAGTGATTCAAAAAATTCACGATCTTTTATTCCTGAATTTATAAAATTGCGCTCTTGTAATTGTTTGTCGATGCGTTGTAAATCAGATTTATTTTCTACGCCAAACGCAACATGATGGACACCACCAATCCCTTCAACGGCAATTGGATTCTCACGATCTTGAATAATCTGAACTTCTTGATAGAACTGAGTGTCTTGATTTTCTAAGATTGTCACTCTTTGATGACCCGAAAAGAAATTGACGTATTCTTTGTGCTGCCAGCCTAGCGACAATAATTCTCGTTCAGTCGCATCGGAATATTGTACGCGTAGTTGAATGGCATCAATTCCTAAAATAGCATGCTCGGTAGGAATCTGATCTGTGACATACGGGAAATAATCATCAATATCTTCAAATTCGCGTAAGGGAACTAAAGCCAATTGTGTTGCATCTGGCCCTTCAAAACGTAAGATAGGTCGTCCAGAAAATGATTCGATTCCATAATGGCAGACGCCTTGTGTTTCAAAATATATTTCCCAAAAATGCAATGATGCTTCAGAAGGAACTTTTAGTATTGTTCGTTCAATCGTATTGGTTCCAAAAAACTGGTTGTTCCCTTCTTGTACTTCAAAAAAAGTCAGTTCAGTTCCCACACGGTGGTGATTATCTGAAAAAAACAGGTGATACATGGTATGATCGTCTTGATTAATTGTTTTCATTAGTAATTTTAAACCGAGTATATTATGATAAAAGTCAAATGTCGGTCGAATAAAGCGATTCACAATAGAAATGTGATGAATACGTGCAGACATAATATAATTCCTTTCTTTTTAGGAGGTTAGTCATGGATTATTTTTTTCAAGAAGGAGCTACTCAACAACAACTAGTTCTGGCCTTTCATGGAACCGGTGGTAATGAGTATCAACTATTAACGACAGTAGCAGAATTATTTCCACAAGCGAGCCTCTTAAGTTTTCTTGGTTCGGTATCAGAAGGCAGCCAACGTCGCTTTTTTGCTCCGTTAATTGACGGACAACTCAATCGACAAGAGTTTGACCAGCAAACGACACAATTTTTTCAAGAAGAACTTCTTACTTTTATTCAAAAATATCAAGAAATCATTTTAATTGGCTACTCCAATGGTGCAAATTTTATTCTTGGTTTGCTTGAACAACATGCTGATATTGCGGATACTGTTATTCTACTGCATCCGAGTCGCCTCGTCTATTCATTCAACCAATCAAGTGAAGTGAAAATTTATTTAACAGTCGGTGCACAAGACAACATTAGTCTGCCGGGTGATGGTTTAAAATTAACTGAAGAATTAAAACAATTTTTCCCAAATACAACAATGATTTTAACTGATGGCGGACACCAATTGACCGAACAAGAAGTCAATGACATTCAAAAACGATTAGGAGAATGATTATGATGAAATCTCAAGCAGTCTTACATTTTTGGTTTAACGAACTAACCCCTGAACAATGGTTTAATAGCACAGATGTCGATCAATTGATTGCGGAGCGTTTCACCAACCTACACAAACAAGCTGCTGCGGGTGAATTGGTTAGTTGGCGGGAAACTATTCACGGACGCTTAGCAGAAATCATTGTCTTAGACCAATTTTCTCGTAATCTCTTCCGTCATTCATCTCAAGCTTTCGCCACGGATGGTATGGCATTAATCTTAGCTCAAGAAGCATTAGCACATCCGGATATCAATGAACTATCCAATGTTGAACGCAGTTTCTTATATATGCCGTTTATGCACTCAGAATCGTTGATGATTCACAATAAAGCTATGATTTTATTTGACCAACCGGGATTAGAAGAAAATTTTGAATATGAAAAACAACATTATGCGATTATTAAACGATTTGGACGTTATCCACATCGTAATCAAGTACTAGGTCGTCTGTCAACAGAAGAAGAAGTGGCCTTTTTAAAAGAACCAAATTCATCATTTTAGCAACAACCCACATGCAAATTGAGGAACAACAACAATCCGAACGCTAGAAAGATTCTTATTGAAACTTTACAAGAATCTCTCTAGCGCTCGGATTTTTTCTATCGCAATGAACTTTTAAGAAAATAATTGAATCAAACGTTCATCACGAAAATCATCAATCACAAAATCAACAACACCCGTCTCTTCTAATTTTTGATGATTTCCATTGGTTGAAACGGCAATAATCTGTTTGGCTTGCGCATTGGCAGCGCCTTGTAAGCCAATCGGAGAATCTTCAAACACCACCATCTCTTGTGGATTGGCATTGATATTTTTTGCAGCTTGCACGTAATAATCAGGTGCAGGTTTGCTATTTAATGTGCCGTTATCATAGACAACTTTTTCAAAATCAAACCATCGATTCAATTGAAAATAATCAAAATAAAACGCCACATTCACACGTGGTGATGCCGTTGCGATATTCATCGAATACCCTTTTTGCTGTAATAAATCAAAAAATTCTGTCACACCATCAATTAATTGATCATGCTCTTTCTCTAAGACAATCTCTCGGTAAATCGCTTCTTTACGATTTGAAAAAGTTTCGCCCTCTTCTTTCGATAATGGGCGATTTAATAGGCGTTCCATGGTTAAATGATTGGTACGCCCGTGAATTTTAGCGAATTCTGTTTCTGAAAGTTGATAGCCTAACACTTCTTGAATAAATTGTTGCCAAGCTTCTTCATGTAATGCTGTATCGCTGAATAAGGTGCCATTAAAGTCAAAAATAATTGCTTTCATTCCCTCTGCTCACTTTCTTTTTCTTTTATCTTAACGTACTTAATAAACTTTTCCTAGTCTATTTCCACTAAACAACGTTGCTTTAAAGCGTTCATAAAGGCAGAAGGTGCTTCTTGAATCGCTATCTCTGTTCCTAAAAACAAAAACCAGTTCACCATTTCTAGCAATTCTTCGGGATTCTTTTCATCTACAAACGTTCGTAATATCGCTCGCATCTGATACGGATCTGTGTATGCCAAGGTTAATTTAAATGGATGATATTTCTTGAATTGCGCAATTGCTTTAGGCCCTAGCGTCGCAATCAAATTCATCGATTCATGTATCGGTTTTCTTTGATGCCAGCGTTGGTTTCCTGTATAGAGTACAACATCTAGCAATTGTCCCACTGCAACTATTTGTTTAGTAGCAGACGACAATTCAATCCCTTCGATAAACCAATTGCCTTTTTCATGATACAAATGCAGCACATACACATCAAACTGTTTTTCTTTAGAAAGTAATGTGATATGACGATTTAGCAACAACAATTGAATAACTTTTTCTAAAAGAGGATGCGGTAAATCAGCTAAGTCTAATAAATCAGGATTATAAGGGTTTGTTCCTTCAAATAATAATAGTTGATTTAAAAGTACCAAATCATCTTGTTGATTTTCTGACAAGAGGGAAAGTAATTTTTCAGCCAATGATTGCCGACTTTTTAAATAAGGTAATTGCTGATTGCGTGTTGCCATAAATGCGACAAAGAGTGCTTTAACTTCGGCATCTAAAAAATGAATCGGCGGTAAAAAAGAGTTGTGCATGACGGAATATCCTCCATCACGTCCGACTTCTGCTATCAACGGTACGCCCATTGTTTCAATTTCTCGAATGTCACGAATAGCCGTGGATCGAGAAATATTGAATTCTTGCATAATTTCTGTAATGGTAAAATGTGCACGATTATTAATGTAACGAATCATCGTGTGAATTCTTTCTGTTTTTTTCATCGTTCGCTCCTAAACAGTGTCATTTTTTGACACGATTTGACTTTATTATAAATGTATCAAATGAGAAATGACAGCATTTGAAACAATCAAAAGAAAGCAGGGATTACAATGTCAGTTTACACATTAGTAGAAAAAGACGCATTTACAGTTTTAGGTTTTGGAACAGAATTAACCAGTGATTACACTGATTATATGGGAATCGCTCAAGAGAAAGCCGCTTTTTGGGAAAAGATTACGACAGATGGCACGTTGGATAAATTAAAAGTATTAGCCGATAATGAGTTTGTCTTCGCTGTCAACGAAGCCTACGATAATAAAATGATGTATTATGTAGGTGTTTTAACGAACGAAACGTTACCCGATGCGACACGCGTCATCCAATTTCCAAAAGGTACGTATGTCATTGTTAAAGCAGAAGCCGCAACTTCTGAAGAATTAAAAGATACCTTAACAGGTCTTGCTTTTGGACAAGCTTTAGTTGAAGAACAAAACTATGAATACATTGGCGGACCAAATGCTGCCGTTGAAATGGGTACACACGATAATCACGTTTTTGGTGAAATGTGGATTCCTGTAGTTGAAAAATAACAAAAAAAAGAGAAACAGTAGAAGTCAGACTGTTTCTCTTTTTTTATTCCCTTTACAATCTTAACACTTCATTTACATAAATATTACCAAAATCTGCTTTTTGCTTTCTATACTTATACTATAATAATAACAAGTTACTTGAGCTTATTGATGGAGGAAATAGATGAAAAAAAAGAAAAATATTGCCATTATTGATATCGGATCAAATACTGTCCGTTTAGTCATTTACCAATTAAATGAACAGATGGTATTTACTGAACTGCAAAATATCAAATTGCCTGTTCGTCTCTATCAATTTCTAGATGAAGAAAATGAACTAACCAAAACTGGTGTTCATCAATTACTACGAGTAATGAATTTATTCAAAGAGATTGCCCATAGCTATGCGTTAGAAGAAATGATTGCAACTGCCACAGCCGTTATTCGGCAATCAAAAAATGCCCAAGAAATCTTAGAGGTAGTCGAAAAGAAAACAGGTATTACTATTCGTTTATTATCTGAGAAAGAAGAAGCTTATTATGGGCAATACGCTATTGTACGTACCACTGCATTTTCAGAAGCCTATACCATTGATATGGGTGGCGGTAGTACAGAAATCACTTATTTTAAGGATAATGAAATCATATATAGTCATAGCTTTCCTTTTGGCGTTGTGACTTTAAAGCAACTTTTTTTTAATGAGCATTCACCCAATAATGAACATGCACTTGAACAAACAAATAGTTATCTCAAAAAACAATTCGCTTCTTTGCCATGGTTAAAAGATCGCAAGATACCAATTATTGCAATTGGCGGTAGTTCACGAAACATTGCAACAGTCCATGAACGAATGACTGATTTTCCAGTCGTAGGAATTCATCAATATGAAATGAAAAAGAAAGATTTAAAAGACACACTCACTTTGTTCACCTCTCTATCTTTTTCCGAGTTGCAGTCATTAGACGGATTAAGCAAAGAACGTGCTGATATTATCATTCCTGCAAACCTTACTTTTATTGCTTTGATGGAACAAGTGCACGCACCCAAATTTATTTTTTGTAATAAAGGCTTGCGTGAAGGATTGTTAATGGAATCTGTGAATCAAAAATATCCCGCAACATACAGTCCACATCATGTAAAGATGACTAGCATCCAACGATTTGTAGACACTTACCAAATTGATAACTATCGCACTAAAAAAAGAACACAAATTGTCGAATTGTTACTCAATGAAATTAAACAAAAACAATTAATGAATGACGAAATTGAGCAATTAACAGCGTATGTTTCTTATGGTTCACAACTTTATCATATTGGTTCCTATATTGAAGAAGATAATAGCGCCTACCATTCTTTTTATTTGCTAGCTAATAGTAATTTAAATGGCTTTACGCATCGTGAACGAATTTCTTTAGCTTTATTAGCCAGTTACAAAAATAAATCCTTGTTCAAATTATTTGTTAAACCTTTTAAACAATGGTTCACAGAAGAAGAATTAAAGTATATTCGTTTAGCGGGTAGTTTGATTAAATTTTGTGAAGCACTTAATATCACTACGGTCAATGAAATTATCCATTTTTCTCTGAAAGACAAAGAAACATATTTTGTCTTAAAAGTAGAATGGTCCTTTGATCCTGTCGCTGAAGAATATCGTGCCAATCGCCAGAAAAAAAATCTAGAAAATATAATTAATAAAAAAGTGGTTATTGATTTTAAGAAAGCATAGAGTAGGAGTATTAAAAAATGGAAGTATCTGAGTTTACTAATCTCAATTACTATCATAGAGATTTAAGTTGGTTATTATTTAATCGTCGGGTCATTCATGAAGCTAAAGACCCGTCAAATCCTTTATTAGAAAAATTACGTTTCTTAGCCATTGCAAGTAGCAATTTAGATGAGTTTTTTATGGTGCGTGTGCCAAGCATTCAAAGTTTAGCTCGCTTGCAACCTAAAGATAAAGACACTCGCACAGGTTGGACACAAGAAGACGTTTTATTAAAGCTATACGAAATAAATTTAAACAACACACGATTGCAATATCAATATTTCAATCAACTGATTGAAGAATTAACGAAACATCAAAAATTTGTGAAATCGATTAATGAATTATCTGCAGAACAACTTCAAGAAGCAGATAGTTTCTTTTATGAACTATTATTACCAGCAGTTACGCCGATTGGTTTAGATGCGTATCATGCTTTTCCTAAATTAGCAGAGAAAAAAGTTCATATTTTTGTGCAAGTTCATCAAGGTAATCGAGTTGAACGTGCGGTAATACCTTTGCCACCACTCTTTTCACGCTTGCATCAATTGGCTAATGAGCAAACCTATCTCTTTGTTGAACAGTTAATTATCCGTCATTTACCTGAAATTTTTGTCGGCTGGGAAATCGATCATTCCTTTTGTTTTCGAATTACTTATGATAAAGATTTAGAGTTTCGTGAAGACACAGAGGAAAAACTTTTTACTCAAATGGAAGAATACATCATTGAACGTTCTAAAGGACTCCCTTCTCGTTTAGAAATTAGCAGTGAGTGGTCAAAAGAAGTTGAAGAAAGTGTCTTAATTCTAGCAAATCTCCTACAATTAAAAGTTCGTGATTTATATTGGGTACCTGGTCCATTAGACTTAACATTTCTTTTTCCATTTGTAGATAGTTTAGCACCAGATTTTCCCGGTCTAGTATTCCCTCGTTTTATTGGAAATACCCATAAAGAATTAAACGGTGCAGAGCTATTTCAAGCGATTGAAGAAAATGATTTACTTTTCCATCATCCGTACGATTCATTTGATATCGTTTTGAATTTTTTAGAATCTGCAGCAGCAGACCCCAACACCATCGCTATTAAACAAACATTATATCGGATGGCACCTAATTCACGTGTCGTTAACGCATTGAAAAAAGCTGCAGCGAAAGGCAAACAAGTAACGGTGCTTGTAGAATTGAAAGCACGTTTCGATGAAGAAAATAATTTGCATTGGGTTCAAGAATTAGAAGAAGCTGGTTGCTATGTTAGTTATGGCTTACATCAATTAAAAACACACAGTAAGGCTTTATTAATTGTAAAAAAAGATGGTCGTCAAATTAAACAATATGTCCATTTTGGTACAGGAAACTACAATGAAAAAACTTCTTCTATTTATACAGATATTAGTTTATTTACTGCGAAAAAAGAGTATGTAGCAGACATTACTGCGTTCTTTAATTATTTAAGTGGCTATCGACAAGTTCCTAATTATCAACGCATTGCAGTTTCACCAAATGGTATTCAGCAAAAGTTGCTCGAAAAAATAGAACAAACTATTGTTCACTATCAGCAAACGAAGCAAGGAGCAATCTGTTTTAAAATGAACTCTCTTACGGATAAAGTAGTGATTAATAAACTTTATGAAGCTAGTCAATCTGGGGTTCCTATTCATTTAATCGTTCGTGGCGCATGTTGCTTAAAACCAGGTATTCCTAATCTGAGTGAGACAATTGAAGTGAAAAGTATTGTCGGCCGTTTTTTGGAACATAGCCGTATCTATGCTTTTTATACCAATGATAAAGAAGCAGACGTTTGGATTTCCTCAGCAGACATTATGACACGAAACATGTTACATCGAATTGAAATTGCAACACCAATTGAAAAGGGACCTGCCTTGGATCATTTATTAACCATTTTAGATAGTTTCAGAAAAGACCGTAAAAAAGCTTATTATCTGACAGCATCTGGTCATTCTCGTCGTCTAATTGAAAACAATGAATTTTCTGCACAAGAATATTTCATTGCGCATAGTCAACCAAATTCAGAAACAATCATTCCAATGAGCATCAAAGAAAATCCAAATTTGTTATCAAAAATCCGTAAAATATGGCAAAGCCATTAAAAAAAGTTAGACTTACTTCAATAGTAAGCCTAACTTTTTTTATTTGTCTCTGTATTGTTTTAAAACAGTGAATCTCACGAAAATTCTTGTCGTGTTTATTTTTTCGTAGCGATATACGTGATTATCTCTGATGCGTCCGTACCATAGCCAACTTCCCGCTCAATTTCCACAAAACCAACTAAACTTAACAACATTTCAAATTCATTTAAACCATACCAGTACATTGTAAAATGAGAATATTCCGTTTGTGTTACTTGTCCATTCTCGACTAATTCATACTTGCTAAGAGAAACGGTTTTTTGATTAAACCAATCAATCGTTTCATTAAAATTTGTCATAATAATGCCTTTATCTTGATCTAATAGAAAATGAGATTGGCTTATTTTTTCTTCAGTAAATCCAATTGGCATTTCTAAATCAACAATTAGTTTCCCACCATCTTCTAGATGACTGAAAAAATTAAATAAGATATCTTTAATACTGTCTCTAGACAGCAAACAAAAACTCCCTGTCGGCATAATAATCGCTTGATATTTGCGCGGCATCGCTAGCTTTAATAAGTCTTGTTGGTAAATGTTCGCTGTAACCTCATGCTTTGTCAGATTGGTGTGACATTGAACCAGCATTTCATTAGATAGGTCGACACCATCTACATCTAAACCTTTTTTTAATAAAGGAATTAGCATACGCCCTGTTCCTACTCCAGCTTCTAAAATTGGTCCTGACACATTTTTTAATTTTTCAAAATAGTATTCCACATCTCCATCCAAAGATGTCCCAATTGGCTTCGTATGCTCATATAATAAAGTACTTAAACGTCCATATTCTTTAAACATTATTTCCCTCCGATTAGTCAGATAAACTATTAGTTATTATACCAGCTTTCAGACATATTATAAAATTATTATCCAGCCTAAAAAACTCGCTACTAACTAAAACGTGATTGAAAGCTCTTCCTAACTTTCAATCACGTTTTATTTTTATCATTGGTTCACATATACGGTGACTTGTAAACATAAAACTAACCCTAAACAAATACCAATCATCTTACTTTGACTTTTCATCTTAGTTGTATCATTAGCATGTTTACCTAATAAATAAATTGGTAACACGCTAATGAAATTAAATGACAAAATTTCTGCAAATAATAAAAACCATAATGCTTTTTTATGTTGCCATTCATTGATAAAAAAGAGAATTTTTAAAAGCGTTGCTAGAAAAAATAAAAACAAATACAAACCTAAAGATGAATTCATCAATAATTTTTCTGTCCCTACTTGCGTACTATTGAAAGCAAATAATCCTCCAGAAATCGTCAAAATGATTAGCCAAAAAGCCAGCAAAAAAAATGGCAATTTTTTTATAGAGAACCAATTCTTTATCGTTAACATAGATACTCCTTTCAACGAACATATTCAAAATATTTACGAATTAAGGTGTCGATTACTAATTTCAATGAAATAAATGAATAAAATTCATCTTTCATCTGTGATGTTAGAAAAATTGGTGATGCCGAATAAAACAAATTATACATCGCTTTATCTGACAGATAGTTCTGAATAAGATTGGTAATGGAAATAGTTGGTATCTTTCTCAAAGTCAGCATATCAATATTTTCTTTGATTGCATCTGTTTCACCTGATAACGAAACAAAAATAACTAAATCCTTCCGACTAATCAGTGGCATATTCATATCAAATTCTCGTTTAGCCGGAAACGTTAAAATCCGTTTTCCTTTATACATCATTGCTTGTGATAATTCTGATAATGAATTTTTTTGCGAAAATCCTGTTCCATAGCAATAAATCGTTTCTGCTTGATACATCGCATAAATGATATCGGTAAAATCCGTTTGTTGAATCAAACGATTGGTCTGTTCTAAGTCTTGTTTTTGCAGCTGCATTAACGCCTGTTCAGAATAGGATGATACTTGCTGTTTATCCATCGATTGTTCCAAATAGAATTTCATTTCAGAAAATCCTTTAAATTCTAGTTTTTTTGTTAGTCGAATAATCGAGGATTTCGAAGCGTGAACGAGTTGAGACAGCTCTGCAATGCCTAATTTTGTCACTTCTTCCTTATGCTCTAAGATATACGAAAGAATTTCTCTATCTGTCTCACTCAAATTTTGTGAATAGGCGCGTGCACGTGCTTCAATATCCATTTAAAAACATCCTTTTTTTATTCCCATTATACCAAATTCACCCTAAATTACGCGTTAATTATTTTCCTTTCATAATTAGATCTACTTGTGCTTTTACCATTGGAACATCGAGCCCAACAATCACTTGAACAGCATTCCCTTTACGAACAACTCCATGAGCTCCTAGATTTCTAAAGATACCGTCACTAGCTAGTTTCTCCACATCAGCCACACTCACACGTAAACGAGTGGCACAATTTGCGACGGTTTCAATATTTTCTTTGCCACCTAAAGCTTCTACAAACCTTGCTGCTTGATCATAAAATGGACTTTCGTTTGTGTCTCCTTTTTGTTTTTCACGGTATTCTTGTTTACTATAAAATTTTACTTCTTCCTTCTCTTCTTCACGTCCTGGAGTAGCTAAATTGAATTTTAAAATTAGTGCACGGAAAACGAAGAAATATAGCACCGTAAAACAAATACCAATAACAAATTGTAATACATATGTTTGCCAGTGATTTTGTGCCAAAGGAATCCATGTTTTAGCAGCTTGTTCAATTAAGCCCGCTCCTAAATCGCCTACTACACCAAATTGATACATTACAGCTGCCATAGTTGCAGCTAACAACGCATGCACAACAAATAACATCGGTGCGACAAATAAGAACGTAAACTCCAGTGGTTCGGTAATTCCGGCAACAATTGCCGTTAACGTAATTGGAATTAATAATGTTAATACTTTTTTCTTTTTATCAGGATTCGCAGTCATATAAAACGCACCCGCAATCCCTAATGGCGCAAAAATTTTGGAGTTACCTGTTAACGCAAATCCACCTTCTGGATATAATTCAATCATTGGTTTGGTACTTTGTGCAAATTCATGAATATGTTCCATCCAATAACGGGTTAAACCACCTTCAACAACAGCTGGTCCATAAACGAATGGTGCCGCGATGAAATGATGTAAACCAGTGGGAATTAAAATCCGTTCTAGAAAAGTATAAAGCCACACACCAAAAATTCCCGAATTCGCCATTAAATGTTGTAATGAACCAATGCCTGATTGAATTTTTGGCCAAATCAAGCAAGTAGCAAATGCCAAGAGAAACATCACAAAAAATCCTACGATACAAACAAAAGCTGATCCTTGGAAAATACCTAACCAGTCGGGGAGTTTTTTATCAAAATAACGATTGTGAACCCAAACTACTACAGCTGCGACTAAGATAGCCCCTAAGACACCTGTATCTAATGTTTTAATGCCGGCAATCATTTTTAAGCCACTATCGCCACCAACTTCTGCATTAAAGTCAACGCCAAAAAATGGACCAAACAACTGAATAAATGAACTAACAAAATAAGTAAATGTAATATATAAAACAAATGATTCCAACGCAGCACGTCCGGTTGCCTTTTTCGCTAATCCTAATGGCAAACCGATTGCAAATAAGATTTCCATTTGATTAAAAACCGTCCATGCACCATTTTGGAAAATCGTCCAGACATTCGTCCATAACGTTCCTTCATTGGCTAACGAACCAACAAGCATGGGATTAGTGAAGACAATACTTAACGCAACCATAATACCTGAAAATGTAAATAATAAAACGGGCGTGAAGATTGCTCCACCAAATTTTTGAAACTTCTCCATCATAACTTTTTTCCTCCTTGTATCCCTTTTCATTTTTGATTAAAAGATAGAAGGCATCATCAGCTACCTTCTATCCAACTAAGTTAGTTTAATTCTGGCCAAAAGTCTTTGTTTGCTTCGTATAACTCATCCAATAGTTGTTTGGCTGTACGAGCATCCGGTACAATTCTAGAAAGAATTAGTGCTTGCCACAACTTTTGATACGATCCTTCAATCCATGCTTCCACTACTAGTTTTTCAACCGACACTTGTTGTTCCATCAAGCCTTTTTGGAATTGTGGAATCTTCCCTTGTGTCAGTGGTTCCGGACCATTTGCACCTAAAATACAAGGTACTTCAACCATTGCTGTTTCATCAAAGTTTGAAATCGCTCCATTATTTGGAACAATTAATAACATTCGTTCATGTGTATTAAATTTAATTGCTCGTGCTAAATCGACAATATAAGATGCGTGTTCATCAATTTCCAATGTCATTCCATCTGACGTATTCACATGAGCAATTCGATTACATTCTGAAAAAACATGTTTTTCACGACTTGCCATTACTTGATTGGCACGTGTATATTCTGGGTTAGTATGCGCGACTTCATCTTGTGGAAAGAAATAATATTTTAAATATGTGTTGGGCATAGTGGTTGGGTCTAGTTCAAAGACTTCTTTCGCTTTCCCAAATGTTTGTACCCAACTTTCATCACTATGCTGAGAACCTTCCATCTCTTCTTCTAACAAATAGCCATGTTGCTTCACATGTTCACGAATTTTAGGCATCAAATCATTTCCTTGTTTATCCCGAATATCAGTCCACCAACCAAAATGATTTAATCCAAAGTAACGAATCTCCATGTCTTTTCGAGAAGCAAGTCCTGCCGCTTTTGCCATACGGTCTTCAATTCCAATTGGCATATCACAAATATTGATGATTTTTGAATTAGGACGTAAACGTCGCGTTGCTTCAGCGACAATAGCGGCTGGATTGGAATAGTTTAACATCCATGCATCCGGTGAATATTTTTCCATATAGTCAACAATTTCTAACACGCCACCAATTGAACGCATACCATAAGCAATGCCTCCAGGTCCACATGTTTCTTGACCAACGACACCGTATTTCAATGGAATTTTTTCATCTTTTTCACGCATCGCATATAAGCCTACGCGAATATGTGCCATAACAAAATCGACATCTGTAAAAGCTTCTTCTGGATCTGTGGTAGCAACAAATTGAATTTCTGGTGCTTTTTCACGAATAATGACTTCGCAAGCATCCGCAACTTGTTGTTGGCGTTCATACAGATTATCATAAAATTTAATCTGACGAATTGGAAAACGGTCTAGGTTATCCAATAACATTAAAACAATACCTGGGGTAAAGGTACTACCGCCACCGGCAATAACAATTGATGATGATTGATTCATAATAAAAGTCTCCTTTAGCTGTTTGTCTTACACTTAGAGTTATAACAAGCTTTCTCGTACGCTTCAATAGGCGCAAACGCTTTAGAATCCTCGTTTACGATTTTGAATCTATGTGTCAGACTTTGGAAAATTTTCCCGCTTTTTTTCTAAAAAAACACCCTAATTGAAACCGTTTTAAGATAGAATAAAATAACTTCATACTTATAAAAGGAGAGATTATCAATGAAAGCATTAGTATTAACTGGAAAAGAAAAAATGGCAATACAAGAGCAATCTATTCCTGAAATTGCCGCAAATGAAGTGTTAGTAAATGTTAAATTTTGTGGAATTTGTGGAACTGATGTGCATATTTTTAATGGAGAACCCGGTTCAGCAGAAGTTACTCCACCGGTGATTTTAGGGCATGAATTTGCTGGAGAAATTGTTAAAATCGGTGCAGAAGTGACAGAATTAACAGTCGGTGACCATGTAGCCATTGATCCGAATATTTATTGTGGACATTGTGATTATTGCCGACAAGGGCGCGTTCAACTATGTGACCATTTATCTGCATTAGGCGTCACTCGTAATGGTGGCATGGCAGAATATTGTGCGGCTCCAGCGACTGCTTGTTTGAAATTAAATCCTGAAATTCCTTTCGAACATGGCGCTATGGTTGAACCTTTAAGTTGTGTCTTACATGGCTTTGATCAAATTGACCCAATTACTCCTGAAACAAACATCTTAATTATTGGCGGTGGTTTTATTGGCTCGTTATTTTTACAAACTACTCGCTTATATTCCCCAGCAAAAGTCAGTGTTTGCGAATTAAACACTGACAAACATGAACAACTGCGTGCATTAGGTGCAGATGAAGTGTATCGAACAGCCGATGACATTTCAGAAAAGTTTGATTTGGTAGTGGAATGCGTTGGTAAAAAAGTCACGAGTGAAACGGCTATTTCTTTAGCAGGTAAAGGGGCAAACGTTTTATTATTTGGCGTTCCTTCTCCAGATACCGAAATCACGATTCCTGCTTATGATATATTCAGTAAAGAATTAAAGATTACTAGTTCCTTTATCAATCCATTTACCTTATCAAAAGCCGTTCAATTATTGAATCAACAAAAAATCCAACTTACGCCGTTGTTGTCTCACAAAATTACGTTGGAAGAAGTTCCCGATATCTTAGCAAATTACCCTACTTACGGCATCACCAAAGCAATTATTGAACTACCCGCAAATTAATAAAAACCGTCTTTAGAGTATTTTACTCAAAAGACGGTTTGTTTTTATACATAAAATAAATTTTTTGAAGGGTAAATCGGATCACAAGTGAAAGAAATTCCTAAATTACGTAACACTTGTTCATCATCTTTATTAAAGATAACTGTTGAATGAGCTTGCGTATCTTTTAGCTCTGTTAATTTATCATATGCTAATTGTGCAGTTGGATTTGTTACTGCGCTGATGGATAAAGCAATTAAAATCTCTGAAGTATTTAAAGAAGTAATACGGCCAGATAATTCGTTTGCTTTTAGTTTTTGAATTGGTTCTAAAATATTTGGTGATAACAACAAAATTTCATCGCCAATATTGGCTAATTTTTTAATTGCATTTAAAATCGCTGCTGCACTTGCATCCATTAAATCAGAACCACGCCCGGTAATAATTTGACCGTCAGATAACTCCAATGCCATCACTGGCGGGACAAATTCTTGATCCCAATCTTTTGTTTTTAATTCTTCTGCGTAATCTCTGGCAGGTTTCACACATGGACGATCTTCAGGACGTAAATCAATTTCTTCCATAATGATTTGAATACGATTTAACGTATCAATATCAGTGATTCCTTTTTTATAATTTGCAGCAGTTTCGAAATAACGACGGATAATTTCTTGTTTGGATGCTTCTTGTACCACTTCATCATCGATAATTCCAAAACCAACACGGTTCACACCCATATCTGTTGGCGAATGAAATTCTGATTCTTTGCCTGTGATACGTTCAATCGTACGCTTGATGATTGGGAAAGTTTCTAAATCGCGATTATAGTTAATCGCTACTTCACCATAATAATCAAAATGGAACGAATCAATCATATTCACATCTTTTAAATCAACTGTAGCTGCTTCATAAGCAATATTTAATGGATGTTTTAATGGCACATTCCACACTGGGAAAGTTTCAAATTTAGAATAGCCACCTGTATTTCCATGACGACTTTCGTGGTATAGCTGATTCAAACAAGTAGCTAATTTCCCACTACCTGCACCAGGTCCAGTGACTACGACAATTGGTTTCGTTGTTGGAATGTATTCATTTATCCCAAAGCCTTCATCACTAACAATTTTATCAACATTGACTGGATAACCTTCAATTTCACCATGCGTGAAGACTTTAATGCCACGTTGTTTCAATTTATTGATAAAGATTTTTGTAGATGGTTGACCGTTATAACGTGTAATAACCACGCTGTTTACCGCCAATTCATATTCACTTAACTCATCAATCAAACGCATAATATCCATATCGTACGTAATGCCATAATCACCACGAATTTTATTTCGCTCAATGTCACCTGCAAATACGCAAATAATAATTTCTGTTTTATCTTTTAGTTTGTGCAACAACTTGATTTTTGCATCTTGATCAAAACCAGGTAAGACACGTTTTGCATGCATGTCACCGATTAGTTTTCCACCAAATTCTAAATACAATTTATCATAATTGTTCACACGCTCTAAAATATACTTCGATTGTTCTTCAATATACTTCTGTGGATCAAAGCCAATTTTTTTCACTATTCTCTTACCCCTCACCTAAATTAAAAACTTGCACCTACAAAAACTAAAATTCTCTTGTATAATTCAAACAGAAATCAGCGAAATATACAACCGTAAATCACTAAAATTATAAAAGATTTTTGTCATTTTATGTTGTAAGGGAATCCACTAATTAAGTTGATGGAAG
This sequence comes from Enterococcus sp. DIV2402, assembly GCF_017426705.2. NCBI lineage: Bacteria > Bacillati > Bacillota > Bacilli > Lactobacillales > Enterococcaceae > Enterococcus > Candidatus Enterococcus lowellii. Next base: position 864,372 of record NZ_CP147251.1, on the reverse strand, counting down.
AAATAGAAACTATGCCTTTACTTGTTTTTTCTAGAAACCCTTGCTAGAATACAGCGTATTGCTAAAAACAGAAGCAGGTGAAACACATGATAACAAAAAAAGCATTTGGAATGGAAAACACGTGGGTTAATTTAAACACGCAGTCACGAGCTGAATTACGTACACTTTACAAAAATTATGGGATTGATAGTGAAGTGATTGATTACACACTGGATAAAAATGAACGTGCTCATTTAGATTATGATCAAATCACCCAGACTCTCGTTGTTATTTTCAATGTACCTAATAGAGAAAAAAATGATAACCACTATGAAACGTTACCTATGACCTTTATCGTAAAAGACAATCAATTAATCACTGTAACTAACGAAAAAACCCACTATATTTTTCAAGAAATGGAGAAATATCTAGATAAGTTTCCTGACAGCACCTTATTTAGTTTTTTGTTTAGCAGCTTATTTTTAATCACAGATTTATTTTTTCCTTATATTGAAGAAATGGATGAGTCTCGCATTTCTGTCAATCATAAATTAAAAGAAAAAACGAGTAAACAAAATTTATTGTTATTATCTGACCTAGAAATTGGGATTGTTTATTTAGTTGCTGCCTCTAAACAAAATACTGTCTTACTTGAACAAATCCGTTCACACGCGGTATATAAAACGCTCTCTCCAAGCGAAAAAGAACAGCTAGAAGATGTCGTGATTGAAGCAAGACAATTAGTTGAAATGACTCGGTTGTCTGCCCAAATTTTACAACAGCTGTCTGGTACCTATAATAATGTCTTAAACAACACACTGAATGATACCATGCGCATCTTAACTGTCCTTTCGGTATTATTAACGATTCCCACTATTATTACGGGATTTTTTGGTATGAATATGCCATTACCGTTAGAAAATAATACGTCCGGATGGCTTATCACAATTGCTATGAGTACCATTATTTGGTTTATCTTATCATGGATACTTCGTAAATTTATGAAATAACTTCTCGCCATGACAGCTACTGTCGTGGTGCTTTTTTTACTGGACTTATTTACTAATATACGTACTTTTTTTCATTTCACATTTTTTCTTAAATTTCTTAATGCTTTATTATTTCATATGAGCTATACTTCAAGTGAAACCAAAAGAAAGGGAGTAAAAATATGAAAATAATTCAATGGAAAAAAGTGTTAAATCAGGTTTTGTTGGCCGGTCTCTTTGCAAGTTTTATCGCTGTTCCTACCTCTGTTGCTGTAGATGCAGCAACTAGTCCCGTTATCTCTGAAAAAGAATTTAACGGCGACAATGCACGCGCAAATAATCTTGTTTTAGGCAGAAAAATACAGGGGAATTTTTCTGGAAAACAAGATACGGATGTCTATGCTCTTACGCTAAATACAACTAGTGATATTCAACTCATCTTTAATGGCACGGGAAAAACCAATGAACAACTCGCGACTTTTCAATTAAGCAATAGTGCTGGTAACGTGCTAATCAATGCTAAAAAAGTGTCTAATGCCACTTCGCAAATACTGGTCAAACAGACGTTACCTAAAGGAAAATATTATTTTAGCTTTAAAAATACACAAAATTTAACACAAGCCAAAAACTATCACTTTACTGCTTCTGTTTTACCAGCTGTTGCTAGTGTGACGCTTTCGCAAAAGGAAAAAACACTATATGTTAACGAAACAGCGACGTTAAATGCCACAGTAGCACCAAATAACACATTAAATAAAACTGTTACTTGGACAAGCTCAAATACATCGGTCGCAACGGTCGACTCTAAAGGTAAGGTTACTGCTAAAAAAGCTGGTTCAGCAACAATTACTGCTAAAAGTAACAATGCAAAATCAGCTACATCAAAAATTACTGTCAAAAATCGAAGTGTCACGAGTGTTTCTGTCTCGCCTACCTCTAAAACAATTGAAGTTGGTGCAACGACAACTGCCACTGCGTCGATAAAACCTACTAACGCTACCATCAAAACAGTTTCTTGGAAGTCTTCTGATTCAAAAATTGCCACTGTTGATAGCAAAGGAAAGATTACTGGCAAAAAAGCAGGCAAAGCAACTATCACAGCAACCACAACTGATGGTAAAAAAACAGCCAAAGTCACTGTTACAGTTCAAGCCAAAAAAGTAGCTGTTAAAAGTGTTAGTATCAATGCTCCAACCAAAACAATTATGGTCGGTAAAACAACTACAGTTAAAGCAACATTTAATCCAACCAATGCTAGCAATAAAGGTGTAACCTGGAAATCTTCAAATACCAAGGTCGCTACTATTGATGCCAATGGTAAAATTACTGGCAAAAAAGCAGGCAAAACGACCATTACCGTTACAACCAAAGATGGTAAAAAAACATCTTCTGTGACAATTAACGTTAATGCTACCAAGCCAATCGGTAAAACTGTCTATATTGCTCCTAAATCTGGTAAAAAATACCACTATGATGCGCATTGTCGTGGTTTAAAAAATGCGCATTCAATTTCTTCGATGACCGAAAACCAAGCGAAAAGTGCTGGTTACGATTTGTGCGGCTGGGAAGATTAAGCAACTAACCTTTATAAACTAAAAATACCAAAAAACAATCCGAATGATAGAAAGCAGGTTTAATCGCATCTTCTCAAGAATGTGCGCCATGCTTTACCTTATCGTTCGGATTGTTTTTTCTATTAGCGTACTTTTTACCAAAAACTTCGATGAATTTCTTGGGTAGCGTCTACATCGTTCATCGTAAACAAATGAATGCCATCTACCCGATGCGTAAGTAATTCGTCTATTTGATGCAGTGTATAATCGATTCCTGCTGCCCGCATAGATAGTGGCTTGTATTGATATTTTTCCAAAATAATGGCTAATTTTCTAGGAATAGCTAGTTGATTGCGTGTCGCCATGTTAAGTACTTGTGAATAACTAAGAATCGGTAATACACCTACCAATAACGGCAAGTTTAAATAATGGTCATACACTTCATGCAATCGATAAAAACCGTCATTTTCAAAAAATAATTGCGTGAGGAATTGTTGACAGCCATCTTGTACCTTTTGTTGAAGATATGCTACTTCTATTCGTGCTGTTTCTTGATTCGTCATGTGTTCTGGGTGGCATGTTCCCATCACAGTAAATTGCGTGGTCTGTTCATTGATATAATAACTTAATTCATTCGCAAACTGAAATTCACCCGTTGGCACGTCCTTCGCAGTAACTTCACCACTGACTGCTAACAATTGAAAAACGTCCTGTTCTTGTAACAATGCCAAAGCCTGCTGGACTTGTTTTTTTGTCATAAAACGGGCGGGTAAGTGAGGTAACGCTTCAATTGCTAATGTTTGCTGAATATAACCTGCCAGTTGGAGAGTTTGTTCAATTTTAGTCTTATCAATGCTTGGTATTCCGATAAATGCTGGCTGCAATTTGGCAAGCTGTGCCGAACATTGTGCCACTTCTTCATAGGAAAAACGGTCATTGGGCGGAACAACTTCCAAAGAAAAGGTTGTGCGTGTCATAAAAATACTCCTTGTTTTTCTTTATTATCAATCAATACCCCAAGGAAAGTCTTAGCGTTTTCCTTGGGGTATGCTATCCATGTAGTTTGCGTTTAATCGTTTGATAAAAAAGCAATTGTTGACGTGCTCGTTTTATCGCCTTGTAGCGTTTCGGTTGTTTTTTATAAAAGGCTTGATGGTAATTTTCTGCTGGCCAAAAAGTTTCGGCTTGGCGAATTTCTGTTACAATGGGTTGGCTATAGTTGAAGGCTAGTTCTGCTTTGGATTGTTCAGCAATTTGTCGTTGCTGATGATCTTGAACAAAAATGATGGGATGATAGTGATTTCCACGATCTTGAAACTGCCCAAAAGCATCCGTTGGGTCAGTAATTTGCCAATATAGTTCCACCAAATCACGATAACTGATTATTCGCTGATCAAAAATAATTTCGACTGCTTCTACGTGACCCGATAATCCACTACTAACTTGATCATACGTTGGATGTTCTATTTTTCCGCCAGTATAACCAGATAAGACCGATACAATACCAGCTTGGGTTTCAAATGGTTCAACCATACACCAAAAACAACCGCCCGCAAAAACGGCTCGTTCTTGGTACGCAAAATTATCGTTATCTCTGGTGTAGGCCTCCTGTTGCACATCAACAGTATTGCCGGTTATTTTCAAATAGAAGTCCATCACATCCGGCGTCAAGTTATTTCGTAAAGCTAGTGGTCGCAATTTTGCTTCTAACTTTGAAAGTTCACTTTGCACATTTATTTCTTGCGCTAATGCATCTTTGGCGATAATCAACTGTTCTCTTTCCCATTCACGCGTGCCTTTTGTTAAAATCAAATTGTAAATATCGTGCAGTACGTTCTCTATCGTTTCATTTTGTTTATTCATAGGTATTAAAAAATGAAACATAGATTTCTTTTCCTAAAATTTCTAAACGTGGAAATGCTGCTTTAGGAATAATATACAAATGGTAACAATCGCCACCCACATCCCAAAAAGCTAGCGTATAATTATGCTGTTCTAAAAAATTTTTCAAACGTTCTAAAAAAACATCGGTTGCTTCATCAGCTATAATTGGTACATCTTTTAAATTTATAGCATACCCTTTTTTTAGAATGCTCGGTTCTAATTGGGCAATGATTTCTTCCGGCCATTCTTTCCAATCAATATATGCCCCAAAATCATGGGGGGTATCATACCCAGTTAACCAATAGGCGGTGATAACATCCGCTTCATCCTCAGGGGAGTATTCCATATTTTCTATCCATTCAGCATATTGACTTGTAAATTTCTCTGGTTGTTCAACCAGCAAGGAAATACTATCCACTGCGTCTACATCATTCTCCGTCAAAATTTTTGTAATTTCAATTAATGGCATCCATTTTGTTTTTGACATGTTGATAACCTCCACGCTTTTCTTCAATTATACTGGAAAATTTTTATTTCAAGCAAATTTCGAGATTAAGATTGCGCCTCATATTGTGTAAGACACCATGCTTTTACTTCATCAGTTGCAAAAGCCGCAGCAACGGCTGTTTGATAAATTTGTTTATAAAGCGATTCATCTGTCGCAAATGCTCGTTGAATACACAACATTTCATTTGTCATCGTTGTATCAGAAACGGTCCGATTATCGGTGCTAATCGTTACATTGATGCCCGCTTGATGAAACTGATAAATAGGATGATTCTGATAACTAGAGACAGCTTTTGTTTGTACATTACTTGTCGGACACATTTCTAAGACGATTTGGCGTTCTTTTACTAATTGATACGCAGTTGGTTCATCCTTAATAAACACACCATGCCCAATTCGCTCTGCGCCTAGTAATTCAATCGCATCAATGACATTTTGTCCGCTACCTGTTTCTCCAGCATGAATGGTCACACGATACCCGTATTTCTTCGCTAAAGCAATTGGTTCAACAAATCGCTCGCAAAAACCAACTTCTTCAATGGCACATAAATCTATCGCAACGACCCCATTTCCTAAAAAGTTTTGCCCGGCTTCCACAACTTCAAAGGCACTTTCAACAGACATGGAACGTAAACAAGATAAAATAAGATTGCCTTTGATGTCATAGCTAGCTTCTGCTTGTCTCATCCCATCAAGCACACTTTGAATGACTTCTTCCAACGTCAATCCTTTTAATGTGTGCAATAGCGGACCAAAACGCACTTCAAGATATTTCACATTTTCTTTAGCTGCATCTTCAAATAATTCAAAGGTAATTCGTTGTAAACTTTCTTTTGACTGCATCACCGCATTTGGTAATGCAAATCGTTTTAAATAATCTTCTAGAGAAGCACACTCAACTGGTGCTACCAATGCTTCTTTTAATTCTATTAAATCATAGGTTGGCAATGAAATTTCCTCTTTTTGGGCAATGGCTAATACCGTTTCTACCCGTACACTTCCATCTAAGTGACAATGTAATTCAATTTTCGGTAATGAATTCATAATATCCTCCTCACGTAGCTCCTAAATAAAAAAATTCCTGCTTACGAAGAAAATACATATCTAGTACTTTCTTCGTAAGCAGGAATTTCGGTTCCTGGTAGAGACCTCCAAACCATATTATTGGAGTTATACGAAAATTTATTCTTGTTTAATTTTTTATAAGGATAATAAATATTAACAGACTTGTCAATTATTATTCTTAAACTTTGTCACTCTCATTATTTTCTCCGCCTACTATCAAATAAAGTGAAAGAGAAATCAACAATAAACAAATGCTAAATAATGTGGATTTTCCCTCTTCCATATTTGAATTAAAACTTAACCAAATGCCTAACAAAGATATTCCTAACACCAAGATTATCCCATATTTGGTTACACGCTTCACTTTTTTCACCCCTCTATACTCATTTTATTTGCTACCAACATTATTTTCTTTGATGGCTTCTACTTTATATAATCGGCTAGTTTTAACAAAGATTTTACCGTCTTAGTTAGTATTGTAAAAAAATAGTTAAAAAAACCTAACAACATCATCACGAATATCGTTAGGTTTAAACTTATTTATAATACACTTCATCCAAAAACAGTCCTTGTGCGGGCACTGTTTCTCCAGCATCTTGTCGAACTTTACTTTCAAAAATAGCATCGATGTCCGCAACTTGCATTTTACCCGCACCGATTTCTATTAATGTTCCCGTAATAATTCGGACCATTTTGTGCAAAAATCCATCACCAACAAAAGTAAAATGTAACAGACTTCCTTCACGTTGAACAGAGATTTCATCAATCGTGCGAACAGTGGATTTCTTCGTTTTTTTCAAAGCAGAAAATCCAATAAAGTCATGTTTGCCGAGTAATTTTTCACAGGCTGCGTTCATTTTTACAAGGTCTAATGTTTGTGGGACATGAAAGCTACGATGTCGTTCAAACGCTGAGGGAATTGGATCATTCCAAACATAATAGCTATATTGTTTGCCTTTGCAATTGTATCGTGCATGGAATCGTTCTGGGACTTCTGCTACTTTTTTAATCACAATATCTTGTGGGAGATAACGATTCATAAAGTCTAAGATTTCATCACGACTTAATGTAGTATTTGTCTTAAAATTGGCAACTTGACCACGAGCATGTGTTCCAGCATCCGTACGACCAGAACCGATAATTTCAAGTTTTTCCCCAGTCATTTGGGTAATAATATTCTCAATCTTTCCTTGAATCGTTTTATCTGAATCACCTAGTCGTTGCCAACCAAGGTATCGTTTGCCATCATATTCGATGGTTAATTTTATATTTCTCATGTGTATGCTCCTTATTTTTAACTTCTACCTCTTATATTGTATACGAAACACCGCCACATTCCCAATATAAAAAATATCTTGCCCACGTTTTATCTAAATAAATGAATTTGTTTCAACTCTGAATTCACTTGAATAGATTGATAACCAAGAAATATTGCATCTATGGTGACTTGAGTATCAACTATATACATATTAACCGTGTATGTATCTTCGCCATCTGAATACTTGATAACCGTCGTAATTAAATTATCATCCCCAATATCTATGAATGCTGTGAACTTATTGACTTGATTATAAGGAACATACAATTCCCAACCCGCTGCTAAAGTAATCGTTGCTGAAAAATGTTTGCTGAAAATATTTGAAGCCAATTTTATTAATCCCATAATAGTTCACCTGTCGTCGCTACTAAATCTGTTTGTTCCCCTATCGAAAGAGTAGCTGCAAAATAATTAGCACTAAACTGTAAAGCGATTATAATTACTAGAACTATGAAAATTGAAGTTTTTTCATCCGTTCTCTCCATTTATCTGCTATTCATCCACAAGTCTTTCTCTAAACTACTTGCTAGGTGTATAGCGCAAGTTTCTAAAGAAGCCCTCTGTTCCAATATCAACAAAAAATCCTAGTGCTCCTTTAGCATTGGCACCATGCTTCATATCATTAACGACTAAAGCAGGTTGCTCTGCCGTATTTATATACAATTTACCATGTGCGCCTTCCACAACAAGCTTGAGGTCGATCCATTCATCTAAGCCAATATCGGCATAACTTTCATATTCGCCAGGATTTGTTTCTCGTGAATGAAAATATTTAAAGTTAGGATAAGAAAAATATTGCACCGTCCGATTTCTTCTTAATTGAATAGCGCATCGACTATTTGTAGGTCGCACATAAAAAGATTCAAATTCAGTATCTTGTTCATCAATTCGAAACGCCATGCCAATAAAACCTCGCGCATGTTCAGGTGCATCTGGTAAAAGGCGACTCAACACTTGAACTTCAATCACACCATCTTGAAATTCAGAACCAATGAGTTTGGCATATGTCGCTTCGTCCTCTCCTGTAACTTTTTGATCTTTAACTACTCTTAAAACACTTGAATCATCAAGTTTAGCATCATTTATAAAAACATTTACTTCTTTAAAAAGATTCGCTTTCACAGATACTTCTTTAAAATTTTTCTCCATCGCTTGCATCTCCCTAACCTATCATTTTTTATCTAAGGATAGTGTAACCAGATTGTCTCTTCATGAGAAGTAGGTACTTTTTTATTAGATAGTTACCTCAAAGAAACGATTAGGAAAAGACACTGTTTTATTGATCGGTAGTTGTCTGAGCTATAGTATTTTTGTTGTAATCAATTCCCCAACTTTGCATAGCATCAATGATCGGACGAAGACTATTGCCTAGATCACTCAACGCATATTCTACTTTCGGCGGGACTTCAGGATAGACCGTTCGAATGATAATTTTATCTTCTTCCATTTTCCTTAAGCTTTGTGTTAATACTTTTTGACTCACACCATCAAGCGCTCGATGAATTTCACTAAAACGTTTGGTGCCAGTAAGTAATTCTCGTATAATCAAAAGTTTCCATTTACTACCAATTAAATCAACTGTTGTAGCAACTGGACAAAATGGTAATTCGTCTTTTGTTAACAATATCCATCACCTCCGTATAAAATTATAGTTTATAGCAAGCTGTTTTATTTATGATACGGTCCGCCCGTATTAATTCGAAACGCTCGATAAATTTGTTCTACTAAAATTAATTTCATTAACTGATGGGGATAAGTCATTTTACCAAATGAGATTTGAGCATTACTCCGTTTCATTACTGCCTCACTTAAACCTAATGAGCCACCAATCACAAACACCAGTTGACTTTTGCCCTGGATGCCTAGCTGGTCAATTTGTTTGGCAAAATCTTCGCTACTTGGATTTTTCCCTTCAATCGCTAACGCATAGACATATTCTTGTTCTTTGATTTTTGCTAAAATTCGCTGTCCCTCTTTTTCTTTCACTTGAAGCATTTCCGACTCACTTAATTTTTCAGGTGCTTTTTCATCTGGAACTTCGACTAATTGAATTTTGGCATATGCACCCAAACGTTTCACATATTCATTAATTCCCTGAACAAGATATTTTTCTTTTAATTTTCCGACAGTAATGATTTTAATATTCATATTGACGCTCCCTTTAATTACTTCTTATTCATTATACATGCAAACTAAATTCGCTGCTATGCTTAGTTTCTCCACATACTTATCCACAGTTTTCACAGGTTTATCCACAGAATTATCCACAAGTCCAGCTATCGCATCATTATTCATCAAATTTAATTACTATTTTTCATCTTTTTACACATTTTTATGCGTATCTTTTTCATAATTTGTTCAAAGTCTAGCAGTAGACTAGATTTAGAAATTAATATTATACTAATTATAAGAAGACTAAATAGGAGGTATATACTCATGGCTCGAAAAAATGTTACACCCAATAGAACAAGTAATGGTGTATTGAAAAAATTTGGGATTGGTTTACTTGGAGGCGTACTGGGCGGTATGTTAAGTGTCGGTGGTTTCTACTACGCAACAGGTGCGAATGATGCTGCTTCTGCTAACGAACCTCTTACTAGCGAAAGTACGAAAGATTCTACTAACGATACGCAAGTAAGTAATGTCAAAGTCAATGTAAATAGTGATGTCACTTCAGCTGTTGAAAAAGTTCAAAATGCGGTCGTTTCAATCATTAATTTACAAGCAACTTCTTCTCAAAGTCAATGGGCTAATCCTTTTGAAACCCAAGAAGAAAATAGCGCTGAATTACAACCAGTTGGTGAAGGTAGTGGCGTGATTTATAAAAAAGATGGCAAAGATGCCTATATCGTAACCAATAACCACGTGGTAGACGGTCAACAAGGATTAGAAGTCGTTTTAACAGATGGCACTAAAGTGAAAGCTGAGCTAATTGGCTCGGATGCTTACACTGATTTAGCTGTTTTAAAAATTGCTTCTGATAAAGTCGATACTGTTGCAACATTTGGAGATTCTGATTCATTAAAAGTAGGTGAACCTGCAATCGCCATCGGTTCTCCTTTAGGATCTGATTATGCAAACTCTGTAACACAAGGGATTATTTCTTCATTAAATCGTTTAGTAACAAACACCAATGAATCGGGACAAGCAATTAGTATTAACGCGATTCAAACCGATGCAGCGATCAATCCAGGTAACTCTGGAGGTCCATTAATTAACGTTGCCGGTCAAGTAATTGGTATTAACTCAAGTAAAATTGCAAGTTCTTCTGGTTCTGGCGTCAGTGTTGAAGGGATGGGCTTTGCCATTCCAAGTAATGATGTGACGAATATTATTGAACAACTAGAAGCAAAAGGCGAGGTTACTCGTCCAGCTTTAGGGATTTCAATGGTTGATTTGAGTAGTATCTCTACGCAACAACAAGAACAAATCCTAAAAGTTCCTTCTTCTGTGGTCAATGGCGTTGTCGTTTCAGCAGTTGGTAGTGCGACTCCGGCTGAAAAAGCAGGCATTCAACAATACGATGTGATTACTAAAATTGATGGCAAAGATATTAGCAGTGGTACAGAATTACGTTCTGCACTTTACAGTAAATCAGTCGGTGATACCATTGAAGTAACTTTCTACCGTGAAGACAAAGAGCAAACGGTCAAAGTGGAATTGTCAGTGGATCAATCTATCATCAACAATCAAAACCAAACACAAAATCAACAACCACAAAATTAAATAGCCGTTGTGAGCAATACAAAAAACTATCCGGACGATGTAAGAGATATGGCTAACAGCCTTTCTCTTTATTGTTCGGATAGTTTATTGTTTCTTATTTACCTACTTTAAAGGCTTCACCAATTACTGCATCACTGCCTAATTCTAAAATTCCTCGTTTCATTGGTGCATTAGGTAGATTTAATTCTTTTGCTGAACAAATCATACCATAGCTCGCAACGCCTCGTAGCTCACCTGGCCAAATCAACATTCCATCAGGCATCATCGCTCCTGGTTTAGCAACGACAACTTTTAGTCCTTTACGGATATTTGGTGCACCACAAACAATTTGGAGCGTTTGTCCGTTATCAACTTCAATTTCTGTAATCGATAAGTGATCACTATCTTCGTGGGCTTCACATGATTTGACAAAACCTACAACAAATTTTGGCTCATGATCTGGTGTTAATTGTTCTGCAAAACCAACTTCACGCATTAATTCATTTAATTGTCCCACTTGTTCATCAGACAGTGTTACTTGACCAGTACCATCAATCGTCATCACTTCTGAAATAGCAAAAAAGTTCCAACCGATCACACGGCCATCTTCTGTTTGAAGGCGTGCTACGTTTCCTTTACGTTCAACAGTTTGTTCTAAGCCTTTATCATTTTCTGTAATCACTAATAATGTATCGCTAACATATTTCGGGTTATAAGCAAAAATCACAATGTTTCCTCCTAAAATTCATTTCGACAACTATCTTAACAAATTTTACGTTCAGAAACACTATTCATGGCATTTTTTTTATTAAAAAAGCGCTCTTTTAAAAATCATTCTCTAGACGGAGTAAAAAATTTTTTTACATGGTATACTTATTTTATAAGAAAGCGATTTCTTATATCTAAAAAGGAGAGGATTATAATGAAAAACAAAGGCTCATTCTGGCAAAACTTATTTGGTTTCTTATCAATAGATATTGTTGTTCGAGGTATTGTGGCAATTGTTGCGGTTATTCTCCTGTTTTGGTTCTTAACACGTTAATCGAAAAGACCTGTTTATTCGGCAGGTCTTTTTTTATCAAAAAAAGAAGACTGATTACTCAGCCTTCCCTTTCGTTGGTGTCACAACTAAAACATCACAGGGTGCTTCACGAATGACATAACTTGCCACACTTCCCACCATCAAGCGTTCAACCGCATTTAATCCCGATTGTCCCACCATGACTAAATCTACGCCATATTTTTGTGGTAAATCACGTGCTAACGCTGTTTTTGGTGATCCAAAGACGACCACACCTTCGACATCATGAAAAGAAACAGAAGCCGCATATTCTTTTGCCTCATCAATCATTTCTTGTGCTTCGTCTTCTTCTTTTTCTAAAACGGACTCACTTAATGGTGCATAGCCCATCGTCGTTGGTAATTGAGGCTCAATAATTGCCGCAACAACTACTTTCCCCTCATTTCTACGAGCAACTTCAACTGCTTTTTCAAATGCTTCTTTTGCTTGTTCTGAACCATCGATACCGACTAAAACTGTTTGATAGTTTTGTTCCATTGTGCTCACCCTTCCATTTTTTATCTTAAAGACTACGAAGAAACGTTTCGATTTCTTCTTTTGTCTTGCGCTCTTTGTTGACTAATCTACCTAATTCTTTTCCGTCTTGAATTACAACAAAACTTGGAATGCCAAAAATGTTCCATTCTGAAGCAACGTCAATATATTCATCGCGATCGACTTCAATAAATTGATACTCTGGAAAATCTGCTTCAATTTCAGGCATTGCAGGTTTGATAAAACGACAATCGCCACACCAATCTGCGGTGAAGAAAAACACGTTTTTACCTTGCTCTACATAACCCGCAAGTTCTTCTAAATTTTTAGGAATAATCATTCACTCGCCCACTTTCTTCTTTATTAACTTCAGTATACTCTTTTTAATCAATGAAAAAAAGCTATCCAAACTAGTTTCGTTTGAATAGCTTTGATAATTATTGACCTTCAATAATCGTATTGATTGTGCTTTGATCTAACCCGCGTAATGTTTGAATCAACATTTCTTGTGCTGCATCATAATCGGCAATACTAAACATTGTTTGGTGCGTATGAATATAACGACCAACCACGCCAATAACTGTACTTGGAATTCCTTCGTTCGCAGTATGAGCTGCTCCAGCATCGGTTCCACCTTTTGAAACAAAATATTGGTAAGGAATATTGTGTGTTTCAGCAGTATCTAATAAATATTCTTTCAAGCGTGGCAACATAATTAAACCTGGATCGTAAATACGCATTAACGTCCCTTCACCTAAATGACCAAATGTGCCATTTTTAGTTACTGTGTCGTCTGCTGCAGAACAATCTACGGCAAAAAATAAATCCGGTTTGAATTTAGTCACAGATGGTTTTGAACCACGTAATCCAACTTCTTCTTGAACATTGGCACCTGCGATGAGTGTATGACCTAGTTTTTCGTCTTTAAGTGCTTCTAAAGCTTCTAAAACGACTGTACAGCCATAGCGATTATCCCACGCTTTTGAAATAATATTTTTGCCATTCGCTGTTTTAATTGTTTCGACTTGCGGAACAATCGTATCTCCTACACGCACCCCATAACTAGCGGCTTCTTCTCTAGAATCAAAACCTGCATCAAATAAAATATCCGTCACTTCTAGGGATTTTTGACCAGCTGTTCCACGTAATAAATGTGGTGGAATAGAAGAAGAAATACAAGGATAATCACCCTTAGCTGTTTTTAAAGTAAAGCGTTGCGCTGAAACAACGTATGGATTCCATCCTCCTAGTGGTGTCACTTTAAACAATCCACGATCAGTAATTTGCGTAATCATAAAACCGACTTCATCCATATGCGCTGCAACCATCACACGTGGTGCATCTGCGTCTTCATGATGACGAATCCCAAAAATACCGCCTAAACCGTCTTGTTGAATTTCATCAACCAGTGGCGTCATTTCTTTTCTCATATACGCACGAATTTCATGTTCAAAACCGCTTGTTCCTTGCATCTCTGTCAACTCTTTGATTCGTTGAAATGTTTTTTCTTGCATGTTTTTGTTTGACATTTGTCAAACCTAGCCCCCTTTATCAATAAAACTACCTATTCAGTATAACGCAAAACCAATAATATGGTAAAATAAACAGTAATTAGATTAGAGCTTAAGAAAAGAGGTCATAGTATGGCAACAAATCAACCGTTCAATTATTTCAAAAATGGTTTAGCAATTGGAGCAACTATTGGATTGGCAAGCGGAATTGCCGCAACTGTCTGGGTGAAAAATCGAAAAGAATTGTCTGCTGACGATGTCTTAAACCAAGTAAAACGCGCTTTTTTATTAGAGGGTCCAATTGAAGGCTCTTGGATTAACTTTGAGAAACAACCTTTACGTAAATTTGCTGTTCATTCGACAGCATATAACGGTGGCATTACTCGCATGGAAGATGGCGAGTTGGCTATTTATGAATTTTTAGCAGATACTAAAACAGGAACTGTTTTAGATATTACACGTTCAATTTAAAGAAAAGAGGAATGTATGATGGGTTTATTTGATGGATTAATGGGAAATGCAACTGAAGCCAATCACCAAGACATTACCAAGAAATTAGCTGATGTTTTAATACCAGATGAACAAGTCAATCTCGCCTTTAAACTAGTTCGTGACTTGGTCGTTTTCACTGATTATCGTTTAATTATTGTCGATAAACAAGGGGTCACAGGTAAAAAAGCGACTTATAAATCAATTCCCTATAAAAGTATTTCGCGTTTTAGTGTCGAAACATCCGGACATTTTGATTTAGATGCCGAATTAAAAATTTGGATTTCTAGCAGTGTCGAGCCGGCTGAAATGCTACAATTTAGAAAAGACAAAAATATTACTCAAATTCAAAAAGCACTTGCTACAGCTGTCTTAAGATAAACAAAACCGATGTGATTGCTCACATCGGTTTTTGTTTTATTTCGCCAATCTATAAATGGCATCCGCATAAATTACGGCTGCACGGAATAAATCGTCTAATTCCATGAATTCATTGGCTTGGTGCATGGTATCTGTATACCCAGGGAACATGGCGCCATAGGCAACCCCACGCTCTAATAAGCGACCATATGTGCCGCCACCGATAATTTGTTCAAACCCTTTTTCACCGGTATGTTCTTCGTAAACCGCTAATAATGTTTGTACCAACGGATCATCTTGAGGAACATAATGTGGTTTCATATGATGTGGTTCTGTTGAGAAAGTTGCACCTAATGAACCAAGTGTTTCTTGTAACCCAGCTTCAATGTTTTCTAACGTTGTTCCTTGAGGGTAACGGAAATTCAAGTTAACGAAAGCTTGATCTTTATCTGCTGAAAAATCAAATAAACCAGCGTTCATCGTTAATTTACCCATTTTTTCATCTTCATAAGCAGTGTGTAATTTTTCACCATAAACATCTTCATGAATGTATTCGGCGATAGCTTGAACAAAGTTTTTCGCACCACCAGAAAAATCGTAGTCGTTTAAGAATGCCGCTAAAAAGGTTGCCGCATTGATTCCGATTTGTGGACTTGCACCATGTGCGCCCTTACCAATTAGATCAAAAGTAACCGTTAAGTCTTCAACAGTGCTTGTCCCCTTCACTGGATTCGCTTCAAGGTAAGCAGTAAAGGCTGTTGTCAATTCCGTCACTTTTTCTGCATCTGGAACAGTCACAACTGCCTTAGCTGTTCCTGGCACCATATTTGCACGTAGACCAGAAACAAAACTTTCTAAAGTATAGCTGCCTGTATTGCCACTTGGCAGATGAATAGCAACAGAAACATTCCCTTTTTCTCCATTGATAATTGGAAATTCTGCATCTGGTGAGAAACCAAAGTCTGGTTTTGCTTCATGTTCAAAATAGTAATCCATATCTGCCCAGCCACTTTCTTCGTCAGAACCAACTACAAAGCGGATTTTTTTTGATAATGGTAATCCTAATTCTTTAATGATTTTCATTCCATAATACGCCGCCATACTTGGACCTTTATCATCAGAAGAGCCACGAGCATAGATTTTATTATCTTTAATGACTGGTTCATAAGGATTGGTATCCCAACCATCACCAGCGGGTACAACGTCCATATGACCGAAAATCCCTAATGTTTCATCGCCTTCGCCATATTCAATGTGTCCAGCGTAATTGTCTACGTTTTTTACGATGAAACCATCACGCTCGCCGTAAGCTAACATGTGTACTAACGCATCACGAGGTCCTGGTCCAAATGGAGCGTCTGGCGTTACTTTATCGTCTTCACGTTCACTTTTTACTTTCAATAAGTCGATTAAATCTTGCAACAAATCATCTTTGCGTGCATCGACTTCTTTTTGCCAATCAATTGTCATTTGATTCCCTCCAAATTCTATTCTCGTGTTCCATGATACCACTTCTAACATCGAAAGTGAAAAAGTTTTGCGTGGAGACTCTTTTTTAAAAAAAAGTTATAATAAATTAACTATAAAAAAGGACTGAAACGTATGAAACAACTAACAGAAAAATGTCTTGAAATCATTCAACCTCGCCCTAAAAATTCCCACAAAGGCACATTCGGTCGAGTCGTTTTAATTGGTGGCAATGCGCAATATGGTGGCGCAATTATGATGAGTGCCGAAGCTTGTGTACGTTCGGGTGCTGGTTTAGTGACTGTCATTACCCATTCCAAGAATCATGCACCATTGCATGCGCGTCTTCCAGAAGTAATGGTCGTTGATTGGCAAGATGAAGACCTCATTGCGGACGTTTTTGCTACAGCTGATGTCTGTTTGATTGGTCCAGGACTTGGCTTAGAAAAACGTAGCAAAGAACTCCTTGCATTTGTTCTACAAAAACAAGATAAACAATGGTTCGTAATTGACGGTTCCGCGATTACCTTGATTTCCGAAGACAATCTATCTTTGCCAAAACCCAAACAAACCGTTTTTACACCGCATCAAATGGAATGGCAACGATTGAGTCACATTCCAATTTCTGAGCAAAATCAACAACTAAACCAATATGTGCAACAAAAATTACAAGCAACCATCGTCTTAAAAAGCCATCGTACCGAAATTTATCACCATACAGGAATTTATCAAAATCTTCTAGGGAATCCAGGAATGGCGACAGGTGGTACTGGTGATACTTTGGCAGGGATGATTACTGGTTTTCTGGCTCAATTTCCAAAAGATATTACTAGCATTCATGCTGCCGTTTATCTACACAGTTACATTGGTGATCAATTAGCAAAAGAGCGCTATGTGGTTTTACCCACCGAGATTAGTGCCGCTTTACCTTTTTGGATGAATTATTTCGCAAATGCTTGAAAAATAGTCAATTATCCCCTATAATTCTTGTTCTGTTAACTTTTTGACAAAAGGAGAATGTGTATGGTCAACACTGAATTTCAAAAAGAAAAAAATTATTTGTCACAAGTCTATCAACAATTACTACAAACAGAACAAGCACTACAAAAACTCGTTCAAACAGCCAAAGAAGATGGTTTAACTTCCTTACGCGAAATGGGTAAAGATGTCAGTCTCAACTTTGATAGTGTCCTTGACAATTTGGACACCTTCTCAATGCTTGAGATGAAAAATCGCGAAATCGATCAAATGAATATTAGAATTCAATCGAGCGAACGCACGTTACAACAAGTTCAACAACTACTGAAAAGTCCTTATTTTGGTAAAGTGACGCTGACTTTTTCAGATGAAGAAACATCCGACGCCTTTTATTTCGGTCGTTACAATTTTACGAATGAAGCTGGTGAAACTTTAATTTTTGATTGGCGTTCCCCAATTGCCGAAACCTATTACAACAATATGTTAGGCGACTCTTATTATGAAGCCAATCAGCAACAAATTCCCGTCACTATTCTTGATCGACGCCAGCTTTTAATTGAAAAAAATCATTTACTTCAATATTTTGATACATCTGTCGCGATTCAAGACGATATTTTACTCGAAGCACTCAAACAAGATGCCACTCATCACATGCAAGATATTACCGCTACAATTCAAACCGAACAAAATAAAATTATTCGTGATACTCAACATGAGATTGTATTAGTTAATGGTGTCGCTGGTAGTGGTAAAACCTCGACAATCATGCAACGTATTGCGTATTTATTGTATTTATTCCGTAAACAAATGACTGCTGATAATTGTCTAATTTTATCTCCTAACCATCGTTTTATTGATTATATTTCAAATGTATTGCCTTCATTAGGTGAACGCACACCACTCAACTTAACCATCACGCAGTTTTTACAACAGTTTCTCACACTGCCACTTGAAGATGAAACCAGCTATTTTGAGCGAATTAGTAAAGCGACAGTCGATGAACAAACGACACAGTTACGTAGTTCCGCCTTTTTAACATTTCTAAAAAATACTACTTGCCAGCCGGATGATTTTTTTGAAGCAATTCACTACAAAAAGCAGGTACTGATTAGTCACGAAAAAATTAAAGCCCTCTACCAATCTACACCAGCACAAGCAACTATCCAAGATCGGATTCAAGCAACCAAAAAACTTTTACTTAGCGATTGGGAACGTCATTTATTGCATCAAGCAAAATCAGCTCGAATTCAAGATCAACTACTCGCTTTATCAGAAGCGCAGCAAATGCAGTACTTTGGAGAACTAATCACCGATGATTCCGAACAACAACTGATTCATTATGCACAAACTTTGTTGCGAAAAAAATATCAACGCGTCCAAAAACAAATCGAACAACTCCGCTGGATCGATACACTTGCCATGTTTCAATCCTGCTTGCAGCGGTATACGAAAACAAAAGCTCCCCTCTCTACTACCATAAATGTAGATGAAGCAGTTGGTTTAGTTTTGATGACACATTGGTTTCTTGAAAAAATTGAAACACCTCATATGCACTATGTTTTTATTGATGAAGTACAAGACTATACACCAGCCCAACTAGTGCTATTAAACGAACTTTTCCCTAAAGCACGTTTTACCATGGTTGGCGATGAAAACCAAGCTATTTTCAATTCAACGAGTTCATTTAAAACGATTGCTAATCAATTTGTTCAGCGTCAATCAGTCATAACCTATCCTTTGCTTTATAGTTATCGTTCGACAGGTGCCATTACTCAGTTATTCAATCAATTAACTACCCAAGAAATTACCATTATTCCTGTTCGTCCTTTGGGAAAAGTTCCGCAATATCTACCTATCGATACAACAACCGATTTGAATCCCTTACTCACAAGGATTGCTCAAGAAAATCAAACAACGACACTCACATTGTTAACCAAAACGGCTCAACAAGCTACTCAAATAAAAGAAAAATTAACTCTATCTGCAATTAATGTGACTGTTTTACCCATTAGTTTAGCGAAAGGTTTAGAATTCGATCATGTCGTACTCTATGATGTCTCTTCTGAAATGTATCATACACCACGAGACCGACGCATTTTATACACCGCTCTTTCTCGTGCAATGCAAACAATCACTTTACTGTATTCGCAGCAACTGACGAATTTCTTGCAATAAAAAAAAAGCAACCAATTAATGCCGACTCTCACTGAATGAGGTGCATTAATTGGTTGTTTGTTTTTATTCGATTTTATCCGCGTAACGCTTCAACATCGCGAGCGATAACTAATTCTTCGTCTGTTGGAATTAACAATACTTTTACTTTTGATTCTGGTGTAGAGATTTCTAATTCTTTTCCACGTGTCGCATTTTTTTCTGGGTCTAATTCACAACCAAACCAAGTCATACCGTTAATGATGTTTGCACGAGCATTTGCATCATTTTCACCAATACCAGCTGTGAAGACAATCGCATCAACCCCGTTCATTACAGTTACGTAAGAACCGATATATTTACGGATACGGTCAGCAAAGATGTCTAAAGCTACTTGAACTTCTTCTTTGTCCATATTGTTTTCTAAGTCACGCATGTCACTTGAAATACCTGATAGGCCTTGTAAACCAGATTTTTTATTTAAGATGTTAAGCATTTCTTTGATATCAATGTTTAATTTATCCATTAAGAATGGTAAAATCGCTGGATCTAAGTCGCCTGAACGAGTTCCCATTGTTACGCCAGCTAAAGGTGTGAAGCCCATTGATGTATCAACTGATTTACCACCATCAACTGCTGTAATTGATGCACCGTTTCCTAAGTGACAAGTGATGATTTTTAATTCTTCGATTGGACGATCTAACATTTCAGCTGCACGATGCGCAACGTATTGATGACTTGTTCCATGAGCACCATATTTGCGTACGCCATATTCTTCATAGAATTCTTTTGGTAAGCTATATAGATAGTTTACTTTCGGCATAGTTGAATGGAATGCTGTATCGAAGACAGCTACACTCACAATATTTGGCAATAAGTGTTGGAATGCTTTGATTCCCATAATATTTGCAGGATTGTGTAAAGGAGCAAAATCAGCTAATTCTTCAATTTTTTCCATAACATCTTCATCGATAACTACTGATTTATCAAAATAGCTTCCGCCTTGAACTACACGGTGTCCTACACCTGTAATTTCATCGTAAGAGCTTAAAATGTTTAATTCAATCAATTGATCTAATAACATTTTAACAGCTATTTCATGGTCAGGGATATCAATAATTTGTTCGAATTTTTGGTCTTCCCCGTATTTAATGGTGAAGATAGAATCATTCAAACCAATACGTTCAACGATTCCTTTCGCTACTACTGTTTCTTCTGGCATTTGATATAATTGCCATTTTAGACTTGAACTTCCTGCATTAATTGCAATTGTTTTAGACATCTTATTTTCTCCCTTATTCTTATTATTTTAAATCCTCGAAAATACTTTTCAAGGTTCATAAACTAATTTAACTCATTGCTTTTTTTCCAAGTAATAAACTCTTGAAAGAACGCCGTTACATATTTTGTCTCTTTTAAAGAAGTCAATTTTGCTAGCAATACTTCTGGCACTTGCTTAACATCTGATCCTTTACGTTGTAGAATCAGAATACTTTTACGAGATATTTCATTTTTAAATAGTTCGTCAGGTAACTGAATAATTCCTTGCAAGTAAACGTTGTTACCTATCCATTGTTTCAAATAGTCACTTTGCTCTGTTTCTAAGAAGTTAGATGGCACTAAAAATAGACCAAACCCACCTTCTTTAACATAATTCATACTTTGTTCCATCAATAAATGATGAGCAAAAGTATGGCCATTTTCTGCAGCAGTTACAAATTCTTGGGCTTTTTCATCAATTGGATAATAACCAACAGGTAAATCACCTACTGCAACGTCGACTGGATCTACCAACAGACTTTGTAACCCATCTTGATGGAATAATTGGGTATCTGTGTTTAACCATTGGCTATTAACTGCAGCAACGCCAAGTAGCGTCTCATCATTATCCACACCAATACCTGAAATTTGATATTTTGCCAATTTCAAATTACTGATAATTGTTAATAATAAATTTCCCATTCCAACCGATAAATCTAAAACGGTTAACGGTTGCCCTTTTTTTGCTAATTGCTCAATTAAGAAAACAAATAAAAAGCCAATACTATCAGGTGTTAATTGATGGTTTGGCTGTAAGGGTTCTGTTTGCGCCCCTTTAAGTAACAACAACTGAGAAAGTTTACGAGTTTCTTCTTGTTCTAACGAAATCGTTTGTAATTTACGGTAGATGTCATTTACTTTTTCAGTAGTTTCTGCATTTGGAACTCCATCAATCACACGTACTTGATATTGATCAATGATATTTTCCACATGTTCTACATAGGCATCCAAATATGAGGACTCCAATGCAGTTTGCAACAATTGAATGGCTTCAAGATGCAAGTGGAAGCTTTCTTCAATTTTTTCTGGAAACATGGTGCACCTCATTTCAAGCTCTAAACTATAACAACTATTATACCTGTTTAATTTTATCCGATTTAGGTTAAATAATCAACAGCTTCCGCTTGCAATCCTTTATTTCCTTATGTATTTGTATTTTTGCGAACAATCTCACTAGATAAAGGAAAGGCTTTCATATGTATTCCCTCCCTTTATCTGTACTATTCTAGGCTTTCATCTGTTATTTCTTTGTTTGCATTTTCCTCTTCTTTTCTCTCTGGTTCTGTATTATTTCCCACATTTTCTGTATCGCTTTCTTTCAAAACTTCTTGGTATGTTTGTTGGTATTTACCTGCATAAGCGGTCACGATGAGTCGATTTTCTTGTACAGAATAACTGATTTTCCCCGTATTATAATAAACTTCACCCTTCATATTTTTTTCAGCAGGTACTTGCGAGTAATCTTGCAAAAATAATTCTGTCATGATGCGCATTTCATAATAGCGACGTGTCCGTGTCGAAAACTCTAGGGCATTCCGATAATTACCAATTAGGAACATTAACAATGCACTTAGCAAACCAATGGTAAAAATTGCTGTAATTAATATGCCACCTTGATGCTTAAAACGTCCATTTACCATCTCGTTTTTCTCCATTATTAAAAGTGATTTCAAAAGTTACACTATAAGGATATTGTATGAAAGTTACATTTTCGACAGAAGTTAAAATAGGTTCATACCCCCCATCATCACGAATGACGATTTCTTGATTTTTAGCATTGTATTCAATCCGACACTCATAGACTTTATTTTCAACAGCTCGTGGTTTATTAAAAAACACTTTGCTTCCTTGCGCTTTTACAAATTCACCTTCTGATAATTTCTGTTCAAATTGCAGTAAGAACACATGCCATTCTTGTTCGTGACGACCGAAAACCACTTCATTCATTTGTTTGCTTTGTATAATCATCCGTGGCACCAGCAATAGACAGAGACTAAATACTAACAGCGCAAGGAGACATTCAATTAGCGTAAATGCTTTATATTTCACGGTAAATACTCCATGAACGATTCTTTGATGCAATTGTTGCCTGGGTATGCGTTTGCGTTGTAATAGTAATTCTCTGATTCTTTTGATTTATCGTATACGGTGTTGCTACTGACATTTGGCGGTACTGCGAAACTTCCTCATACAGGGTCCGCAGCATCGCCACGTCCTGATAGGCTTGTTGGCTTTTTTTCACTAATTGGAGTTGACAGTCTTGATAATACAAAATACCCACAGTCAAAACACTAATGGCTACCAATGATTCTAATAAAATAAAGCCTTCTTTAAAGCGTCGTAACGACTTTGTTGTAATGTCCTTTTCCAAACAAGAAAACATAGGAAACTTTTTGCTTTTTATCTTGCCATATAAATTGAATTTGTCGTTGTTGCCCCACATTTCCTGTTCCTCCTGCAAATGAAATTTTTTTACTTAGTTTACTTGCTACTAAGGTATCTGGTACGGTTAAAGTTTCCAACCAATCTCCTGTTGTTAATTGAAATGCTAATTGTTTAAGATCCGGTTGGAGTATATCCGCACTTTTATTGGAGATAATCGCGACTTGCTGACTTGTTAAAATACTTTTTTCTAAACGGTCAAAAAAATAAAGTGTTTCTACAGTCTTGGTTGTTTCCCTAATCATCAGTGTTGGTAGACAAACAATGATTGAAACAATCATCAACACCACTAACGATTCGATTAATGTAAAAGCTGTATGTTTTCTCATCGGCCTATGGTTGCGCTGCCCGATAAATTTTTAACTGTTCGGCTGGAATTTCCCGAGTCATATCTTCTTCTGTCATTTTGCGATTATTTTCTAACTCAAATAAATCAATTTGAGTTTCAACTGATTTAACAACTGCTGAATCTCCTTGTTTTCTGACCGTTTCTTTCCCTTGCATTAAATTAGGAATAAATAACATCACTAAAATGCTGACTATTAAAAGGACAATCATCATTTCAATTAACGTAAATCCCTCATGAAGCTTCTTTTTCATGTCATCATACCTCCTATATTTCCATAAATTGGTAAAAACATTGCCATATAAATAGCCAAAATCAAGATTGCCACGAATAAAAAAACCAGTGGCTGAATCCATTGAATGTATTTTTCAATTTGCACAATAAATTTGTTCAATAATAGTTGACTGTACACAACTAATTCTTCGCCTAATTTCCCTTTCACTTCTCCTTGAAAAACAATCAGCGGAAATTCTTTCGTTAAAAAAGGATAGCGTTCTAATTGTGTTGCCAAACTTTTTCCAATAATTAATCCCTCATGTGCTTCTTGCGCCACCACAGTTAATAATGTTTCTTGCTCCATTTTCATCGTGTAGCTCAAGATTTGATGAGCTTCCATTCCTTGCCTAAATAAACGCCCCCATTCTAAAGCAAAATAACTCGTTTGGTAAAAAATATATAGCGAGCCAAAGAAAGGGAGCTTTGCTAAAAAACAGGCTTTATCTAAGATACTACGGTGCTTAAAATACACGCTACTTGCTATCAGTACTATGCCAAGCAGGAAAACTACCCCTAGCAAAATGAAAGGACTATACTTCAAAAAAAGCATCCCTACGTGTTTTTCATCAATCATGCCCGATTGCAACAAAGAAGGTAATAAAAAGAAACGCATCCCCATTAACAAAGACACAATAAACGTTAGTAATAGCAAAGGATAGGTTGCAACTTTACGGAGTTCTTTTTGTTGTTTTTCAAATAAGTTGATATGCTGTAACATTAAATTTAATGTATGATTCAATTCTCCGTGACTTTCGGCTAATTGAATCTGTAAGGCTTGCTGTTTGGAAAATCCAGCGTTTAAAAAACAACGCGCAACAGAATTACCTTGAGCGAGCTCTGTTATAAACTGCTTCAATTTTTCTTCTGAAAATTGACCGCTACGTTTCATCACGAGTAAGCTTTCTTGTAAGGAAAAACCATTGTCTAACAATGCAACGAGCAGTTCTAAAAATTGCTTACGAAAACTTTCTTTTTTCACAGATTTCCCCCTGTTGTTGTAGTTGTTTGTAGCGCGTGGGAAAACTTTCTTTGAGTTGTTTATCAAAAAGAACTCATAACCGACTAATGCCTGAACCTCATTTGTCGAATTGAGAAATAATTGTTGATATAACACGCCATTTAAACAATGCTTTAACTCTGTATCTGTTCCCACTAAATCTATTAGGCGGCTTTTGGTTTCATGGAGCCCTTTCGCATGAACGGTTGCTAAAACCGTATGACCCGTTAAAGCTGCTCGAATCGCTGCTAAAGCCGTTACACGGTCACGAATCTCTCCAATAATCAATAAATCTGGTCGATGACGTAACGCTAATTTAATCAGTTGGTCGTATGTTTGCCCAATTTTTTCATTGGTTTGTAGTTGTAAAAAAGCAACTTCTTCAATTTCAACAGGATCTTCAATCGTAATCACTTGTCCGGTACTTTGTCTAGCTAGTTCATACATCATTGTTGTTTTTCCAGAACCTGTGGGACCGCTAAATAAATACAAGCCGACTTTTTGTTGGACATATTCTTGGATGACTGATAGATCTTCTGGATAAAAATAGCCTATTTGTTGGTGCCTTGTATGCAAAAAACGAATGACCATACTTTCTTGTCCACGATAATCACCCACCGAAGATAAACGTAAACGTTGCTTATTTTCGGGTAACAAATACGTGATTGCACCAAGCTGCGCCTTGCGTTTCTCACCAACGTCCATTTCACCTAAATATTTAAAACGCGCAATCAGTTGTTGAATAATTGCAAGGGGCAATTGTCGATATAGTTGAGTGGTCATACTCTGTCGAAAAAATAATTTGCCCATCTCACCTACTGAATAAATATATAAATCTTGCATCTGATGCTCCATTCCGTATGCAATCAACTCATCCGATAGCTTTTGAATATCCAATTCATCTCCTCCCTTCACTCTTAACATACGAAAAAACTCCCTTAAACTTTTTCGTCTAAGGGAGTTTTTTTTAATTTAAGATTGCTTTTGCGATTAAAGAGACATATGCTGTTAAGCCATTTTCATCTGGATGAACAGAATCTTCTCTAAACCATTCTTCATGATTGACACTTTCACCATACCAATCAATCAGCGTAATATTGTCGTATTTTTCCGCCATTCGATTAAATAAATCGTTGACTTCATTTTGCCAGCGTTGGGTAGGTACGTGGACATTTACAAGGTACACTTGACGCTCACCAATGGTTGCCATGATACCATCAAATTGGGCTTCTGTTGCTGTTCCATTTGTTCCTAACGCTAAGACAACTTTATCTTTTAATAAACCTTGTTCACGCAAGCTTTTTAATAACTCAGCTGCTTGATATAATTGACGACCAACATCCGCATCAACAATTGCTTGAGGAAAGACTTGTTGTAAATCAATCGTGGCACCTAACATAACCGAATCACCAAAAGCGGTGACTTCTGTACTATAGGCTTCTTCTAGCTGTGCTTTGGTTAAATCATACGTTGCCATAATTTCTTCAGCATTTTCGCCTAATTCTACTTTATTTTGTTGATCTTTTGTTTTTTCAGCAGCCTCTTTATTTTTAGCAATATCTTTTTGGAATTTTTCTTGAGCAGCATCTACTTGATTACTTGGTGCCGTTGTAATTCCAACAAGTGCAGTAACGGTGACTAACGCACAAACAATTCCGGTAATTTTCCGAGAATTTTTTAATGGTAGTGCTAACCATTCTTTGACTTTAATGCGCAGTTTACGGAAATTAAAGTATCGCATCGGTTTTTCAACTAATTGATACGACAATTCACTCATAAACAAAATCAAGAATAACTCAATCAACACATGCATCCAACTATTATTGGCAATATTTTTTACTTTTGCTTCATAAAAAATCATCACTGGAAATTGATATAAATAGATACCGTAGCTTCGTTTGCCTAGATACGTAAAAAAACGATTGGTTAACAAACGATTTAAACTTGCTCCTGGATGTGCCGTAACCGCTACTAAAACTGCAGCGACCAGACTAATTAAATACATTCCGCCATAATAAACAAAAGGCTGTTGCGCTCCTAAATAAATAAACGAAAGTATCAACAGGACTAAGGCCAAAATACCCGAAGCATTTAATACCCGTTTAGCTTGCGAAGGGATTTTACTTTTTAGTTGCATACTTGGCCAAATAAATGCCAGCGCACTTCCAACCCAAACAGAAAAAATACGAGTATCTGTACCATAATATACGCGCGTTGGGTCCACATCAGGTGTATATAATATTCCCATCAATATTGCGGACAGTAATCCTCCAATCGAAAGAATTGCAAATATTTTGTTTTTACGTTTCACAAATTTTACTAATAAAACAAAAATGACTGGAAAAATCAAATAGTGTTGACCTTCTAATGCCAATGACCATAAATGTGTAAAGGGCGATTCGCCACCAAATCGATCAAAATAAGACATACCATGATTGATTTGCCACCAGTTATTCACATAGAGTAAACTACTTGTCACAATGCCTCTTAAATTGTTTAATAAGTTCCTCTGAAACAATGTAATGTATGCGGAGGAAAGAATTAAAAGGACGAGCATCGCCGGATACAATCGTTTGATTCGCCGAATATAAAAATCTTTAATTTGGATTTTACCATTTTGTTGCCATTCTTGACGCAACAAGTCAGTAATCAAATAACCTGAAATAACAAAAAATACGGGTACACCTAAATATCCCCCCTGCATACTTGTAGGAATTAGATGATAAAATATAACACCGATTACAGCTAAACTGCGAATACCGTCAAACCCGGTGATATAGCGACTCTTTTTGATTCGTTTTTTCTCCATGCGTTTACCTTCTCTATTCATTTCTCTACCTTTCATCATGCCATAGAAATGACAAAAAATCACCAGAGAAAACATAAAAAAAAGAAATTTTTTTCATTTTATTTCTCTTGTCCCAAAATACTAACCATCCAAAATTTACACAATCATTTAATACAAAAACAGCATCTGATCGTACATCAAATACTGTTATACCCTTCTATAATTCTTCTTCATAAAAGCGACCCAGAATTTGTACATTGTCCGCAATACTTACAAACGCTTTTTTATCGGCTTCACGCATTGCTTGGCGTAAAATAGGTAATTCAAAACGAGTCACAACCGTTAATAAAACCGTTTGTTTATCATGACGAAAAGCCCCTTCTGCTTCGTGAATAATCGTAATTCCGCGGCGCAAACTATTTTGAATCGAATGAATGACTTGATCTGGATGGCGCGTAATAATCGTCACTTGCATTTTCTTTTGTTTCGTATAGACTGCATCGGTTACCTTCCCACTTACAAAAATTGCCAGTGCGCTATACAGCGCATATTGCCAACCAAATAACATCCCTGCTGCCAGTAAAATAAAGAAATTAAAAATAATTGAAATCGAACCAATCGTCTTACCAGTTTTTTTACGAATTGCAATACTTATAAAATCCAAGCCACCTGAAGACAAACCATTTTTTAACGCATATCCAATTCCAGCCCCCATAACTGCGCCACCAAAAATCGCACAAATAATAGGATCAGTTGTTAATACCTCCGTTGGCATAATTTGCATAAAAATCGAGGTTAATACGACGGTAATACCAGTAAAAATAGTAAATTTATGTCCTATTTTAAACCAGCCTATTAAAAATAAAGGTACATTCAATAATAATAAGGTCAACGAAACAGGTAAATGAATATCAAACCATGTTTCAGACAAAGTGGAGACTATTTGAGCAATACCTGTCAGTCCACTAGAATAAATTTTTCCTGGTTCATAAAAAATATTGACTGCCACAGAAGCTAAAATAGCATACACAACAGAAAAAGAAAATTTCATCGCATAATCTGGATGCGGTAGAAACTTAAATAGGCGACTCATGATAGTTCCTCACTTTTATATTTAGATACGTTCATTCCTATTATAGGCAGTTTTAGCCTAAAAAGAAATCAAAAAACCTGAAAAAAGTTCTTTCATTAAACTTTTTTCAGGTTTTAAAAGATTACTCCTCTTCTACAGAAGTAACATCAATATTTAACTCAAATAACTGTAGCGGTGATACTGTACTTGGTGCTGCAGACATTGGATCCACGGCTTTTCCGTTTTTAGGGAACGCAATGACTTCACGAATATTCTCTTCACCAGCTAATAACATTGCTAAGCGATCTAATCCTAAAGCAATTCCGCCATGTGGAGGGAAACCGTAATCTAAAGCATCTAGCAAGAAACCAAATTGTTCTTGCATTTCGCGACGAGAAAAACCTAATGTTTCAAACATTTGTTCTTGAACTTCACGTGTATGAATACGTAGTGATCCACCACCTAATTCGTAGCCATTTAACACAATATCGTATGCTTCAGCATGAACTTTCGCTGGTTCAGTTGCTAACAGCTCAACGTCACCTGCTTTAGGTAAAGTAAATGGATGATGGGCAGACACATAGCGACCAGCTTCTGCATCATATTCAAATTGTGGCCAATCAACTACCCATAAGAAGTTGAACGCTGACTCATCAATCAATTCCAATTCTTTTCCTAGACGTGTACGAATCGCTCCTAATGTTGCCGCAACAATCTCAAAGCTATCGGCACCAAACATCAATAAATCGCCTACTTCAGCATTTGTTGCTGCGATAATTTCATCTGTTGCTTCTACTAAAAATTTAGCAATTGGTCCTTTCAAACCATCTTCTTCGACTTTCAACCAAGCTAAACCTTTTGCACCAAATTGGCTAGCATATTGTCCTAAGTTATCCATATCTTTACGAGAATATTTTGCAGCAGCACCTTTTGCATTTAATGCTTTAACAACGCCACCGTTTTGTAATGCCATTTGGAATACTTTGAAATCAATTTCTTTAACAGTTTCTGATAAATCAATTAATTCCATCTCGAAACGTGTATCTGGTTTATCACTACCGTAACGATTCATCGCTTCATCCCAACTCATGCGAGGGAATGGTAGAGTAACTTCCACGCCTTTGACTTCTTTCATCACTTTCGCAATCATTTGTTCAGTATAATCTTGAATTTCATCAGCTGTTAAAAAAGATGTCTCAATATCAATTTGAGTAAATTCTGGTTGACGGTCACCACGTAAATCTTCATCACGGAAGCAACGAACGATTTGGTAGTAACGGTCAAATCCTGCATTCATCAATAATTGTTTAAAAATTTGTGGTGATTGTGGCAATGCATAAAAATGCCCTGGATGCACACGAGATGGAACTAAGTAGTCACGTGCTCCTTCTGGCGTTGATTTTGCCAAATAAGGTGTTTCAATATCTAAGAAATCATTGTCATCTAAGAAACGGCGGATTGATTGCGTAATTTTTGTACGTGTAATTAAATTTTTTGTCATATTTGGACGACGTAAATCTAAATAACGATATTTCATACGAACTTCATCGCCGACATTTGCGTCTTCTTCAATTGGAAATGGTGGTGTTTTTGATTTGCTTAAAATGGTGATTTCGTCAATCATCACTTCATATTCTCCTGTTACCATTTTAGGATTTACTGCTTCTGGATTACGAGCAATCACTTCACCGGTAACTTCAATAACATACTCGCTACGGCAAGTATCTGCTGTTTCCCAAGCTTCTTTTGATAATTCTGGATTAAATACGACTTGGACAATTCCTTCACGGTCACGTAAATCGATGAAGATAACGCCACCTAAATCACGACGCTTTTGTACCCAACCTTTTAATGTTACTTTTTGGCCTAGCTGTTCTTTTGAGACACGGCCACAATACACTGTGCGTTTTGCCATTTGTTTACTCCCCTTTAGTCATTTCATCATAAATTGTTGTGAATGATTCATAAATATCAGTTAACGGTACACGTTTTTCTTCACGTGTTGCCATTGCTTTGACGTTAATCATTCCGGCAGCTAATTCATCTTCGCCTAATGTGAAGACCAACGTTGCAGCCTCTTTATCAGCAGTTTTGAATTGTGCTTTAGCTTTTCTGTTCATTACATCACGGTCGGCAGAAAAACCTGCGTTACGAATAGCTTGAACCACTTTTAATGCTTCAATATTTGTTGCTTCGCCTAAGTTCACGACATACGCATCGACTTGGTTAAAGGCTGGAAGAACCACTCCCTCGGCATCTAAGACAAGTAAGATACGTTCGATTCCCATTGCAAAACCAAATCCCGGTGTTTCTGGTCCACCAAGATCTTCAACAAGTTGATTGTAACGTCCTCCTGCACAAATCGTTGACTGTGCACCCATTCCTTTGGCGTCACTCATAATTTCAAAAATGGTATGTGTATAATAATCTAAACCACGAACCATATTGGTATCAATTTCATAAGGGATTCCCAAAGTATCCAACATTTTGACTACTTCCTCAAAATGTTTTTTAGCAGTTTCACTTAAATAATCTAAAATAGACGGCGCATCTGCTACAAATTGTTTATCACGTTTATCTTTACTATCTAACACGCGTAAAGGATTTTCGTGTAGACGACGTTTAGAATCTTCACTTAATTCAGCTTCATGTGGTTCTAGATAATCAATCAACGCCTGACGGTAATTTTGACGTGTTTCTTTGTCACCTAACGAATTGATTACTAAACGAATTTCTTCAATTCCTAGTTGTTTGAAAAATTCCATCGCCATAACCATTGTTTCAACATCAGTTGCTGGATTTTCAGAACCAAATGCTTCAACACCAATTTGGTGGAATTGACGTAAGCGACCTTTTTGGGGACGTTCATAACGGAACATTGGACCGGTATAATACACTTTATAAGGTTTGGCATGTTCTGGACCAAATAATTTATTTTCTACGTAAGAACGCACGATTGGTGCCGTTCCTTCTGGGCGCAGGGTGACATGACGATCCCCTTTGTCATAAAAATCATACATTTCTTTTGAAACAATATCTGTTGTATCTCCCACACTACGGGCAATTACTTCATAATGTTCAAACATCGGTGTACGAATTTCATTATATTGATAATCTTTAAATAATAAGCGTGCTGTCTCTTCAACAAATTGCCATTTTTCGGATTCTCCTGGCAAAATATCATTCGTGCCTTTTGGACGTTGATAACTCATTTCTCTTCCTCCCTAACTAATGAAAACTAACCGTAACAGACTGTCGGCGTGCAAAAAAATAAAAAATCGCCCTTGTTTTTACACAAGGGCGAATGAATTCGCGGTACCACCTAAATTTGAAAGTCTAATGCTTTCCTCTATGCGAATAACGCTCGCTCGCGGAGTGGCTTTGCACGCACTCGCCTCCAGACTGTCTTTCTGCCGCATCTCTTAAACTACTTTCAGCCTAGGTAGTTCTCTCTTTAAAGTTGCTATTGCTACATACTCGTTCTTTCACTGGCTTTTTTCCGATATTAGCTATAAGGTACAGGAAAGCTAGTGAAAAGTCAAGATTTTAGAAGCAATATTTTCAGAAAACTTGCACGATTTTGTTCTTACGCCTGCTTTCTTTTTTCTCGTCGTTCCTTTCGCTGTTGCCGTCTTTCTTCTCGTTCGATTTTACGAATTTTTTCATGGAACGAAAATCCCAATATAGCCAAAATAGCGAAAATATTTGCTAATGTGACTACTCCCATAATCCATCTATTTCCTGAAGTGTAAAATAATATATTTAAAGCAACTACATATAAAATCATCACATAACGATACATTGCCATTCGTTGTTTCACTAACCAGCGCATCGGCCTCTCTCCTTTTTCATTGAGTATACACCTAATGAGAATGATTCTCAATTAACTTTATTCAAGAAAAGATTCTTGCATCCTACTATTTCTAACCGTAAACTAATAAATAGAAACTAATAGAAAGAAGGCGTTTTGTTTGACCATATATTCAGGATATATTCGTCAACCACACTACTACGAAACTGACCAAATGAGTATTATTCATCATTCCAATTATATTCGTTGGTTTGAAGAAGCTCGAGTAGATATTTTAAATTTTTTAAATTTACCGTATCAAAAAATTGAAGAATCTGGAATTATCGTCCCTGTATTAGAAGTAAGCTGTCAATACAAGGAAATGATTCGATACGGCGACACAATCCGTATCGATGTTTTTGTCGAAAAGTATACCGGAACACGCCTTGATTTTTGTTATGAGATTCGTGATACAAACGAATGTTTATTAACGACTGGAACCAGCAAACATTGTTTTTTAAATAAGGAAACACAACGGTTAGTACAGTTGAAAAAAACTGTCCCAGAATTTCATAAAATATTCGCAGAATATGCTCAATTACAAAATAAAATTCATGAAAAATAGTGATTTTCTTAACAATTATTGGAATTGTATTAAAATGAACGCGTTTTTTTTGATTTTTATCTCCTCCTTCGTATAATTAACAGTAGATAAATCGAAAGGAGTGGTTTGATGTACGCAATTAAAGTTTTTCACGGATATATCTCTAAAGATGGGCAACGCACAAGAGAAAAATCTCCAGATAAATTGTTGATTTTCAATGATAGAAAACAATCTGAAGCATTCGCAGATAAAATCGGCGGCCGTGTTAAAAAATTAGAAAAAACCCAAGTCTGAGTCTTTTTTGTTGAAAAGTTACTCAGGCTTTTTTCTTTGTCTATTTTTAATAAAACTATCACAAGCATGGCAGGTTTATTCTCCACTTGTGATATGCTATTCTTAATGTAAAAGGAGTGATTGAATGGGAATACCCTTCTTAAAAGAACTATTTCATTGGAATAAGCCTAAACTTAACCCCTTCCAATTAATTGGTGCAGGACTATGTATGTTTACTGTATTATTTACAGGTTACTTTTTAGATAATATGGCAATTGCTAGTTTCGGTTCCTTCGGGATTTTTGTCTTTCTTTATTACCACCATCTTCCATTACAAAACTTATTATTACGCCTCAGCGCAATTGGTCTCTTCGTTTTTGTTAGTTTTCTATTAGGTTTGTTATCTACACACGTCAGTTGGTTGGCACCTTTAGTTGTCAGCATTATTGCTTTTACTGGACGTGTTTTTTTTCGCTTATATAACATTACAAAGCCCGGTGTTTTCTTCGGAGTAATGGTAGCTGCAATGGGAACAAGTATTCATCTACCCTTGTCCGCCTTGCCTTCTACTGCGTTATACTTTCTCCTAGGAATTATCCTTTCTTTGATTATGGCAAGCTTGGTACATTTTACAGAAAAAACACCTGCTGAACCAGTTCCAAAAATTTCCATATCTCAACGTTTAGCAGATGATCCAGCGGTTGTTTTAGATGGTATTTTTTACGGAGGCATGTTATTTTTCGCAGTGTATTTGAGCCAAGGTTTACAATTAACTAATCCTTATTGGATGGTTGTATCAACAGCAGCAGTTTTACAAGGCGATAATTTACGTGCCATGTTACATCGGAATATTCAACGTATTTTGGGAACAATTATCGGTCTTGGTCTTTCGGTATTCTTATTAAACTTACCTTTAACAACTGTTCAAACTTTGCTAATGATTACGATATTATACGTCATTGTAGAAATTACTGTTCGTACCAATTACGCAGTTGCAAATTTTTTTATTACACCAATGTCTTTAATGTTAGCTTCACTGATTAAACATCAATACATGATTCCTTTATTGCCTGATCGGTTTATCGGTATTGTTTTAGGTGGTATCTTAGGATTGTTTGCTGCCTGGATCATGACGGTTGGATTGAAATTTTACAACAAAGCGTTTGATTTACACGAAAATTTAGATAAAGAAAATGATTAGTAGATGATAGGCATCTGCTTTTTATTTTTGGCTTTTTGGCACTGATGTTAGAATAACCTGAGAACTTATGAGAGAAATGATTCTAGTTGAATCAACAAGAGCGTTTTGAGCTTGTTTATGATAGTGGGGAAACGTTATTAAAAAATGGTGCAGAAGTGAAGCGTGTCGAGTCAACAATCATTCACGTTGCGCAAACCTTTGAATTAGAGAATTTTGATAGTTATGTCTCCATTCACGGGATTTTTCTAACAGCAACACCTTACAATAAAAATGTCCAAGCAAAAGTTCGTGACACACCACTTTCACCGACTTCGCTTGGAAGAATTGATGCTATTAATACCTTATCCCGACACATTACAGAAGGAAAAATTGATCCCTATGAGGCTCGAAAACAGCTAACGATGATTCAACTACTCGCTAGTTTCATCGTCACCATTGCTTTTGCTATCTTTATTGTGGAATCATCGGCAGTTAGGAATTACCTTGGGATATGAATTACTCCAACGGTTTTCTATATGTATCATCGGCGTCAAAAACACGCACACAATTAAAACAAGCCTGTTTCTTCAATTTATTTTGAAATAAACTGAGGAAACAGGCTTGTTTTATATTATGCCCAAACAGGTTGCCATGTCACGCCAAATTTATCAACTACCCACGCACATTTTCTAATATCTCCAACCGATTCTGGTCCCATCATAATTGATCCTTCCTCAGAAAGCCCTTGGAAAATTTCGTCAAACTCTGCTTCATTTTGACAATCAATATACAAAGAATGTGCCCAATTAAACGGTGGCGCTGGGTATTCATCACTCATATCTAAAAACATAATTTCTTGCCCCATACAATTAATAGCACCGTACATAATTCTATCTCCTTGTTCTGCAGGCATATGAGGATTATCTATTCCATAACGTACGAGCGTTGTAATTGATGTTTCTGGTAATACTTGAGCATAAAATCTCATCGCTGCTTCGGCTTGTCCAGTAAAACTTAAAAATGGTACAATGCGTGCTTTACTCATTTTCATCTACTCCTTTATTCAATAGTCAGGGTGATATATTCTTCCCCATCCTCTTCAATTGTTTGATGGTAAACGTGTTTGCCAATAATTTCGCGACATTGTTTTACTTCTTCAAGATCCCCAGCAACTTCAAAGAAACATTCTTGCTCATTGTTTTTATTTAACGCACCATAAAAGTCAGAAATGTAAAGAGAATAGGTATCTAACAAGTCTTCAAGCAAATAAGGGGCAAACAAGCCACCAATTTTTTCTTCTCCTATTTCCGGTTCAAACGAAAAGCTAGTTACATATTCATTCCCCATTTGATAAATATCTTCTGCCACAGCAGTATATTCTGGGTTATTTTTATATTTTTCTGCAACAAAATTTTTAATATTTTTCATTGTTTTCCTCCTTATTTTCCAACAAAAAAATCCTCTTGTGGACAATCATTCCAGACATATTCAATATCATAGGCAATTTTTTGGGCACACGCCTTGCCATGTCGATCCGCAATGAAGCCTAATGCCATATCCATTCCTGCCGATACACCAGAAGAAGTGTAATACTTGTCAGCGACGACCCATCGTGCTTTTCGTTGCCAATTGACCGCTTGGTTAGTCGAAATAACCCAATCAAATGCACGTTTATTACTGGTTGCTTTTTTCCCATTCAGCAGTCCCGTCTTCGCTAATAACGCTGCACCGGTACAAATTGTTAGCACATAAGGAGCTAGTAAACTTAATTTTGTTAATTGTTCTGTCCATTCATGATGATCCACTAACTTCCGTGTTCCCATACCTCCAGGAACAACTAAAATACCCGAAGTATCGATAGAAGAAATTGGTTCAGTAACAATCGGCGTCTGTTGACTACTTGTAATCACGCCACCTTCTAAAGAAACAAACTTGAGATCATACGATTCTTTCAAACGACCAAAAATTTCAACGACACCAAATAAATCCAACGTTTCAAAGTCATCAAAGACCAAAAAATTCACTTTTTGCATATGCCACCTCCTATTATCGCTATTGTATCACAGAAGAAATCAATGCGATTGAAAATAAAAAAATCCCTACTCCAAAGAGCAGGGACAATTAACGAATAATTATTTAGCTAATGCAGATTTCGCTTGGTCAGCTAATGCAGTGAATGCAGAAGCATCGTTTACAGCTAAATCAGCTAGCATTTTACGGTTGATGTCGATTTCAGCAACTTTCAAACCATGCATTAATTTAGAATAGCTTAAGCCATTCATACGAGCTGCAGCGTTGATACGTGCAATCCATAATTTACGGAAGTCGCGTTTTTTCTGACGACGATCGCGATATGCATAACTATATGATTTCATTACTTGTTCTTGAGCTGTTTTAAATAAAGTATGTTTTGAACCGTAATATCCTTTTGCTAATTTAAGCACTTTTTTACGACGTTTACGAGCTACTGTTCCACCTTTAACACGTGCCATGTTTAATTCCTCCTAATATATCAAATCTAGTAATTGGTTTATTTCATTCTTGCTAATTGTTGACGGATACGTTTGAAATCGCCGCTTGATACCATACGCGCTTTACGTAATTGGCGACGTTGTTTTTTAGTTTTTCCATGGAATCTATGGCTAGTAAAAGCACGAGCGCGTTTTAATCCGCCTCCGCCAGTACGTTTAACACGTTTTGCTAATCCGCGGTGAGTTTTTTGTTTTGGCATAACTAATTTCCTCCTCAAAATCTTTCGTTAATCAGTTTTATTTTTCGTTTTTAGGTGCAAGCACTAAGAACATGCTTCGTCCATCCATTTTCGCTTTTTGTTCTACTGTTGCAATATCAGTAGTTTCTTCTGCTAAACGATCTAGAACTCTTTGACCAATCTCTTTATGGGTAATGGCACGTCCTTTAAAACGGATAGAAGCTTTCACTTTATCGCCTTTTTCTAAGAATTTTCGTGCATTACGCAATTTAGTATTGAAATCATTTACGTCGATCGTTGGACTTAAGCGCACTTCTTTAATGTTAATTACCTTTTGCTTCTTACGGGCTTCACGTTCTTTTTTCTGTTGTTCAAAACGATATTTACCGTAGTCCATAATTCGCGCAACTGGTGGTTTCGCATTGGGAGCCACTAATACTACATCTAGATTTGCTCTTTCAGCAATACTTAATGCTTCTGCTTTAGATTTAACTCCTAATTGTTCACCATTTTGATCAATCAAGCGTAGTTCTCTTGCACGAATGCCGTCATTTACCATCATATCTTTAGCTATGGTCATTCACCTCCAAGTTATTTGAGAGAAAGAAAGAATTACCAATATGGCAATAAAAAAACGAGTTCTTCTACAAGAACCCGCGCGTACTCCAGCTAATCAATTAGTCGGAATCCTATTCTGCCCAGCGATTTTTTCACTCAGGCGAGAAGCGGGTGCTTCTGCTTTCATTTCTCAACTTTTATATCATATCAAATATATCAGCCCATGTCAACAATTATTTATCTGTTTTTATATGATACAATCTAGAATAAAGGAGTTGATTGAATATGAAGGAAACAACCTTACAAACATCTAGAAATAAACTGCTCCATCACTTACGAGTTATAACCAATATTTCGATAATCCAAGGGACTTTCCTTGGAGGTTCACTAGCAACTGGCAATGCCGATGCTTATTCAGATATTGATTTTCGAATCGTTCTTGCTCCGACTGTCGATAAAAATATTTTTTTAACAACCTTGCTAAAAAAATTAGAACCTATTTTGTTTATTGAAACAAAAACTACTTTTTATGCAGTTATCCATTTTCCATCTTTTATTAAATTAGATGTTTTTGTCTATTATCCAGATGAGTTACCACCAAGTCCTTGGTTAGCAACTATTCATATTTTAAAAGATACAAATGAACTCTTACAACACATCAAAGAAGACTCTCAAAAGTCTCCCTACCATCCCAC
The DNA here is from genome assembly GCF_017426705.2 of Enterococcus sp. DIV2402. NCBI lineage: Bacteria > Bacillati > Bacillota > Bacilli > Lactobacillales > Enterococcaceae > Enterococcus > Candidatus Enterococcus lowellii. The sequence goes on along the minus strand of NZ_CP147251.1, from coordinate 825,810 downwards.
ACAAGCGGAAGTAGATGTCTTTTTAGCTAAATATTATGCGAACCTCCATGAATTTTATCGACGTTTAAAACGTCAAGAGACTATCTATGCGCAAACATGTCGTTTTATGTTAATCCATTGTTTAATTTCTTTCTGGTATATGGAACAAGGATATCCTCCAAACAATTTAGGTGATTGGAGTAAGTATGAAGGCGCGCGTTCCAAGCTAACAAATACGCAAAAAAACACCGTTCAACAGCTTGTAATGTTAGAACCTCTGGACTTTATTAATGAATTGATAGATAGTACGCATACCACTTTAACGTCTCTTTCTGTAAAGCAGTCGCTTCATTTTGACTCTGCACATTATCAAACCGTCACATCGCTTATTAAATAGACGGTAGCATACGCCACCGTCTATGGGTTAAAACGTTAAATTCAACGTAGCAATGCGTGCAATGGCTTCTTGTAATCGTTCTTCTTCAACTAACAATCCAACGCGTACATAGCCTTCACCACCATCGCCAAAGCCATTTCCAGGCGCTACAGCCACAGCAACTTCATTCAATAAGAACTCAGCAAATGAACGACTCGTATAACCTTTTGGTACGGGCATCCACGCATAAAAAGCTCCCGTAGAAGGATACGCTTGCCATCCAATTTGAGCTGCCGCTTCGACAAAAGCTTTACGACGACGATTATACAAAGCAACTAGTTCGTCCACTTTTTCATTACTTTTAAGAGCATAGGCCCCTGCTTCTTGTAAAGCAGGAAATAAGCCTACAAATAAATGATCTTGAATGATGTTAATCGCTTCAATAATTTCGGCATTCCCTGCAGCAAATGCAATTCGCCAACCAGCCATATTATACGTTTTAGACAGTGTATATAATTCTACCCCAACTTCTTTTGCACCTGAGCTTTGTAAAAAACTCACAGGTGCTTCTTCATTCGTACCTAAAGCCCCATAAGCAAAATCATGAACGACCGCAATCTCGTGTTCTTTTGCAAAGGATACGGTTTGATCAAAAAATTCCGAAGTTGCTTGGGCGCCTGTAGGATTATTCGGGTAATTTAAAAAAAGTAACTTCGCTTGTTCCAGTTTTTCTTTGTCCACTGTTTCATAATCGGGCAGATAGCCATTTTCTGGTAATAAAGGTAACAATTCTTTCTCAATTTGCGCTAAAACAACCCCTGACAAATAATCCGGATAACCTGGATCAGGCAACAATAGACGATCTCCTGGATTCAATAAAGCAAGTGGTAACTCCACTAACCCAATTTTGGAACCACCCATGACTGCGATTTCCGTTTCAGGATCCAGAGTTACACCATAGTGTTCCAAATAAAAATCAGCAGCTGCTTGTTTAAAAAATTGATTTCCTCTAAATTGTGAGTATTTATGATTTAATGGATTCTCAACAGCTTGTTGAAGCGTCTCAATAATTCCTGAAGGCGTTGGCTGATCTGGATTTCCTTGACCTAAATTAATGACGTCTTGACCTTCTGCAATTTTTTGATTCACTTGTTGCACTAAATGAGCAAAAAATTGTGGCGGTAACTCTTGTAATATCTTTGATTTTTGTATCATCCTTTTCCCCCTCAATATAAATCAGTTCGACGATCTTCAAAAACAGGCATCTGTCCCCGTGTTTTTGCTACTTCTTGATGATTAATGGTCACTCGTCCAATTGTTTCAGTATCGTCTAATTTTATTAAAATATTTCCTAAAGAATCAACTACTAAAGAATGTCCGCCAAATTGGTTATTAGGATCGGCACCCACACGATTCACTGCCGCAGCAAAACATTGATTTTCAATCGCACGTGCTTGAACTAATTTTTCCCAATGCTCAATCCGTGGTGTTGGCCACTGCGCAGAAAGAAGCAATAATTCTGTCCCTTGGTGCGCACTTTTACGAAACCATTCTGGAAAACGCAAGTCGTAACAAATAAAAGGTGCTACTAAAAAATCAGCAATCGTTGTTTGCGCCAACTGTTTACCCGCATCTAAAAATTTTTCTTCTTCCATTAAACGAAACAGATGGACCTTGTCATATTGCGCCCGAACTTCTCCTGTTGGGGCGACAATATAGGTTGTATTAAATACCTTCTCCCCTGTCTGACGTGCAATAGAACCGCCGGAAATAAATACTTGATATTTTTTTGCCAATTCTGATAAAAATCGTTGTGCCGTTTTTCCTTCTTGATCCGCAATTTCAGGCAATCGCGTCAAATCATAGCCCGTATCCCATAGCTCTGGCAGCAAGACTAATTCATTCGGCTGCAAATTCGCTTTAGCAAACCATTCACTAACTTTTTGTCGATTTGCTTCTGGATCCCCAAATATAACATCTAATTGAAGTAATACAATCGATAATTGTGACATTTTCTCACACCTCTCTTATTTCTTATAAATTACAGTTTAATGCAGCAATCATATCGTCAGAATTTTCAGAAGTCAATCATTTAATAGATACTTTTTTTCAATCACTCAACAAAAAAAACCGACAGTCATTGCGTGACTGCCGGTTTCTTCTATTATTCTGCTGCTAATGCAGCTTTGTTAATATAGTTATATGGTTGATTGAAGTGTGGTAAGAAGAACAAGTCTAGTAATGCTAGCTCATCAACTGTTACCCCACGCTCAATTGCTAATGAGAACATGTGGATTGCCATTGAAATTTCTGAAGTTGTAGAAGCAATTTGTGCGCCAACAATACGACGAGTAGTTGCCTCGTATACAATACGGATTTTAACTTTATCGTTTTTCTTCATAAAGCCTGGTTTTTGTGTATCTTCAAAATCAGTGTATTTCACGACTAAGCCATGACGTTCTGCTGCTTCAACAGAGTAGCCAGTTGAAACCATGTTGTAACCGAAGATTGAGATTCCATTTGAACCTTGAACACCTGGTGATGCAACTGCAGCGCCACCGATATTTTCACCAGCAACCATTCCTGTACGAACAGCATTTGTTGCTAAAGCAATATAAGTTGTATCTTGTAATGCGTTTGAATAAACTGTTGCACAGTCACCAACTGCATATACGTCTGGATCGTTGGTTCTTTGATGACGATTCACCAAGTAAGCGCCATTTTTGTATACTTGCAAATGATCTTTGCCTAATTCACTGTTTGGCAAGAAACCAATTGCATTGACAACTAAATCAACTTGATATTCACCATTTGCTGTAACAACTGCTTCAACTTTATCCGTTCCTTTGTATTCTTGAACCAATTCACCTAAGTGTAATTCAACACCATTGTCTGCCAGATTTTTATCCATCGCATCTGTAAATTCACGGTCATAGTAGCTTGGTAAAGAACGATCCATCGCATCAAATAATAACACGTTTTTGCCGCGACGTTTTACAGCTTCAGCCATTTCAACACCAATGTAACCAGCACCGATTACCGCAACATTTTGGATTTCATCTGAATCCAAGATACCATCGATAAACTCGCCTTCAGCATATTTTTTCATGAATGTGATGTTTTTCAATTCACGCCCAGGTACTTTTGGAGAAATTGGTTTAGAACCAGTTGCAATAACTAATTTATCATATGATTCAACAAATTCAGAACCATCTGATGTCACACAATGAACTTCTTTTTTCTCAAAGTCAATGCTGTCAACAGCTGTTTCTAAATAAACTTTCGCGCCTTTTGCTTCAAAATCTTCACGGTTTGTGTAGAATAGGCCAGGTACTTCATCTTCATCGATTTGACGCCCTACCCAAAGTGCTGTTCCACAACTTAAGTAACTAAAATTGCTGTTACGCTCGATCATTACAACTTCTTGACCTTCATACTTATCTAATAACACATTTCCAGCAGCAATACCTGCGTGGTTCGATCCAATAATTACTGTTTTTGTCATTGAAAGTTCCTCCTTTAATTTACAAGCTTATTATAGCTAGATTGTGAATTAAGAAACTATCACTTTTTTTTGCACAAGTAAAAAAAATGACAGTTTTCCGATAAAAACTCTTTATATCAGTCTATTTTTAGTATAAAAAATTTTTTTGTTTTATATATTGTGAAATAGATATCTTGTAAATTTTATTTATTGAAGTAAAAAAAGAACCTGTCAGCGGGGAACTGACAGGTAAGGAGTAAAAATGAAAAAGTGTTTTGTTAGGGTTGTTTGTTGGTATGCTTATACTATACTCAGGAAGTGTGAAAAAAGTGTGATAAATTTATTTTGTTTTCGTAAAATCACCGTTTTAGTCAATAAAAATTAAAAACTGACGTATCTTTCAGCTTTTATTCGATGCAAATTTTTCAGCCCATAAAGGCAAACCTGCCTTGACCAAACGATACGTCTGCTCAAAATCTCCTGTATACCATGGATCAGGAATCGCTTGGTCTTCTTTTCCTGGTACTACTTCTTGATACAAATGAATTTTATGATGATATTCTTTGGGTGCCATCGCTCGTAAATCGTCTACATTATCATGATCCATTCCAATAATCCAATCAAATAGTTCAAAATCTCCCAATTTAATTTGACGTGAAAACATTTGTGAGTAATCAACATTTTCTTTGCGTAAAATTTTTTGGGTCCCACTATAAACTGGATTTCCCACTTCCCAACGACTCGTAGCAGCTGAATCGACAACTATCTCCAATTGGTATTCTTCACTATATTTACGCATCAAGCCCTCTGCCATTGGTGAACGACAAATATTTCCCAAGCATACAAATAAAACTTTCGTCATCCAATTATTCCTCATTTCTTTGATAAATTCGATATGAATAAACTTCAATATCCTGCGCCAAACGTAAGAGCTGCGTTGCAATGTCTAGCGGCGTCTCTTGAAAATTCCCACGAATCCAAGCTTCTAAAATACCACTGCAACCAAAAGAAAAAAAGCGACTATAAAACTGAATATCTTGCGTAGACAATACATGTTCTTCATCTACTTGCTGGAACAATTGCTTAAAAACTTCTTGAACGACTTGAAAAAACTCATTCATCAAAATATCGCGCTCACCAGCTAGTGTATTATGATAAAAAACACTTTTTTCTTGCATTGTTTTCAACATTTTCAACGCTTGTTCTTCCCAATTATCTAAAGAAACTTCATCCGCCGCTAAATACCTTAACGAATCATTCAAATACACCCAGCGCAACAGCGTTTTTTTATCTGGAAAATGATAATAAAAGGTTTGGCGGTTAATCTCCGTACGTAAAGCAATATCTTGTACGCTAATTTTTGCCCATTCTTTTTCTTCACATAACTGAATATAAGCTGCAGCAATCGCAGCTTTAGTTTTTTTACCTTCTGCCATTGTCTTCCTCGCTTCTATTCTTGATAAGAGTAGCCAAAATGTTCATATGCTAAAAGCGTCGCTACTCTTCCACGTGGCGTTCGTTTTAAAAACCCTTTTTGAATCAAATACGGTTCGTACATATCTTCTACAGTTTCTCGTTCTTCTCCGATATTTACAGACAACGTACTTAATCCAACAGGCCCACCATTATATAACTCAATCATTGTTTTAATTAATTTTTGATCAATTAAATCTAAACCAGCACTATCTACTTGTAATAAAGATAAGGCTTTATCAGCAATTTTTTGATCAATAATACCATTCGCTTGAACTTGAGCGAAATCACGCACACGTTTCAACAACCGATTGGCAATTCTAGGAGTCCCTCTAGAACGACGCGCAATTTCAATTGCACCAGTTTCAACAATTTCAGTTTGAAAAATTTCTGCCGATCGTTGAACAATTTCTTTTAAATCAGCTTCTTCATAATACTGCATGTGTGAAATGATACCAAAACGATCTCTTAATGGCGCTGAAAGCATTCCTGCACGTGTTGTCGCACCAATTAGGGTAAATGGTGGCAAGGGAAAATGAACAGGATGTGCCGTTGTTCCTTGTCCAACCATAATATCCACATAAAAATCTTCCATTGCTGAATATAACATTTCTTCTGCCACACGTGGTAAGCGATGAATTTCATCAACAAATAAAACATCCCCAGGCTCTAGTTCGTTTAAAGTAGCTACTAAGTCACCTGGTTTTTCAATGGTAGGGCCACTTGTTGTACGAATATTGACACCCATTTCATTAGCAATTACCATGGCCATCGTTGTTTTTCCTAATCCTGGAGGTCCGTAAAGTAACACATGGTCCAATGACTCTTCACGATGTTTGGCCGCTTGGATATAGATATTCAATTCTTGTTTTACTTTATCTTGCCCAATATATTGCGCAAAATACTGCGGACGTAGTGTTCTTTCAAGAAATTCTTCTTCTTGATTCGTATTTGGCGAAATCATTCGATCAGTCATACGTTTCTCCTTATTTTTTCATCATTAATTTTAACCCAGCTCGTAAATATTCATCCGTTGATTGAACTGGTTCTTGCAGTAATTGTTTGTGAACTTTTTTTGTTTCTCTTTCACTATAGCCTAGTGCTTGCAAAGCTGCTATTGCTTCTTCTAACGCAGGATTTTCTGAAGTAGTAAACAATTCCATTGGTACCTCCCCCGTCAAATCCCCTGCAAGTTCTCCAAGTTTTCCTTTTAAGTCAAGAATTAATTGTTGAGCTGTTTTTTTACCTACACCAGGAAATTTAGTTAAATAAGTAATGTCTCCAGATTCGATTGCAGCTATTAAACCGTCATGGTCATCATTTGCCATAATTGCTAAGCCACTCTTTGGACCAATTCCGGATACACTAATTAAGCGTAAAAATAATTGCTTTGCTTCTAAACTATTAAAACCATACAAGGTATGTGCATCTTCACGGATAACTTGATGGACAAAGATTTTTACCTCTTGATTCATTTTACTACTATAACGATACGGGTTTCCCGAAGCAATCTGATACCCAATACCATTTGTTTCAATCACAATATATGCGGGATGAATTGCCGCAATTTTACCAATAATATACTCGTACATAATTTTTCCTTTCTGTACATATGTTCCCTTTATTGTATCATAAAATGAAAAGGATATAAAAAAAACAGATAACCTATTTGCTATCTGTTTTTTTTATTTATCTGACATATTGTTGGTATTCTTCGTAACCTTTTTCTACCATATCGTCATATGGAATAAATTTTAATGCGGCAGAATTAATACAATAGCGCAAGCCACCTAATTCTTCTGGTCCATCTGTAAACACATGCCCGAGATGTGAATCAGCTTCTTTGCTGCGCACTTCTACACGAGGATAAATTAATTCATAATCTTTTTTTTCTTGAATTTCTGCTGTAGCAATTGGACGTGAGAATGATGGCCAACCACAACCTGCATCAAATTTATCACTAGAAACAAAAAGTGGTTCTCCACTTACTATATCCACATAAATTCCCTTTTCATAAAAATTATCATATTCACCTGTAAAAGGACGTTCTGTCGCATTCTCTTGCGTTACAGCAAATTCAATAGATGATAATTTTTTCTTTAGTTCTTCTTTTGAATGTTCTGCCATTAGTTTAACCACCTTACTTTTCTTTTTATTTTCCTCTGCTTCAATTCATTTGTCTACTTATTTGCTTATCAGTGTATAATGATTATATGCAATATAGAAAGGAAGGTGATGGAGTTTTTAACTCCACTTAAATGAAGATAGCAGAACAATGGATTCGAGAATTACAATTAATTCCCCATGAAGAAGGTGGTTATTTTAAACAAACCGATGTCAGTGAACAAACTATAGTAACTTCTAATGGCACTCGTCCACTATACACCTCTATTTTATTTTTATTAAATACTGATAGTCCTTCACATTTTCATCGATTACAATCTGATGAAACTTGGTTCTATCATGAAGGAGCAGCATTAACCGTTCACTGTATTTTTCCAGATGGACATTATGAAGCCATTTTGTTAGGTAAGCATCCTCAGTTAGGTGAAAAATTATCTTATACTGTTCCTAAAGGGACTATTTTTGGCTCAAGTGTTGAGAAATCTTTTGCTTTAGTCAGTTGTGTGGTCGCTCCAGGTTTTGATTATCAAGACTTTGAATTATTTACACAAAATGAACTACTAAAAGACTATCCTCAACATGAGACAATTATTAAACAATTAGCCTATGAAACAATCTAAACTCTAAACAATCCTCAATTCTTAACATGATTGAGGATTGTTTCATAGCATAAAAAAAATGTAGGATTCATACCATTTTGGAATGAATCCTACATTTTTATCAAATGATATTTGCGTGGCGACGTCCTACTCTCACAGGGGGCAACCCCCAACTACAATCGGCGCTAAGAAGCTTAACTTCTGTGTTCGGCATGGGAACAGGTGTATCCTTCTCGCTATCGCCACCACACTATTTAATTGAATGAACATTGTTC